>JASGEU010000002.1:0-7588 GCA_047606065.1 Mobilitalea sp.
ATCCGTAAAGTTTAAATAAATTGTCCCTCTATTAACATTTGCTTTTTCTGCTATTTGATTCATAGATATTTTTTCAATATCCTTTTCTTTTTATAGTTCAAAAAATGCATCTATAATTATTTTTTGAGATTTTTGTTGCCTTCTATCCACTTTAATACCTTCCTTAATGAACAATTTTTTTATGCTGTTGAATATTGAACAGTATCAAAAATCTGCGTATTGAGTTCAACAGCATTTGATGATTTAATTATAATAAACAATTGATCATTAAGCAACCATTGTACAAAAATCAATAATGTTAACTATATTATATAGAGGAGGATAATTAAGTGCGAGTATTAGTT
Organism: Mobilitalea sp.; assembly: GCA_047606065.1. Taxonomy (GTDB): domain Bacteria; phylum Bacillota; class Clostridia; order Lachnospirales; family Lachnospiraceae; genus Mobilitalea. Next base: position 345 of record JASGEU010000002.1, read on the forward strand.
TATGGTATGGGAAACCAAGGAAGTTTATTAGCTCATACATTAGTAAATGGCGAAAATGATGTAACTATATTAGCTAGAGGTGAACGAGCTAAAAAATTCAAGGAAGAAGGAATAGTTATAAGGCATTTCATTCAGCGAAAAACAACTATAGATAAAGTTAAGGTAATTACTGAACTAGAACCTCACGATGTATATGATGTTATTTTTGTTGTTATGAAATATACTGATTTTAAATCTGTTTTGCCTGTTTTGGCTAAGAATGAAACGAAAAATATTTTGTTAATAGGTAATAATTTCAACCCTGCCGAAATGAAGGAATATCTGAAGTCTAGTAGCATTAATGAAAAAAATATTGCTTTTGGCTTCCAAATGAGCGGCGGAAGAAAATATAATGACCATATAACAGTTTTAAGAACTAATGCTGGTGAAATGGTTTTAGGCGCTCTTGGCGAAAGAATCAATTTTCAAACAATGTTAGAAGATATATTTGCAAAAACAAAATATAAGCTAACTTTTCAAGATGATATAGATGCTTGGTTTAAAAATCACATTATCTATGTGTTACCTTTAAATCTTGCACATTTTATAAAAGATTATGACTACAAATCTGCCGGAAAAGATAATACTTTACTAAAAGAGGTTGTACAGGCAATGCATGAAGGATTTGATCTACTTACCAGCTTGGGTTATAAAAATATCCCTAAAGGTCAAGCAGATTTTGCTAGAAAGCATGAATTCATAAATTTTCTCTTTTATAAACTATTTCACCTTACTCCTATGGTAAAACAATCGGAAAGTAGTTTTATAGAGATTAAAGCCTTTTATGATGAACTTTATAAATTGAAAGTAACATCAAACATTAAAACTCCTAACCTTGATAAACTTGTAAGACAAGCAGAAGAAAAGTATTTACTAAATAAATAGAAATATCAAATTACTAAAGTAATCTCAACTGGATTATCTTTCAATTCATACTCTCCTTGTGGATAGGTAATGACCTTCTGTGAAAAAAGAATCGCTTGGTTTCATTTAACATCATGTTACCATCCAATCTTATTTTAGTTGTCCGTGCTTTCAGGAAATTAAAAAGGGAGTTGTTATTTATTTTCAGAAAACATAGCACGCATATTTTTATTAGAACTAAGACCGGGGTTCTGAAGCATAATCTTTATTCTACAGAGCCCTTTATATACTCTTCTATCCTCATTCTTTCCCCACCCGTTATAATCGTGACTGCTCCGCTTTCCGTTGTTTTAAGAATCCTGCTGCCACTCTCTAAAAGGCGATTTAGTGTCTCTTCATTGGGATGTCCATAGGAATTATCAATACCGCAGGAGATTATGGAATAGGAGGGCGATACCGCCTTTAGAAAATCAATACTGGTTGAGTACTTTGAGCCATGATGAGCTACCTTCAAAACCTCATAAGTTTCTGGTAGTTTCACAGTTGTATCATCTATATACGACTGCTTTAGTAATCTTGTCAGCGCAGTCTCCCCGCCTTTTTCTAAATCTCCAGTTAATAACAGGTCGAAATCCACATAGGAAATACTAAGCACCGTCGAATAAGAATTAACAGAGGTTGGTTCAAATTCCGGTGACGGATGAAGACATAACAGTTGCAGTTTATCATCCGTTATGTAGTCGCCTGCCTTAATATATTGCACAGAAATTCCCTTTGATAATGCCAGTTCCTTTAGTTCTAAATAAGCAGTATCATTCTCTTTAAGATAATCTTCTTTGAGATATGGAAGTAATAATGTATCCATTTTTACTTGTTCCTCTTCTAGCAACTCTTTAATTCCACTGATGTGGTCATTATCAGAATGAGTGACAATCACATAGTCCAACTTACTGATTCCTTGTGAGAGTAAGAAAGGTTTTATCCGATATTCTCCCACCTTCTTTATATTACTGCTGCCACCATCAACCAGATAATTTGATCCTGAATCACTTTTTATAAAAATGGAATCCCCCTGTCCCACATCCAGAAAGGTTACAGTTAGTCCATCATTTGGTTTTGGTATTAAAAATACAAGCATTGACAAAGTTGGCAGCAGATATAAGAACTTTGATTTACTTTTTTTCACACTAAATACAAACACTACTAAAATAAGCACATATATCAAAATTGATATCACAGAAGGCTTTCCTAGAGTCAAAAGATTAAACGGCAATTTAGCAGCCACTCTACAAACTACTTCATAAAACTGTAGTATATAATTCGTAGCTCCAATTAAAACCACACCTGCTGGAAGATAAATAAGTCCTACAATTCCTGCTAAAATAGAACTTAAAGTTAGAACGGTTACAAAAGGCAGAACAATCAAATTTATTATAATTCCATAGGTTGGTAATTGGTAAAAATAAAAAAGAACAAAAGGAGTTGTGGTTAGCTGCGCGCTAAGACTTAGGAATAGACTATTTAAGATGGGATGTTCCAATTTTGTCAGTTTTTTCAGTGACGGATATATTACAGCAATACCAATTACTGCCCCGTAAGATAGAAGAAATCCTGCGCTAAAAATCTGGAGAGGGTTATGTACAAGGATGACAAAGGCACTCAACGCTGTTGCAGAAATCATATCATAAGTTTTTCCGGGAATGGCAGCAAGTAAAAGTATCATCATCATAATTACTGCACGTTGTGTGGATACACTGAAATTAGTAAGAACACCGTAGCTATAGATGAAAAGAATAGAAAGAATTGTTGCAAAGATGCCTGGTACCTTAGACCATCTCATTAGTTTATAGACGAACATTCCTAGTAAGGATATGTGCAAGCCAGATATTGCAAGCAGATGTGCAATCCCATTGTTTTGATAAAGATCTTTAATATCTTCTTGGAGCAATTGTTTTTCTCCCAAAAGCATAGCAATTAACGCACCGGATTCCTTGTCAGAAAGCAGTTTTGAATATACCGAGACTAAACTCTTCTTTCGATCCAATAAAAACTGTCGATACCCTGAATATCTGGGGTCAATAATTGTTATTTTCTCTGCATACATTTTGAAATCTATATTTTCAATCAGATAATAAAGTTGTTCATTAAATTGACCGGGATTTGATGGAGCTGAAAATTTGATTAGAGTACCTTCCACTTTAATTTTATTGCCAATTAAAAAATCAGAGGTATCGGAAGAATAAATAAGAAGTTGTTCAGAAAGATAGGAAGTTTCATTATTCACATAGATTTGATTATTCTTTAGATAGATTGCTTTTCCCGTTGGTTTATCAACAATCAATGTAATTTGACCAGTTACTTCACAAGGAAGTTCTTCCTCAAAGATGTTATATATAGCAGGAACTTGAAGCCTTACCTGTGTAATATGAAATCCTAATAGAAAAAATATTGGAAGACTCCATAAAAATGTGTCCAGTAGTCCCTTAGCTTTTTTCCATCGTATGAAATTAATAAGCAAAAGTATTAAATAGCTAATTAAAATAAACAAGAAAATATAAGGCAAGGAAACATTGTACCATGCCAGAAATAGCCCGGCAAGGTATGCTCCAAGCATCCCTACCATTGGTCGTCTTATCAATAACACCCCTCCCTTATCGCTCTTTTTATAAATGTGTGATAACTAAGCAATTGTTAACATGTTTGGCTATCACACCTCTATATAATCATAAGTTCTTATTCTGTAGACTTAATTAAATTCAAATTACGCTCAAAGAGCCCGTCAAAATCGATGACATCCCCATAGGTTTCTACCGTTTTACTTTTAATGGTAAATTGAACCTTATTAATATCCGGTAGTTCTACCAACGTATTTACAATTGAGTTAATCGTAACCACTGGTTTAACGTCAGGAACCTTTTCTAAAAACGCCTCATTAAAATCAACCGTGCAGATTCCATCACTTTTAGAGATATGGAGTAACTTTGTACCTTCCGGCATCGTACTTAACATTGCAATGTTCTTGGGACCTTCAATCAGCTTGTTGATAGCCAATTCTTCCAAAGAGCTGGTTCCAGTATAATTAATGCTGGTTTCGTAACCAATGAGGGCATCTCCCTCTTGATTAGCAAAATACAATTTAACTTTATAGTTTGTGTTTGTGTTAGCATTATCCACGAAGTCTTCTACTGACATGGAGTCAACAATTTCACCGTTAGAATCAATGAGAGGGCTGCCATTAACCTTAAATTGAATAGTTTCTATCACATCCAACTGCCCTAAGGTTTTTACAATTGCTGCTCTGCTTAAAACTTCTGATATTCCTGAAAGCTCATTGTAAGTAGTATCAAAATTAATTGTCAGACTATTATCCCCATTATAGTCGCAGCTATAAGTCAATTTATCCGGTAAAACACTCTTATAGGTCAGATTTTCAGGTGCTTTCTTGATCATATACATCAACTCATCGACTTGCTCATTTGGTTCTGATCCAATCAACTCATATTGTTCACTTGCAAGACCCAGGGACTTTGTATCAATATAATAAACATCTATAATGGATGTATCATCTTTTGTGTTTCGATTATTACTGCAGCCAGTAAACACCCCAATAACGAGGACAAAAAGTAACATGGTTAAATTTCTATACATTATTCCCTCAATTCTGCCATTACAACTGGCATTTCCTGCATTTATACTACATAATTCATCGGAATTCTAACATTAAAGGTCGTCCCTTCCCCTTCTTTGCTGTATACCTTAATTGCTCCCCGATGCATCTGAATTACATTCTTTGTGATGGATAAGCCTAATCCTGTTCCGCCAGTCTCTCTTGACCTGGCTTTATCAACTCTATAGAAGCGTTCAAAGATGGAGTCCTGCGCTGATTCGGGAATTCCTATTCCTGAATCAGAAACCTTAACAAAAAAGTACTTATGATCTGCATTCAAAGAGACTCTAACCCATCCATCCTCTACATTATATTTAATGGCATTTTCAATCAGATTAGAAATAGCAAGCGACAGCTTAACTTCATCCACTTCAGCGATTACTGGTCGAAAGCTTTCATAAATCATCTCAATGTTCTGTCTTTTCGCGATTGGCCGCAGCCTCTTTAGAATTTGTTCCAGCAATTCATTGATATTAATTGCCGTTATATTCATATCCCCTGCTGTCTTGTCCAATTTTACCAATGATAATAAGTCATTGATTATTTTGTTCTCTCTTTCAATTTCATCGGTAATGTCCAGAAGAAATTCCCGATAAAGTTCAATCGGTACATCCTCCTGCATAACAAGGGAATCTGCAAGAACTTTGATTGAAGTAATTGGTGTTTTCAATTCATGGGAGACATTTGATACAAACTCCTGTCTTGAATTTTCAAGCTTTTGCATCTGGCTAATCATATGGTTAAAAGAATCAGAAATTTTTTCAATTTCATTATACCCCTTAATGGATACACTTTCTTCCAAATAACCATCCGTTATTCGATCAATGGAATTCACAACATTCGTTAGCGGCTTTGTTAAAATACCTGAAAAATAGATCGCAAATACAAAAATTAATACCGCTAAAGTAATGGCAAATAAATAAACTCGCTGCTCTAAACTTTCTTTTATGCTCTCAATATCCTTTGTAGAAAAAGTCATAACAATAACACCCATAATTTGCTTATCATTATTATGAGTGATTGGGTAATTGAGTCTTAGAAAATGAGTTTTTCTATCATGTACCGGTTGCGTACTAATTCCACTTAAACACTGGACAACATCCGAGGAAATCAGTATTTTCCCTTCTTCCAGGGAATAGGTATCATTTACAATATTTAATTTATCACTTACTAAAATAATCCTGCCATTATAGATATCTGCAATTCTTGCAATTTCTACTTCAAGGTCGGGATTAATTCCTTTCGCCAGGTTTTCGCTTTGTCCAATTTTATTCGATAAACTTTTGCCCTGGCTTTGTAACTCCACAGTTTTATTTTGAATCGCTTTATCTTCGTAGTTATTTAATAGGACGTAAGTAAAAATAGTCAATGGAACTACACCCAGTAATATAAATACTACCAGAAGATAAACTCTCATACTATTAAATATTCTTAACTTACTCTTGATTTTGGAAAAAATATCCTACACCCCATTTTGTATGTATATATTTTGGTTCGCTCGGATTGGTTTCAATCTTCTCACGCAATCTGCGGATATGAACATCCACAGTTCTAACATCACCTGGATAATCATAGCCCCAGACGATATTCAATAAATTCTCACGACTGTATACCTTATTAGGATTAAACACCAATAATTCCAACAGGTCAAATTCCTTTGCCGTCAAATTAACTTCCTTACCCGCGATATGAACTCTCCTGTTCTCACAGTCTATTTTCATATCACCAAAGGTTATAAGCTTTGCTGCCTGGGTACTGGTAGAAGACGCTTTGCTGTTACGACGAATAATTGCCTTAATTCGAGCCTTAACCTCCAGAATATTAAAGGGCTTTGTAATATAATCATCCGCCCCGTATTCAAGGCCAAGAATTTTATCCATATCATCACCTTTTGCAGTCAACATGATGATTGGCATCATAGAAAACTCTCTGATCTGCTGGCAAACCTCAAACCCATTGAACTTAGGCAACATCACATCTAATAATACCACATCATATTCCTTTTTTTTGGCTGCTTCCAGCGCTTCTTCTCCATCATAGGCGCAGTCAACTTCCATGCCATCCTGTTCCAGGCTGAAACGAATACCTTTTACAATTAATTTTTCATCATCTACCACAAGTACCTTTTTAGCCATATAATAACCATACCTTTCTAGGTACCTGCAGACTTTTAGCTGCAGGCAAATATTTATTAAGTGATTGCACAATGCAAAGAGATTTTCTGTCCCCCCTTGCATTATACAACCAACAATTATACAAAAAATCAAGTTAATACTACTATAGCGTATATGGTAGCTAATTTGCAACTATCATATGGGAAATCTGTTGAAATAATCCCTCTTTAATTCCAGGTATATCCATAAGATTTTCAATTGTTTTAAACTTTCCATTTTTTTCACGGTAAGCAATAATGCTGTTTGCCTTAGCTTGACCAATTCCCGATAAACTCATTAGCTCCTCAAAGCTTGCCGTATTAATGTTGATAAGTGAAGTGGCAGTTTCCTCTGTGCTACTTGTAGTAACTTCTTCCCCCTCAATCCGTTGCTCCAAGGTCAGGCTCTCTAATTCTGCTTTATTCATAACATAAATACGTTGACCATCCTCTACGGACTTTGCTTGGTTGATATAATCAGCTGCCGCCTCCTTTGTCAGACCACCAGCTAAATTAATAAAA
>JASGEU010000003.1:0-7582 GCA_047606065.1 Mobilitalea sp.
ATTCCATACCGGAAACACCAAGTGGAGTCATGTTATCTACTGCTGTTACAGCTGCTGCTGCCTGACCATTACCATTCCAGTATACCTGAACTGCTGCGGAAGAAGTATGTGCCATAACGAATTTAACTGCTGCATCTCTCTTATCTGGATCTTCCCAAGCCTTCTTAGTAATATAGAAACCGGAGGAGATACCACCAACGATAAAGCCAGCTTCTGCCTTGCCACCTGGAACGGTAGGGAAGGATACAAGAACTGTATTATCCTGATCTGGAATACCACCTGCATACCAGGAACCATCTAACTGCATAGCAGCCTGTTTGTTCTTAAATAACTCACCAGCAAAATCATTGTCAATTGTATCTGTATCAACTGGGAATGCACCTAAATCTCTTAAAGTCTTGAATAAATCAAGTCCTTTACACCAATCTTCCGGAGCGGTTTCAGGAACTGCTTTATATCCATCAGGACCTGCTGCTGCGAGCATTAAGAACTCAATCCAGTAATGAGGAACATTATTTAAGGAAACTGCGATAGGAACGATATCATTCTGTTTGAATACATCGATTGCCTTTAATAATTTATCCCAATCAGTAGGTAACTCTAACTGATATTGATCAAATAAATCCTTATTAACGAAAAGTCCTTCCCAATATCCTGTAGTAGGAACTGCTCTGGAAACGCCATCTGGGTTAGCAGATGCAGCAAGTGCAGAGTCAAGGGTATCTCCTGCATATTCAGGATATACTGCTTTGATTTCATCTACTGTTACAAATTTGTCTGCAGCTAAAACATCACTTGCATTTGCATCGGTAAAGTATTGGATAACATCTGGTTCGTTGCCAACTGCGAAGTCAGCTGCGATTTTAGTTTTCCAATCCTGGTCAGCGGATTGAGAATCATCTTCAATTGTTATGTAATCATAGTCTTTCATAAACTGTTCATTAAAAGCCTGATAATTAGCAGCGTTAGGATCTGTACCACCATACATGGAAACTGTAGTTAATGTAACAGGGTTTTTCGCTGCTGGCTCAGTAGCTTCTGGAGCATCTGTTGGTGCTTTTGTCGCATCGTCTTTGGAAGTATCTTCTGTTTTCGTACCGGTATTACCCTCATTCTTAGCACATGCAGTAAATGACATTACAAGTGCAAATACAAGCAACACGGATAATACTTTTTTCATTTTTTTCATAATATACCCTCCTAAAATTATAATATAGATGTCCAAAAGAGAAACTTATCATCTCTTGGGATACTTATATTATAAATACATGATACACAAATTACTTTAGTTCAACTTGACATTATTTGTTTATTCTTGCTATCTTAAAAACAAAATAATGCAATAATATTGTTTATTTTTATAATGGTTTTCCGAACTGCTAAAAAATGTCTGGTCCTTTTGTACTTTCCTTGTTATCATCATACTCCAAAGGTATCTTAATTGTAGAAGCAGTTTCATTCTCTCCGATCGGAAGAATCGTCAGTCCATATTCCTCACCATAAATAAGCTTAATTCTTTCATTTACATTGCGAATACCCATTGATTTATGCCCTGCCCTTTCCTCCTTGCTTTGGACATAATTTCCATTCAAAATAGCCTCAACACGGTTAACATCTTCACTATTCATAAATCTTCCTGTATTAATAATTTGCAGAACCGCATTTTCGGATTCTTTAAAAACCTTAATCTGAATGGTACCCGTTTTCACTGTCTCTACTCCGTGTACTACTGCATTTTCAATTAACGGCTGCATAATTAGCTGCGGAACTTGAACCTGTAACAGACTTTCATCTACTTCCTTCTCTATCTTTAGACGCTTACCAAAGCGCATGGAAATTATATAGCAATACGCATCCACACACCGAAGTTCTTCCGATAGATTAATCAGCTTCTTATTACTTCGATCCATACTATAATTTAACAAGGTACCCAGTGCTTCTATCATCTTGGAAACTGCAACATCCCCTGCCATTCTTGCCTGCCAATTCATCATTTCCAACGTATTATTTAAAAAATGCGGGTTAATTTGAGATTGCAAAGCAATAATCTTAGCGTCTTTTCTTGCCAGCTTTTCACTATAAGCATAATCAAATAAATACTTTATCCTTGAGGACATCTGATTAAAGGATACCTGTAAAACATCGAATTCCTTGTTTGGCATTTCCTTACCGGAAATCTGCTTACCAATATCCCCTTTTTCCAGTGTTCTTGCTGCATCAATCATGCGGCTCATAGGCTTACTAATATGATGAGAGATGAAATACAGCATATAAATAAAGATAGGAATAACAATTAGCATGATGAAAACCATTACAAAATATAAATTAGTCAATTCAGAGAAAATTACAGTCTCATCCGCCACCATAATTGCGCCAAAGTGAAAGTCATCAAATTTCTGCTGATAAATCATTCCTTGATAATTAATATCCTGTGCCTCTATGGTTTTTCGATTGTTTGTAATCGAATATGCCTCGGTCAACTTATTTATGATACCAATTCTGCTCTCTTCCTCAAGCTTGTTATCAAAGGAAATCCTGGAGTCAGTATCATTAATATAGAATGCAAATTCATAATCCTTATTTAATGAGATACCATCTATCAATTTATTCTTATTTAATTCAAGAACCAGGGTTCCGAACTTTGTATAGTTTGTTAAGGTATATAGGTTTCGTATGATATATATTCTGCCATTGATTACTCTCACATGTGCATCTGAGGAATCCATCGCAGTTATTTTCTGTGCAGTATTTTCAACTTCTTTTTTGTAAATATCAATGTAGTTGCTTTCCTTCTGTTTCGTATAATAAATTCGATCCGGTTCCTCTGCCAGATAGAACACTGCAATTTCATATCGGCTATTGTTATAATATTTGCTTGTGAGGTTACCTGTAATCTCACGATATAACTCTGACTTTGACATCTTTTCTTTTTGGTATTTAAGCCATGCTTTTTCGATGATCTGTTCATAGGAGGTATTCTTTGATGCGTCAATTGCTTCCTCAATACGCTGTGCATTAAAATACGTAAAGTTCTTAAGACTCTCTTCCATTAATATTTTTGTTTTCTTTATAATGTCATGGCGATATGAGATTGTCATAAAAGAATAGATAAAAATAACCGGAAACATCCACAGAGCCACCACCAGGAACAAAAGACGTCTTCTAAGGGAAACACTTTTCTTCATCAAAACACCTCCATGTAATAAAGTTTTAATTAAATAATTTTACCATTAAATTCACTCTTATATATCTTAAAACACCATCGTTCAATAATGGTGTTTTAAGATATATATTACCTATAAAAAGTGGGTTATCGTTATCGGATAACCCACTTTATTGTAACATAATTTTTACTGTGATACTAACAATTATTATAAAGCTCAAGAAATTCCTCAAAGATATCACATATCTTTTTTGCAGACTCTGCATCTGGCATCTCACAGAAAATTCGAAGCAAGGGCTCGGTACCAGAAAAACGCGCAATTACCCAGCCGCCATTATCAAAACAGATCTTACAGCCATCCAGATAGGATATTTTTGTTGTCTCAAAGGGTAATTCAGGAATTAACTTATCTAACATAAGCTTCTGGAAGATTTCTTCCTTCTTCTCCTGACTGAAGGAATAGTCCTTTTCTTCCATATAGTAAGTGCCGTACTCGGCAACGATATCCGCATAGATTTCAGACAGTTTCTTTCCAATTACTGCAATCATTTCTACCAATAACGCTGCTGCATATACACCATCCTTGCCTTTGATATGTCCTCTTACAGTTAATCCACCGGAGGATTCACCACCTATGATTGCATTCGTTTCATTCATTTTAGCGGAAATATGCTTAAACCCAACTGGCACCTCGTAACATTTTTCACCAAAGCTCTCTGCCACCTTATCCAGTAAATGAGTTGTCGCTATATTACGTACTGCCGGGCCACGCCAGCCCTTATATTTTGAAAGATAGTAATACAGGAGTACCAGGATATCATTCGGATGAAGGAACTTTCCATTGTCATCGATTACACCGATACGATCCGCATCTCCATCCGTTGCAATACCAATATCACTATGATGATCTATTACATAATTTTGAAGGCTTCGAAGTGTAGCTGCTGATGGAGATGGCAACTTTCCGCCAAATAAAGTGTCATGCCTGTCATGAATGATTGCTACTTCGCATCTGGCTGTGAGCAAAATTGTTCTAAGTGAAGTTTCACTTACACCATACATGGGATCTAATGCGATTCTAAGCCCACAATCCCTGATTGCCTGCATATCCACTTCTTCAATAATGTTATCGATATACTCATTCATTGGGTTAATTTCATATACTAACTCTGAATTAAGAGCTTTGCAGTATTCTAATGTGTTAATGCCTGTTTCTTCTGTATGGCTGATATAATTCTCAATTTCCTGAGTCTGGAATTCATCAGCATCTCTGCCGCCTTGAGTAAATACCTTAATACCGTTATAAATCGCAGGGTTATGACTTGCAGTAATCATCATACCGTAAGGATAGTCATATTTCATAACATAATACATAATCAAAGGCGTGGGAGAAGATTTATTAATCAAATAAGATTTAATGCCTTCTGCTGCAAAAACCTCTGCTGCCCATCTCATTGCTTCCTTTGAAAGGAAGCGTCGGTCATAACCAAGTACAATTCCTTTCTCTGCTAAACCTTCATCCTTCATTTTTGTAGCCAATGCCTTGGATAGAATCTGAATGTTTGTCTTTGTAAACTCATCGCCTATGATTGCTCTCCAACCACCGGTACCAAATTTAATCATAAGATGCCTCCTTATTTCCCCATGACCACTGTAATTTCATTCTGTGAGCCACTTGGCTGAACCATAATTTTGTCTGTTATTTTGCCGTTTATTTTAATTTCCTTAACACCTTTCATAACACCTTCCGGGTTAAGAACTGTAATTTTGTAATTTGCTCCACGCCATTCACGATTAATGGTAAAGGTAGTCCAGTCAGCAGGAATACAAGGATCAATTAATAACTCCTCAAACTGCGGACGAACACCCAGAATATATCTAGTTGCGGAGAAATATGCCCAGCCGCCGGTTCCCGTCATAAACGGATGTCTTGCACGGCCAAAGGCTGTATGTTCTTTTCCCATGATAAACTGACAATAGGAATATGGTTCTGCTTCACGAATTTCAATCAGGTCATTTTGGTTATAGGGTGATAACGCATCATAGAATTTCATCGCACGATCACCACGTCCAAGCTTGCATTCTGCTGCCCAGGCCCAGGGATTTGGATGGCTGAATACTGCTCCATTTTCCTTTAGTCCAGGATACACTCTTGTAATAAAGCCAATATCATCATCCGGCACAGTATAGGAAGGACCATTCAGCATAATACCATAAGGAGTAAATAAGTGCTCATCAATGGAATCCATCGCCTGAATTCCCTTCTCCTCTGTAGCAACCCCGGAAAGTACCGCCCAGGCATTGGATTCCAGATGAATCTTACCTTCCTTATCCTCAATAGTTCCAATCTTTTTGCCATTCTTTGTAATACCTCTGATATACCATTCCTTATCCCAGAGTTCCTTATCACATACTTCTTTTACTCTGTCCATCATAGCGCTGTAATGACTAACATCTTCGACCCTATTTAAATATTTCGCAACCTCTAAGAAATTACCAAGTGCCCAGTAGAGCAAGAAGGAAACCATAGCACTTTCACCGCCGCCAAGATTGAGACAGTCATTCCAGTCCGCACGAAGACCTTTACATATTCCTGTCATACCAACCTGTTCGCCTGAGAAATCAAGAATTCTGGTCATATGCTCATATACGGAACCGCTGCCGCCATCGGCATAGGTAATAATTTCATCTAAGAACTCAAATTCGCCTGTTTCCTTCACATATTCAACAATCGAGCTTACTAGCCAGAGTGCGTCATCGGAACAAGCCTGATCAATACCATGAATCATATCGTCCTTATTTGGTGTAGGTATTACTGTGGGTGACTTAAAGGGTTTTAAGTCATTATTCGGCTCGAACCATTCCGGTTGGAATAAATGAAGCCCATAGCCGGTAGATACCAATGCACGAAGCAGCTCGACAATTCTCTGCTTACATTTTGCAGGATTAGAATGTGGTACTGTCATGGAGTCCTGTGAAGTATCACGGTAACCAAGACCAGTTCTTCCACCCACCTCAATAAAGGAGGCAAATCTCGAGAACATGATATTAATTTCTGCTTGATATAACGTCCAGGTATTAATTAAAGTATTCATCCCCTCATTTGGAGTCTGAATCTGCAGTTTATTTAACTTGGTACTCCAGAAGTCTGCCAGTTGTTCAAAAGCTTTATCAACATTTTGAAGTTCAGAATACTTATTTCTTATCTTCTTTCCTGCTTCTCTGTTGCCTTCTCCAAGCATGAAGATAATTCTAACTTCCTCACCAGGCTGCAAAACAAGTTTTTTATGTAAGGAACCACAATGATTGTTACCCTTCTCAAAGGTTCCACCGCAAATACCTTTTTCCACTGCTGTCGGATTGCTTTCTGTATGATAGAGTCCTATAAACTTATCACGAAGGCAATCAAAGCTGTCCGGTTCAAAGTTAGAAGTAAAATATTGATACCCAAACTCCTCATAGAATAAATCATGTTCAATGATACCTTCTGCGTAAGAAGATCCTGCTGCATAGTTGCTCATCTGGAAATTACGGTTATCCATATCAATGTGGTGATAGGAAAACTCCAGATAGGAAAATACACTGATATTTTTAGGTTTTGTATCATTATTTTTAAGTTTTACATCCCATAGCTCTACGGAATCTTCTATTGGTATGAATAAGGTCTGTTCTGCCTCTATTTCATTATAATTACAAGAATATTTTGAATAGGAAAGACCATGTCTGCACTGATATTTTGCTTCCTCAAATGATTTTCCTACTGGCTGCCAGGACACACTCCAATAATCTCCACTTTCATCATCACGTAAATAAACATAATGACCTGGACGATCCATTGGTACACTGTTTGCACGAAAACGTGTAATACGATGGAACTCCGGTGACTTATAAAACATATATCCACCAGCCGTATGATTTACCACCGCGCACATATCCTTTACACCCAGATAGTTCGTCCATGAAGTTGGCAAATCAAGCCGATCAATCACATATTCCCTTTTGTCATTATCAAAATATCCATATTTCAAAACAACAACACCTCCTGCTTTCATTTAAGCAACTCTTACAATTTTTTTTAGAAATCTCTTTTCTCCTATTGATTTCATATGTATGAAATAGCCAAAAGCATCTGCTTATCTCATCTTATTTTATTATAATTTTTCTAAATATTATTTCTATTGCTGTGTATGTCAATATTTGATTTTTATTGCGCTAATCGTTAACAAGTGTCACTTTCGTGCTAAAACATGTCCGCCTTGTCATAGTATTTGTTTAGTAAATATATTATACTAAAAATTGGGTATTAGTGAGAGATGGATGTGGGTGTATCTATATTCATCTGGACTTGCCTTACCAAACCTTATTTGAAAAAACACAAATAAGGTTTGCCGGTCTGCGCCATCTGAACATAGATACACC
>JASGEU010000004.1:0-29698 GCA_047606065.1 Mobilitalea sp.
AACACCCACGGAGCGAAGATTAGTAAGTACGGCGAAGTACTGACCGATGCTTCTGTCTAAGCCAGCTTTTGCAATCTCTTCACGGTAGATATAATCAGCATCCTGTAGGATAACTACTTTTTCAGGAGTGATATCACCAATGATACGAATTGCAAGTCCTGGACCAGGGAAAGGCTGTCTAAATACTAATTTTTCTGGAATTCCAAGTTCTAAGCCAGCTTTACGAACTTCATCCTTGAATAAGTTACGAAGTGGTTCGATGATTTCTTTGAAATCTACATAGTCAGGTAGTCCGCCTACGTTATGATGGCTCTTAATGACAGCTGACTTTCCAAGACCGCTTTCGATTACGTCTGGATAAATGGTACCCTGTACTAAGAAGTCTACAGTACCGATTTTCTTTGCTTCTTCTTCGAATACACGAATGAATTCTTCACCGATAATTTTTCTCTTAGTTTCTGGATCATCAACACCAGCTAATTTATCATAAAAACGTTGCTGTGCATTTACACGAACGAAGTTCACATCAAACTGTGTAGTGAAGATCTGCTCAACCTCGTCACCCTCGTTCTTACGAAGTAAGCCGTGGTCAACAAAGATACAGGTCAACTGCTTGCCAACTGCTTTACTGATCATAACAGCTGCCACGGAGGAGTCAACACCACCGGATAATGCGCAAAGAACCTTTTTGTCACCAATCTTTTCTTTTAAGGAAGCAACCATTTCTTCTGCGAAGGAGGACATTAACCAGTCACCGGAGCAGTTGCATACTTTATATAAGAAGTTATGGAGCATTTTTGTTCCTTCAGGAGTGTGAACTACTTCTGGATGGAACTGTACACCATAAAGATTTCTTGCTTCATTTTCAATTGCTGCAATAGGGCAGGAATCTGAATTCGCAATTACTTTAAAGCCTTCAGGGAGTTTTTCTACATAATCTGTGTGACTCATCCAGCAGATTGTCTGCTCAGATACGCCATCAAATAATTTTGAGGAGGTTGTACAATTTATTTCTGTACGACCATATTCTCTTACAGGAGCTTTGGATACTTTACCGTCTAACAGATGTGTCATCAACTGGCAGCCATAACAGATACCAAGTACGGGAATTCCTAATGTAAATAAATCAGGATCGCAGCTGGGTGCATCTGTTGCATATACACTTGCAGGACCTCCTGTAAATATGATACCCTTTGGAGCTAATTCTTTTATGCGGTCAAGGCTTGTATTGTGTGGGAGTACCTCACAATATACATTACATTCTCTGACTCTTCTGGCAATCAGCTGATTGTATTGTCCGCCAAAATCAAGTACAATTACCATTTCCTTTTCCAATTGACAACCTCCTATTGACTTGTAAAAATCTTTTTTTCAGTTATTAAAAATGTAGATTTATAATACAACATTTTTTATAAATATGCTAGTCCAAATATATAGCAATCAGCTAAAATGGTGTTTTCTGTTTATAGAGCACATAAAAGAACGGAATAAAACTGTAAAAATGTAATATTTACTAAAATAAATAAGGATTATAGGTCCTTTCTTGTAAAAATAGGTAAAAAGATATTTACAAATAAAACATGTTATGATAATATTTAGCTGTTGTGTGATAAGATGTTAACAAAGTACTATATTTTGGGGGTTTTTAGATGAGCACGGAAGTGATAAGAGGTTTATTTAACGGTGTTCCAGAGATAGACTTTAACATTGGATATCGATATTTCCTTGGCAATATAGATAACTATACCAAGGCTCTTATGGCGACCCTAAAAAGTATCAAGTCAAAGCTTTCCTTGCTGCAAATGATGAGTAATTCACAGGAATATGAAGGGTTACGATTAGTCACACAGACCTTTCGCACAATGTTGTCTAATATTGGTGCAGTTGAGATCTCCGAAGCAACCTATCAACTGGAGGTAGCACTACTTAATGAGGATAGGGGATACTTAATAAGAAATCTTACAGGTTATATTTATTCGTTGTCCGAGCTTGCAGAGAACCTTGAGTTATTGTTAAAGGAAATGAATATGAAAGGTTCTGTAATGGAAATACAAGAGAACTCCTATTTTCAAAGAAGAGATTTTTCCAAGACCATTGAGGGTATTAGAAGGTCCGAAGAATATATTAATAAAAAAATCATATAAATATGACAGGTTCTTCCTATAAAGAAGTAACCTGTTTTTTTATAAAAAATAAAGCTGAGATTACAGTCAATGCGATGACCGCATGACGATAATTTCAGCTTTTTTCTTATATCGATTTTATTAAAAAACAAATTATTAACTGTGAAATTTAAGTAATTTACCTACAGCGTAGCTTTTTGACCCTTATCTCCACGCTTGCGATTTCTAACCTTCTTGGCACTTAGTACCTTATCATTATACTGGAAGGTTTCCGCATTCTGATTTAGAGCAGTAGCAAAGCATACGTTATCATTTTTATCAAGAGCAATGGCTTTTACACCACGACTCGTCTTTTTAAGTTCCGTTACCTCACTCAATTGGAAACCAAGTGACATGTTCTTGTCAGTAAGAATAATTACCTTGAGGTTACCAACAAGGACATCGCTGGCAGATAGCAGGGTGATAGAAACAATTTCATCTTGCTCCTCTAGCTTGGTGGAATTAATTTGAGAACGATTTGTCTCAAATTCAACACCGGAGACTTGCTTGATATAACCTAACTTCGTTGTAAATAAAAGTTGTGACTCAAATAATTGCTCAAAGGAGGTATAAAGGATGGTAGTTTCCTTACCAACCTTACATAGTGTCTGTATTAAGACACCCTTGTCCTTCATTTTAGTTCTAGGTATACTTTCTGCTTTGATCTGATACATATTTCCCTCAGCGGTGAATACACAGAGTCGGTCCGTATTCTTCATCTGAATAATATGAACAAATTCCTTCAGATTATCCTCGGAGGCTCTGGAATAGCTGGTGGTATCAACAGATTTTGTATAGCCAAAACGATCGATCAGGATATAAATATCTTCAATCTTAACCTCTTCTACATAATCTGTACTTGTGATATTCATCAAAGTAGTTCTTCTTGGAGTATGGAATATCTTTTTATATTCCTTCAAACGGGACTTAATTACCTTATATAATTCTTTGGTATCCCCGAGTATCTTCTTATATTCTTCAATAGATTTAAGAAGAGAAGCATTCTCGTCGTGAAGCTTTAAGATTTCAAGACCAATTAACTTGCTTAATTGCATTGCAAGTATAGCTTCTGCTTGTCGTTCTGTAAAATCCAAGGCTTTTGCTTGTTTCTCGGACTCTTTTGATTTAAATCGGATTCCCTCAATATCACCGCTGATTAAACAGGCTTTCGCTTGTTTAATCGAGGAGCTTCCACGAAGAATTTCAATAATCAAGTCAATAACATCCGTTGCACGAATTAAACCATCTACAATTTCAAGACGCTTTATCGCTTTATCCAGCATATAGTTGTATTCTTTGGTATACAATTCAACCTGAAAATCCACGAATTCACTTAATATCATCTTGAGATTAAATACAATGGGCTGCTGATTTTTAACTGCAAGAAGATTAGCGGAATAGGTGTCTTCCATAGTAGTTTTTTTGTACAAACCATTGAGTAGATTGTTAATATCACGATCCTTTTTCACTTCGATTACAACACGAATACCTTCTTTGGAAGATTCATCGCGGATATCAAAAATCTCATCAAACACCTTGTCCTTCATTAAGGTTGCAAGGTTCTCTACAAGCTTGGTCTTATTACCCGCTATGGTGTAAGGAATTTCAGTAATTACAAGGTTTTTACGTCCATTTTCACCCGGTTCTATTTCAATCTTAGACCGCACACGAACTTTGCCTTCACCTGTTTCGTATAAAGATACCAAATCATCCTGATTTGTAATAATTCCTCCAGTGGGGAAATCAGGTGCGGGTATATGTTTCATAAGCTCTGCGATTGTAATATTGGGGTTGTCCATATAAGCTATAACACCATCAATTACTTCATCTGGGTTATGTGGTGGAATATTAGTTGCCATACCAACGGCAATACCGGTGGTTCCGTTAATGAGAAGATTGGGAATCATCGCAGGTAAAACAGTTGGTTCCTTCTCGCTGTCATCAAAGTTTGGTGCAAAGTCAATTAACCCTTTTTCTAAGTGATCCAATAATGCCATTGCACCGGGAGATAGCCTTGCCTCGGTATAACGCATTGCGGCAGCACCATCCCCATCGATAGAACCAAAGTTGCCGTGTCCATCAACAAGAGGGAGCATCAGTGAGTAGTCCTCGGTCATTCGAACAAGAGCCTCATAGATAGAACTATCACCGTGGGGGTGATATTTACCCATAGTATCACCAACAATACGGGCACTTTTTCTATGTGGTTTTGCAGGATCAAGACCCAACTCCACCATGGAATAAAGAATTCTTCGCTGAACAGGCTTTAAGCCGTCTCGAACATCGGGTAACGCTCTGGCTAAGATTACGCTCATCGCATAATCACGAAAACTATTTTTCATCTCTTCAGAAAAATCCATTTGGATAATCTGATCAGTTGTCTTTTTCATTATATAATCCTCCACGCCTATTTTCAGAGCATGCAATTCTTCGCCACAGGCACAAGAATTGCAATATATCTCTGTTAGATATCAACCTTTGCATATTTTGCTTCTTCCATAATAAAACTTCTTCTGGGAGGAACATTGCTGCTCATCAGCAAGGAAGTAATTTCATCCGCTTCCACGGTGTCGCTTATGGAAATCTGTGCTAATATTCTGGTTTCTGGGTCAAGTGTAGTTTCCCAAAGCTGGTGGGCATCCATTTCACCTAGACCTTTGTAACGCTGAAGGTTCAATATTTTATGATCTTCCTTTTTACGGAACTTTTCAAGTTCAAAATCATTAAATATATACTCTGATTTTTTTGACTTCTTAGTCTTACCGGTGGTCTCGTATTCAACCTTATATAAGGGAGGCATACCTTTGTATACCTTACCCTCAAGGACAAGCTCAGGCATAAAACGATAGAAGAAGGTTAATAAAAGAGTACTGATATGAGCACCATCTACGTCAGCATCTGTTAATATAATTATTTTATCATAGCGAAGCTTTGATAGATCAAATTCTTCGCCAATCCCGCAGCCAAATGTAGCTATCATGGATTTGATTTCGTTATTTACTAAAATTTTCTCCAAAGTAGCTTTTTCTACGTTAAGTATCTTTCCGCGAAGTGGAAGAACAGCCTGTGTACGGCGATTTCTTGCGGTTTTAACAGTACCGCCCGCAGAATCACCCTCAACGATATATAGTTCACATTCCTCTGCTTTTTTTGAAGAACAAGAAGCCAATTTACTTTTGGTATCTACATCATTCAGCTGCTTCAAAATTGCAGTACGTGCTTTATCACCAGCTCGTCTTGCATTAAATGACTTTAAGGAATTCTCTAAGATGCTTTTTAATACTTCCACATGCTTATCAAACCAACGCTGTGATTCGGTAGAAAAAACTTCATCTACTGCGCTTTTTGCATCGGTATTACCGAGCTTAGTCTTAGTTTGTCCTTCAAACTGAGGATCAGGATGTTTAATTGAAATGATGGCAACAAGACCATTACGGATATCCTTGCCGTCAAAATTCTCATCCTTGTCCTTTAATACATTCAGCTCTCTTGCATATTGATTCATAACACGGGTTAATGCAGTTTTAAATCCAGTTACCAGAGTACCGCCATCAACAACGTTAATACGGTTACAGTAAGCGTTGATTTGTTCTGTATAACTATCCGTGTACTGCAGGGCTATTTCCACCTCTATATCTCCACTTTTTCCCTCGAGATATACCGGTTCATCATGAATGGTTGTCATCTCACGGGTAAGATAGGAAACAAAGGATTTAATACCAAATTCCTCTTGATAAGTTTTTGAAGTTCCGGAGATTTGATCATTAAACTGAATTAGTATATTCTTATTTAAAAAAGCAATTTCTTTCAGCTTCTTATGTATAATCTCTGCCTTAAATTCTACAGTTTCAAATATTGAATCATCTGGATAAAAGGTAACCTTTGTACCTGTATCTGATTTGTTACACTTTCCAACCACAGGAAGCAGCCCATCTTCCAAAGTTACAGTAGGATGTCCACCATTTACATATTCATCTCGATATATTTTACCATTGCTGCGTACCTCTACTATCATACGCTTGGACAGGGCATTTACTACTGAAGCACCAACACCGTGCAAACCACCGGATACCTTATATGCAGAGCCGCCGAACTTTCCACCGGCATGCAAAATTGTATATACCACACGAACAGTAGGTATCTTCTTGGTGGGATGAATATCAACAGGAACCCCTCGCCCATTGTCGCTTATTTCAATTCCGCCATCTTTTAATAAAGTAACATCTATTTTTGTACAATAACCTGCCAGATGCTCATCAATACCATTATCTATAATCTCCCAGATTAAGTGATGAAGACCTCTGGGGCCGGTACTGCCGATATACATACCGGGACGCTTTCTCACTGCTTCCAGGCCTTCCAGGACGACGATCTGGCTTCCGTTATATTGTTCCATGATGAAAACCCCTTCTATTATTATTTTTTCCTCTAGGATTATAACATAAGTTGTTAAAGATTTCTACTTTATTTACAATCATACGTTCGGACTAATCTTCAAATCATAGGAAATTGGAAGAAAAATAAAAAAACATTTGAAAAAAACGTAGAATGATGTATAATAAGGAACATTAATTATAACTATTCATAATCACTTGCCCCCTCGAAGCTGAGCTACAGGGGGAATTCTTTAAATATAGCGAAAATAAATATATTGTCAAAATTTTGATATTGCAGCATAAAGTATAATTATGCATAAATATCATTTAATATAGGAAGGGATGAGCCGACTCATGAGTATGTTTCGTTATGAAACTCATCTGCACACCAGCGAGGCCAGTGCATGCGCTACTTATACTGCAGTACAGCATGTAAAAACTTATAAAGCAGCCGGTTATGATGGTATTGTTGTTACAGATCACTTTTTTAATGGTAATAGCTGCGTTCCAATAAATTTGCCTTGGAATGAGCGTGTAGAACAGTTTTATAAGGGATATGAGAGTGCAAAAATCGAAGGAGACCGTATTGGTCTTTCTGTCTTTTTTGGTTGGGAGGCCAGCTTTGATACCACTGACTTCCTAATATATGGACTTGATAAAGAGTGGTTGTTGAAACATCCAGATATACTATCCTGGTCCATGAAAGAGCAATATCAGAAGGTTCATGAAGCAGGCGGACTGGTAATTCATGCACACCCTTTCCGCATTCGGCCTTATATTCATACAATAAGATTAGTTCCCGATTGTGTGGATGCGGTAGAGGCTATTAATGCAGGAAATAATAATAAGGAATACGATCAGAAAGCCTATGACTATGCAAAGAAGTATAATTTTCCCATGACAGCGGGGACGGATGCACATAGTAAGGAAATACGGTATAGTGGTATTGAATTTCCTTATAAAATAAACAGTATGGATGAATTAATTGCTGGAATTAAAAATAGGAAACAAACATTAATTACTCCCTGGTAGTTTAGAATTTTTATTGCTCTTGTTACTCAGAGATGGAACAATAAGAAGCCTGAGGCAGAGAAATTTAAAAATAGATATTTAAAAGCAATAAGTAAAGACGGGAAAAGTTATTGATAGGAGGTCATTATGAAAACACCATTTGTTACGCCCCAGCAACTACAGGAAATAACAAAGCAATATCCGACACCTTTTCACATCTATGACGAGAAAGGGATTCGTGAAAATGCAAGAAAGCTGAATCAAGCCTTTGCTTGGAATAAAGGTTTTAAGGAATATTTTGCAGTAAAAGCTACACCAAACCCTTATATCCTAAGTATATTAAAAGAAGAAGGCTGCGGTATGGACTGCTCTTCCATGACGGAGCTTATAATGTCCGAGGTAACTGGTTTTGCAGGCGATGATATCATGTTCTCTTCCAATGCTACTCCGGCAGAGGACTTTGTTAAAGCAAAAGAGCTTAATGCAATCATTAACTTGGATGACTTCACTCACATTGATTATCTTGAAAAGGTGGTAGGTATCCCAGAGAAAATTTGCTGCCGCTATAATCCGGGTGGAGTATTTAAGACCTCCAATGGTATTATGGACAATCCGGGAGATGCAAAATACGGCTTCACGAAAGAACAGCTGATCGAAGGATTTAAAAAGCTAAAGGAGAAAGGTGCAAAAACCTTTGGTATTCATTCTTTTCTTGCAAGTAATACCACAACAAATGAATATTATCCGACTTTGGCGGCAATCTTATTTGAGCTGGCAGTTGAGGTTCGTGATAAGACTGGTGCGGATATAAAATTCATTAATCTTTCCGGTGGTGTAGGAATACCTTATAAACCAGATGCACCGGCAAATGATATTATGGAAATCGGTGAAGGCGTTCGTAAAGCCTTTGAGGAAATCCTTGTTCCGGCTGGCATGGGTGATATCGCTATTTATACAGAACTTGGACGCTTTATGTTAGCTCCCTATGGGCATCTTGTGGCAACAGCAATTCATGAGAAACATATTTATAAGGAATACATTGGATTAGATGCCTGTGCAGTTAACCTGATGAGACCTGCTATGTATGGAGCCTATCATCATATTACCGTTGTGGGTAAAGAAAATGAACCCTGCGATTATAAATATGATATTACCGGTTCCTTATGTGAGAACAACGATAAGTTTGCAATTGACCGAATGCTTCCAAAGATTGAGATTGGAGACTTAGTAGTTATTCATGATACAGGTGCACATGGCTTTGCAATGGGTTATAATTATAACGGCAAGCTAAAATCTGCGGAGCTGTTACTAAAGGAAGATGGTTCCGTGCAACAGATACGAAGAGCAGAGACCCCTGCTGATTATTTTGCGACATTTGATTTTACGGGAATATTTCAATAAAAATAGAGTTAAAAATTGGAAATAATCTATTGATTTCGTCGCAGAAAATGACATAGAAGTTCTAATATATTATTCCTAAAACGAAAGAATATTTTATAGACTTTGTAGATAAGATATAATGTCAACACACATTATGTCTGTGAGAACAAAATGAATGTGTATTCGCAGCAACAAGATCATAAACATGTTTTTTTGCTCAAAATATAATGTAACTTTTTTTGAAGAAAAATGCATGAAAGTGCAGAGTATTTAATAAGGTTGACAATATACTATTGATACGATATAATACTTTGAATGTATTGTATGTTGTATAAAAAGCAATATGGAGGAAGGGTGTTTTTATGGTAGAAAAAAAGAACATATTGACTTATGCGGGATTACGACAACTGGAAGATGAGCTTCATGATCTTAAGGTAAATCAAAGAAAAATGGTAGCACAAAAAATCAAGGAAGCGAGAGAACAAGGGGATCTTTCAGAGAACGCAGAGTACGATGCCGCTAAGGATGAACAAAGGGACATTGAAGCCCGCATTGAAGAGATTGACAAAATACTCAAAAACGCTGAAGTGGTTGTAGAAGACGAAGTAGACGTTAATGCAATTAATATCGGTTGCAAAATCAGAATTCTAGATATGGAATACGATGAGGAATTGGAATATAAATTGGTTGGTTCAACAGAGGCGAACAGTTTAAGAGGTAAGATTTCCAATGAATCTCCACTCGGAAGTAGATTAATTGGCAAAAAAGTGGGCGACGTTGTTAGCGTTGACACACATGCCGGTACCATGCAGTATAAGATTTTACAGATTCAGAAATCAAATTAATTAAAAGAGCAGAAATATTAGATAAAGTGCTCCTCTAGGGTGCATTACTGCGATATGAGGTGAAATTCATGGCTGATGAGAGAGTTCAAACAGAGCAGGATCTCAATGAGTTATTAAAGATTAAAAGAGCAAAACTAGCTGAACTTCAGGAAAATGGCAAGGACCCTTTTCAAACAATGAAGTATGAGGTTACCAATCATTCCAGCGAGATTATTAATAATTTCGAGGACTTCGAAGGTAAAACTGTATCCATAGCTGGACGTATTATGTCCAAACGTGTTATGGGAAAGGCATCCTTTTGTAATATCAGAGACGTGCAGGGAGATGTTCAGGCATATGTAAAAAGGGATGAGGTTGGTGAAGAACCTTATGCAGAGTTTAAAAAATATGATATCGGTGATATTGTAGGTCTGGAAGGTGAGGTATTTAAAACTCATTCCGGCGAAGTGTCCATAAAAGCTGTTAAAGTAGTTTTATTAACCAAGAGTCTTCAGATATTGCCAGAGAAATATCATGGTCTGAAGGATACGGATACCAGATATAGACAACGTTATATCGATTTGATTGTTAATCCTGAGGTTAGAGATACCTTTATCAAACGCTCTCATATTATCCGTGAGATTCGTAATTATCTGGATGGTAACGATTTCATCGAAGTTGAAACCCCCGTACTTGTGCCAAATGCAGGTGGAGCTGCAGCCAAGCCTTTTAATACGCATCATAATGCGTTAGATGAGGATTTACATCTTAGAATTTCACTTGAATTGTATTTAAAGAGATTGATTGTTGGTGGATTAGAGCGTGTATACGAAATTGGTCGAGTATTTCGTAATGAAGGTCTATCCGTTAGACATAATCCGGAATTTACATTATTAGAATTGTATCAAGCATATACAGATTATTATGGTATGATGGATTTAGTGGAAGAATTATTCCGCACAGTTGCAACGAAGGTGCTTGGAACAACTACAATATCCTATGATGGTATTGAAATTGATTTAGCAAAACCTTTTGAGCGTCTTACCATGATTGAAGCAATTAAGAAATATGCAGATATCGATTTCACAGAAGTTGCAGATGAAGAGGCAGCAAAGGCATTAGCAAAGAAACATCATATTGCTTTTGAAGCAAGACATAAGAGAGGCGACATCATTAACTTATTCTTTGAAGAATTTGTTGAGGAACATCTTGTTCAGCCAACCTTTATCATGGATCATCCAGTAGAGATTTCTCCGCTTGCGAGCAGAAAGCCTACTGATCCAGAGTATACAGAGCGTTTTGAGTTATTCATTACCAGACGTGAGATGGCAAACGCCTTTTCCGAATTAAATGATCCGCTTGACCAAAGAGGTCGTTTTGAAGCGCAGGAAGCTTTAAGAGCAGCTGGTGACGAAGAAGCGAATCAGTTAGATGAAGACTTCTTAACTGCTTTGGAATATGGTATGCCTCCTACAGGTGGTATTGGTATTGGAATTGACCGTTTCGTTATGTTGTTGACGGATTCTGCGGCGATTAGGGATGTGTTATTGTTCCCGACGATGAAGAGCATCAATTAGTGTATGGACTTACGGAGAGTTATGGAAATCCATAACGGTCCAAAATAGTCCACTGAAGGTATAAAATTGCAACAATCCTATTGGACAATATAGGATGTAAATGAGTTTGTATGGATTTAAATATGTAAATCAGATAGCCTCTATGGTCTGCGTCAAAGTGTGCCAGACAAGGGGCGGTCGGTTCAATAAAGACCCTATAAGGCACTTGCGTTTAGTTGAAAACTAGATGTAGGTGCCTTTTTTGCGTGTTCTATAAGCGGGGTAACTGCATTTTGAAATTGGATGGTGGGAGATTGCTCACATCCAGACATATTTAAAACGATAGTTATAGCGCGACAGCGCGACATGAGGAAATGCGAAGCATTTTAGAATGCCCCATATATCTACATGAAATACATCTCGTGAAATCAAGGAGGTGTATTATGGAAGAGAAACAGGAAAGAGCTTCAGATCTGGACAAATATCTGGAGGGAAAAAAGCGAAGGTAATTTACTTATGAGAAAGGCGCAAGAATGTACATCCTTTTCCGTATTGGAACTTTGTAAATCTGGCCAAGGAAGCTGAAGGAACCTGGCCTCTGCGGAAAACAGCAATGGTTCATATTGATTTGCTCGACAAGTACATTGATGTGCACTGTGTTGAGAAACCAGAAAGAGATAATGAGTATGCCTAGAACACATAAGGTAGTAGAGAATTTAGAGGAATTAGTAAAGAAAAAAGAAGAAATATATCAGATATGTTGAAGGTGCAGAGCTTTATTCCATGGGATTACACGGCTTCCAGGCCTTCCTAAGAATGCTGGAACAATTAGGAGGGTAAAAGGAATCGGACTTATAAATAACGAAAAAGAGAGAATGCAAATTCTGTTGTTTACGATGCGAACACTATAATGTGTGTAAAAATGACAATTAATTTAACAAGCCCTTTAATTCTCCCTTATAATATGGTAATCTTATCCTTGGGGATTGTAAAACATATGAAAATTGTGTAAGGGAGAGGATATCGTATGGCAAAAGGTACAAATCAGAAGCTGAGACTTCTTTATCGCATGAAAATATTATTGGAGAAAACAGATGAAAACCACAGTATAACTATGCCAGAAATATTATCTTCTTTAGAAAAATATGATGTTACCGCGAAAGAAAGAGTATATACGGTGACTTAGAAGCATAACGGGTCTTTTTGGTGAATATTATTCGAGAGCAAAGAAACAAGACATATTACTATCGGGTTGGCAAACGAGATTTTGAGCTGGTAGAATTGAAATTGTTGGTAGATGCAGTTCAAACTTCGAAATTTATAACAGCGAAGAAATCTAATGAGCTGATTAAAAAACTTGAGAATTTATCAAGCAAATATGAAGCTTCTTAATTATAAAGGCAGGTTTATGTTGCCTGGCGTATTAAGACGATGAATGAGAGTATTTATTATAATGTCGATAAGATACATGCAGCGATTAGCGCTAATGTAAAGATAAAGTTTCAGTATATTCAATGGAATGAAGATAAGAAAATGGAGTTACGAAAGAATGGAGAATTTTATTGTGTTAGTCCATGGGCACTTTCATGGGACAACGAAAATTATTACTTGATAGGATTTGACTGTGAAACTGGAATGTGAGAATCGGCTGGCAGGTGTCATTATAGATTGTTTTGGAAAGGATGTTCAGATGATGAAGGTGGATTCCAATTACTTTTTAACATATATCAATGTAGCGGTTAGTGAGCAATTCCTTGCATGGGTGATTGGACTTGGTCAAGGTGCAAAAGTAATCGGATCGGAACGTGCGGTAGACATGATGAGAGATAAAGTTAGGAATCTGGTAGAGCAGTATTTATGAGAGTATATGTAGAAACATATTATAAGAGCAATAGTCAATTTGTAATGGCAGAATGAATAATGTAAAAGTAATTATACTAATCGTGCCATTCCGTTCATTATGACATATGCCAAGAGTACTTGAGTAGCAATGCATAGAGGATAACGGAACTAATTAAGGATTATATTTTGTCCTAATAAAGAGAAACTTTAGAAATCTAAAGGTTGTGGTGGAGTGATTGCGATAGTTATGTTATAATATCACCCAAATGAAATTATTATGTTTTGGATGTGGAAAGGTGTATAAAGTATGATTGTTTCGTATAATGGATTATGGAAAACACTAATTGACAAGAAACTGCAAAAAAAGGATTTGGCAGAGGACTTGAATATTAGTTCAACAACCATAGCAAAAATGGGAAAAGGTGAACAGGTTTCAATGAACGTATTAGAACGTATTTGTACATACCTGGATTGCAATATTGGTGACATAATGAGTTTTGAAAAAGATGAGATGAAAGGAAGTAGATGAATAAATATGATAGAACGCATCTGTCTAAAATGTAATGTGCCAATGAATCGGACTAACTGT
Source organism: Mobilitalea sp. (assembly GCA_047606065.1). Lineage (GTDB taxonomy): Bacteria > Bacillota > Clostridia > Lachnospirales > Lachnospiraceae > Mobilitalea. The sequence continues at coordinate 13,741 of JASGEU010000004.1, forward strand.
CCTAATTGCGGGTATACAACTGAAATGTCATCAACAATTTATTGGTGCGATAGTGAGGAATGTAATATTCCTATTTATGAAAAAATTTGTCCGAAGTGTGGTAAGGAAGGGCATTATGTTTCAACTGATATAAGACCTGTTTTTCCAGAAGAAAATTTGCTGATTTCACTTATATTAGATGGTGATCCATTTAAATACCAAAAGGATTCGGTTTGGTATGGAAGTAATGTCTACATTATCAATGGTGAAAAGGTAAAATTATCCGTTTCGAAGGCTAATAAGCAATCGCTAGATGAAATAACAGCTATAAAACAAGAATTTGATAAACATACGGATGAGATTGATTACACATATTTTGATGTTTATAAGAAATATTTTATTGAAGCAAATACAGATAGATTCAATGAAATAACAGAAGAAGCAACACGAGAGGTTCAGAAATATAAGGATAGGTATTCATTGGAAGATATGATGGTATCTTTCAGTGGAGGAAAAGATTCAACGGTTACTTCTCATATTGTTAGAACTGCTTTAGGTTCGAATAATGTTCTTCATGTGTTTGGAGATACAACGTTAGAGTTTCCATATACGCATGAATATAAAAAAAGATTCAATATTAGAGAAGACTCTAATGAGGCCAAAGGCGTCAAGGTACTTGTTGCGAAAAATCGTGAAAAGAATTTTGAGGATTTATGTGAGGTGATTGGACCACCAAGTCGAGTGATGAGATGGTGCTGCACTGTGTTTAAAACTGGTGCAATACAAAAAACAATCTCATCTGCATTTAAGAGCAAGACTAATATTTTGAGCTTTCAAGGCATACGTCACAGTGAATCAGCGAACAGAAGCAAATATGACAGAGAAAGTCAAAGCCCTAAAATTACTAAGCAAACAGTTTTCTCTCCAATTATTGATTGGGTTGATTATGATGTGTGGTTATACATTCTTACGACTGGGATTGACTTTAATGATGCATATCGTTTGGGGTGGACAAGAGTTGGATGTTGGTGTTGTCCAAACAATGGAGCTTGGTCTGAATTCTTGGCTAAGATTCATATGTATGATCATTATGTTCAATGGCGTGAGCTGTTGGTTGATTTTGCTAAGCAAATTGGGAAACCTGACCCAGAGGATTATATAAATGATGGTGGCTGGAAAGCTAGACAAGGTGGAAATGGGTTGGCTGCAGCTCAGACTTCTGTGGTTTCATTTGAACCATGTGTAGCGGATGAGAATGCATTTAACTATGAATTACAAAGACCTATAACAGAGGATTTATATGAATTGTTGAAACCTTTTGGACATATCAATAAAGAACTCGGCAATAAGCGCCTCGGTGAAGTTTATGTAATTAACAACACAGGTAAAGTTGTTCTTGTTTTACAAGGAAGAATGGGAAGCACAAAACTAAAAGTAATTATCAAAGACATACATATAGCTGGTTCGAGAACATTATCTGTTGCAGAAGGTAAAGTTCAATGCCAGCTCACAAAATATCAAATGTGTTTGGGATGTAAAGCTTGTGAAAGTGTATGTAAGCATGATGCAATAAGTGTAAAAGATGATGGTACCGGAAAGACAATCTATACAATCGATGATGAAAAATGTAAGAGATGCACTGAATGTGTAGGGCATTTTGATGCGGGTTGTTATATGAGAAAAGTACTTTGTATAAAGAGGGCATAAAATGATAAATAATACGAAAATAAAAATTAGACTGCAAGGGCATGAAAAATTTGCGCTTCGAGAAGGTTGGCTGAATAAGGGGCTAATAGTTGTAAAACACAATCCAAGTGTTTTCCAAGGGAAAGAAGGACCTGATGTTTTTGGTATTGGAAATAACATGGTTAAGTCCCTTAGATATTGGCTGCGAGTATTTGGTTTAATTGAGGAGAGCCCGAATAAGGGGGCATCTCTTTCAAAAATGGGTGAATTGATATTAGAAAAAGATCCGTATTTTGAGGACTCATTTACTTTATGGGTTCTTCATTCATATATAGCAAAAAATATTGAGGAAGCAACCTCTTGGTATATGTTTTTTAATAAATGTGATGCAGAAGATCTGGAAAAAGAACAGATAGAACAAATCTTATTAAGGGAGATTACAAAGTATGCGATGGGTATAACTTTTTCTGAGAAGTCAGTAAAGAGTGATTTAGATGTATTACTTAATATGTATAGCAAGACAAAACAAGCAATTGATCCAGAAGATAAGAGCGTATCTCCTTTTGCGCAGTTAAATCTCATTAAAAATTTAGAGGGTAGATATTCAAAGAATCATCCAGATCACAGAATGATTTCAGAATGGAATGTTTTATATGAGTTAGCTGTAATACTTGAAGAGTCTGATTCAATATCAATAGAAAAGGCTGTAAGTGGTGAAGGTGGTCTTTCTAGGCTTTATCAGATAACAACTGTTGTAGTTAATGAACTGTTAGATAAGCTTGATGTATTGGAATATATACGTGTAGATAGAACTGCTGGCCTTGATATGATTTACAGGGCAAAAGAATTTACAGCTGAAAGCGTAATGAAAGAGTATTACGAAAAATAATAGATAAGGACTGGGACTATGGAAGTAAAAAATCTTGGTGAAGTAATTGAATTCAATAGTAGCTTTAAGACAGCTATAAATTTGTATCTTAGCCTAAATAAAGAAGAGAAAGTTTTAAATTATATTCCAACAAAATCATCAGTTCATTTTATGGATGGTTATCTTCAAGCAGTATTAGGCAATAAAGAACATGCAACTTTACTAGTTGGACCTTATGGTAAAGGTAAGTCTCATCTGTTGCTTGTTATACTTGCAATTCTTTCTATGGAAAGAACAGAAGGGAATAATAAGATTATAGGCTGTTTAAAAAATAAAATAAAAAATGTTAAAGAAATTGGGAATAGAACAGCGACAGATATTGAGAAAGCATGGAAAAAGAAAAAATATCTTCCTGTCATTATTAATTATACAAAAGGGGATCTAAGTCAGGCATTTCTTGCCGCTCTTAATGATGCCTTAAAAAGGGACAATCTTATAGATATAGCTCCTGATACGTATTACTCCGAAGCATTGAGAAGAATTGATGAATGGGAGAAAGACTACCCAGATACATATAAAAGCTTTCTTAAGGAATTAAAGAGTCAAAATGCTGATGTATCAGGTTTAAGAGTAAATTTGAAACAATTCTCAAATGCGGCACTTATTCTTTTTAAAGAAATTTATCCTAGAATTACAGCTGGAAGTACATTTAATCCTCTGGCAGCTTCTGATGCTTTGCCTTTGTATAAAAGTGTAAGCGAAAAATTGGTTGAAGATTATAACTATAGCGGGATATACATTGTTTTTGATGAATTCAGTAAATTTATTGAAGGCCTCGATGGAAGTAATGTGGGAAATGCTATGAAGTTACTTCAGGACATGTGTGAATTAGCATCAGAGTCTTCGAATGAGCAAATCTTTATTACTATGGTAGCTCATAAGAGTATTAAAGAATATGGAAAGTATATTTCGACAGAAATCATTAATGCTTTTACAGGAATTGAGGGGAGAATTGTTGAAAAATTCTTTGTTACATCTTCGAAAAATAATTATGAGTTAATTCGAAATGCAATAGTAAAGGAGGAGCATAAATTAAATGGTATTCCGAAGATTGCATGTTGCTTAAGCAAAGAACTTCTTTATAAATACTATGAATTGCCTGCTTTTAGAAGTAATTTTGAAGAACGTGATTTTGATAGTATTATTCTTAAAGGTTGCTATCCTCTTAATCCAATAGCGTCTTATTTGCTTCTTAATGTAAGCGAGAAAGTAGCCCAGAATGAAAGAACATTATTTACTTTTATTTCGAATGATGAACCACATAGTATGGCTAGATTTGTGTCTGAACATGATCCTTTAAAAGGATGGACTATAGATGCAGATCTTATCTATGACTATTTTAATGGGCTTTTTAAAAAGGATATTACGAACGAGTTAGTACATAATTTATGGCTTGGTGCAGAATATGCACTTTCTAAATGTGATACTTTAGAAGAGAAGAAGTTGATAAAAGCATTAGCAATCATTTCGATCGTAAATAAAAATGATGAAATTCCAGCAAATGAGAAGTATTTATCATTAGCAGCTTCATTAGCAGATGGAAATACAACGATCAATGCACTTGTTGAGAAACAGATTATATACAAGAAAAGTTCATTAGGATCTTATGTATTTAAGACTAGAGCAGGTTCAGAACTTAAAGCAGAACTTAAAAAACAAAGGGCTCTTAAAGAAGATGCGAAGGTTAAATATGCTAATGTCTTGCAAGCTATAACAGGAAAGTATTTTGTTATACCAAGAAAATACAATGCTAAAAATGTGATGACAAGATACTTTAAGCATGAATTTATGGAGGTCGATGCGTTTTTGTCAATTAATTCTGCGGATGCATTCTTCAATAAAAATGATTTAGGTGATGGAAAGGTAATTACACTATACAGTTTTTCGAAGACAAAGCAGATTGAAGTTAGAGAACATATTAAGCAGTTAAATTGTCAAAGATTAGTTGTTGTATCACCTAAGAAGGCAGTTTCAGGTGAAAAGGCACTAAAAGATTTTGAAATTCTCCAGGAAATCAGAGCTAATCAAACTTTTATAAACAACAACGAAATTTTAAAAAAAGAGATACCGCTACTTGAGGAAGATATTGTAAAAGAAATAGAAGATATTGTTGCAGAGGTATATGCAGATGCTGATGTAAAAGTTCTTTTTATCAAGAAAGAGAAAATAGAGTATGCTGTTAGTGAGGAGCAGGCGGTCGGTGAGTGTTGTAAAAATGTTTTTGTAAATACACCTTTAATAAATAATGAGATTATTAATCGTTCAACAATCACAACAGCTCAGACAAAGAAAGCTAGAATCAATATTATTGATGCAATATTGAATCATAAAGATGATGAAGAATTCTATTCTGGAACAAATCAAGAGGCTACTGTTTATAGGGCTTTATTCTGTGGAACAGGTATTACTAAAAAAACTCCAGATGCAAATATTGCGGAGATCATTGATTTAATAAATGAGTTTATTGATTCGTGTTGTGAACAGAAGATTTATTTTACAAAAATAATGAATACTCTTACATCAGCTCCTTATGGAATGAGAGCTGGAGTTATTCCTATTTATTTTGCATATGTACTGTCAAATCGCAGAGAGGATTTAGTTGTTTATTTCGCTGATATGGAAGTTCAACTCAGTGCAGAAATAATTGTAAACATGTGCGAACAACCAGATATTTATGCATTGTTTGTTTCTAAGGAAGACCTTTTTAAAGAGACGTATATAAATAATCTAAATGATCTTTTTTCTGTTGAAGATAATAGATCTTTAACGGAGAACAGAATAAAAAATATAGTTATCTGTATGCAGAGATGGTTCAGGGGGCTACCACAGATTGCTCGAAATATTGCGGGCATTACAGAATATGGAAATGATGAGCGTCAACAATCCAATATGAAGGCAATGAAAAAAATGCTTCAAAAAGTAGAACTTAATCCTTATGAGATACTATTTGTTGATGTCTTGAATAAGTTTGAAATTAATGATTTGACAGAAGCATTTGAGCTAATTAAGAGATGCAAAGAAGCATTTGATGGATATTTTGACTGGTCAGTTAAACGAACAGTTGATGCGATATATGAGATCTATGGAGGTCAGCGAAAACTTGACTTATTCCACGTATTAAAAGAGTGGTATGACAGACAGAGCGACTATTCCAAAAAGGGACTGCACAGTGGAGGCCTTACAAATTTATTATCGTGCATTGAGAAACTTGATGTAAAAACTGATACGAAGGACGAGGTTGTTGCATCAAAAGTAGTCAAAGCTGTTACCAATGTGTATTTGGAGAATTGGCTTGACAACGCATATGAGGATTTTGTTTCAGAACTTAATAATATTAAATTGGCAATTGAGCATATAAAAGAGGAAAAAGCGGAAGGCAAGTTATTTCTTTCATTTACCGGTTCGAAAGGAAATAAAATTGAACATTACTATGAGAAGGTAGATGAGGGAACAGGAACAATTCTTCGAAATATTATTGATGATACGATTGATGAATATGATGACCTTAGTGTGAATGATAGAGTTGGAATACTACTTGAAATGATTGAGAAAATAATTGGGTGAATGACATGATTTATTTAGATAATGCAGCTACGACATTTCCGAAACCAGAAAGTGTTTATGTAGCGATGGACAAAACGAATAGAGAGCTTGGCGTAAATGCAGGCAGAGGTTCTTATAAACTTGCAAGAGAGGCAAGTAAATTAATATCTGAAACTAAGTGTTTACTTAGACAGTTAATACATGCGGATGTGTCGGCTAGTATTGTCTTTTCACCTTCTGTAACTATTGCGATGAATCAAATAGTTAATGGAATCGAATGGAATAAGAATGCAATAGTATATGTTTCTCCATATGAGCATAATGCAGTGGCAAGAACTGTTCACAAAATTTCTTCAGAAAAGCATATAACAGTGAAAATGTTGCCGATAGATGAAAATACATATGAAATAGCTATTGAAAAGGTCAAATATGAATTTTCAAAGAACAAACCGGATGTTGTATTCTGCACTCATGTAAGTAATGTTACAGGATACATATTACCAGTGGAAGAAATATTTGCTGAGGCAAAAAAATATAAGGCTATAACAATATTGGATTCAGCACAATCGTTAGGTTTGATTGACTTTGATGTAAAACAATTAAATGTAGATATGATTGCTTTTGCAGGACATAAAACTCTGTATGGACCACTAGGAATTGGTGGATTTATCAATGTTAGTCATATTCCGCTGAAAACATTTGTTACAGGAGGAACAGGTAGTGATTCTTTGAATCTCGACATGCCAGATGGTATAGAAGCAAAATATGAAGTGGCAAGTAGTAATATTTCAGCAATTGCTGGACTAAATGCTGCATTGAAAGTACTTGATGTTAATGATATCAGAAGTAAGGAATTAGAATTAACAAATTATTTGGTAGAGAGTCTAAGAAGAATAAAAGGAGTAGAAATGTTGATACCAGCGAATCTAGATCAACATGTAGGAATTGTATCTTTTACTTATTCTGGAATGAGTTCCGAGGATATCGGAACAATACTAGATGAAGATTTTGATATAGCTGTAAGAACAGGATATCATTGTGCTCCTTATATACATGATTATTTGGATGACAAGAAAAGTTTAGGTACTGTGCGAGTCGGTTTGAGTCAATTTAGCAGAAAATCAGATATAGACGCACTTGTTAATGCATTAAAAGAACTTAACGATTAGTTGGAGGAAGAATTATGTGCAACAAGGATTATATCTCATATCTAAACACCTTACATAATTATAGCGCTCAAAATCCTAATTCATATGGAGAGAAGAACGTTGATAATCAATTTTTTAACGACGTGATGGTTAAAGTGGGGTTAAGTGATTATATATTTAAAAAATTACAAGGTGAACAGGCACATATAATTATTTTGACGGGACATGCTGGCGATGGCAAGACAAGTATAATGTATCAAGTTTTGAATGAATTGGGAATATGTTTTGATCCAGGAGAAAAAATAAGTGATTATATATTACCTTCGGGAAATAAGTGTAGATGTATTAAAGATTTTAGTGAGTTAGCTGATTACGAAAAAGTAGATGTATTAAAGGAAGTTATCTCTATGCCAGATAATGGGGAATTTGTTTTTATGGTTGCAAATACTGGTCCTTTGATTAACACTTTCGGCGAATTATTTAGTAATCCTGCTTACGCTGAAAGAGCAAAAATTGATTTGATTGAAGCTATGGATAGTAACACAGGAGAAATAAATGAAATCATGGGATACAAGGTTTGCGTTATTAATGTCGCAACTGTAGATAACACCTACTTTGCAGTAGAGTTTATTAAAAAGTTAATACAAGATAAATTATGGGAAAACTGCTTGAAATGTCAAAAAGAAGAAAGATGTCACATACTTAGAAATAGAAATATAATCAAACTAAATCAGAAGAGAGTAAGTGAATTTATTGAAATGCATTATGTCTGGCTGGCTGAGCACGGAAGAAGACTGACAATCCGAAGCATGACAGAGCATATTGCATATATGATTACTGGTGGATTTGATTGTAGTGAGGTGGCTATAACAGATGCATACAAATACCTCTTCAGTAATTTGTTTTTCGGATACATTGGAACTAGAGTTAATTCTAAGGCTAATAATATAATTGCGGTAAGAGAGGCACAAAATTGCGCTTATGATAATAAGAGACTTAGGTCAGATGAATCATTATTGGTAAATCATGAGTATAACAAGATATTTGCAAAAGAAGTTGCTGAAATCATGTCAGTAGCAGAGGTTAAAAATGCTTTTGTTACAGGATGGAGTGAATTTTTAAGAAGAGCATATTTTTTTATGAATATTGCTACGGATGAAGTGATTATTGAGCAAAATTATGAAGATATCTTTTCAAAGCAGTACAGACGTTATTTGGCATTACGTAATGGGCAGATTTCTCCTTCTAAAATGGATGCAAATCTTGTATGCGATGCGTTGTCCATGATTTATATAGGAACAATAAATAATGATCAAATGATACCACTTACATTAAGTAGGGAGGCTGGAATTGCTCAAAATGTACAATTAATAACGGGTACATTACTTACAAAATCCATTAAAATTGTTAGTAGAGAGGCAAAAGATAGATTGTTTAACAAGAATAGTAATAGATATGTTTTAAAATTAGATATAAATAAAAAAGAACTTAAGAGTAATATAACTTTACCATTATTAAACTATTTTGAGGAGCTGAAGAATGGTATTATTTCGACAAATGTTGATCCACAGTTATCTCATGGTATTGAAAGTTTGAAAGCTGAATTATCCGAAATAGTTGATGATTCAGATGATAATTCATTCGAAATGATTATACTTAGAAACAGTGGAGCAAAACCAGTATGTCTTGAGATAACTGTGAATAAGAAAATTAGAGAGGTTTAGGAGGCGATAATTATGAATACTTTTCCAAAAAGTATGAGCGATGACTATGAAAGAATGGAAAAAGGGAAAATTATCTCTTCTATACTTTTTGGCAATCGTTTTAAGTCGGATCAAACATTGTATGAGTATTTAATAGAATTTCTTTTAATATGTTCTTCTGCCAAAGACGTAGATTTAGAAACCGGAAAAATGAAGTTTCATAGCTTTAACATTGAAACTAAATTAAGTTACTATGTAGAGCCAAGGATGGCTTTGCGTAGATTCATTTTTTATGATAAAGCTCGTAAGAACGGAACAATTAAAGCTGATGAAAAGGCATATCAGCAGATGATAAAGATTCTTCATAACAGAATGGATGGAATGAGTAACGAGGATAAAACAGAATATATAGAAAGTATTCAAGATTTATTCCATGGATATGCAGTTGTAATTAAGAAAAGATTTTGGGGTGCACAAGCCCTCTTACCAATTTGTCCTGAATTTATGATGTGTGGCTGTGATCCGAGTGAAAATAAACGTAAAAATGATGTGAAATGGGATGATAATCCAGAAACTGTCGATACTAAGTTTAGCTTTGATAAAAGAAACTTTTTGGCACGTGGGGGAGAAGTATATTACTTGCACATATTACAGGGGTTACAAAATGCACCTGAAAAGAAACATACCTTAGAAATTTTAATAAATGATTTAGTTAAAATTCAATGTGGAAAAATATCAGAAATTGCTTCCTTTATCCAGAATTCTTGGGAGAAAGAAATGGGGTTTGATAAAGAGAATCTAACCCGGCAGTTAAATTTATCCTTTATACCAGAAAATGCATATGTTGAATGTGAAGATTATAGCATAAATGAATTGATAAATTATTTATCATGCAAAATGCATCCTATAAATCGCATGGAAATACTCGCCAAAGGAGTGATGTTTCAGATAATGAGGATGATGTCTTGTCGCGTGTCAAATTATCTTGGCATTGAAAAAAGAAAATGGATTGTAGATATGAAAGGGGCATCAACTGATACAATTAAGAAGATAGCAGCTGAATCTTACAGCAATATTGAGGCCGATTTTATGACAGCACTGAATAAAATATCACGAGAAATTGAGATGTCTGACGATGAAATGATAACATGTGTTCAGAAAGCAAAGAAAGATTCGTTAGATATATTCAGAGCAAAAGGGAAGGAAATGCAGTGCATAATTCCCAATAAAGGGGCATTTGAACGCTTTAGTTTATCAGAAGATATAATACGTTTTTTGGTTTTATCATTGATTGCACCTGAAGATAAGATGACATTAAGCATGTTTTTAGCGAAATTGTATGAAAATTATGGAATTGTTATAGGACCAAATGAATATAGGAAATCATTAAAAAGTGATAATGTACTGGAGTCATCTTTAGTCAGTAGTTTTGCTGAGAATGAAGTTGCTTTCCAGAATTTCTTGAAAGCAACAGGATTTTTACGAGAATTATCCGATGCGACTTCAATTGTAACAAATCCTTATGCAAACATTTTGAGGGAGGCAGACTGATGAAATATATTGTAAACAGTATAGCTAACTTGATTATAAATAATGCACCTTCCAGTGATGGTGAAATGATGATTCGAGTTGATGGATTTGAAAATATCAAAATATATGAATCATTGGCGAGAAAGGTTTCAAAGGAGTTGTCAAATGAAGGGCTTACAGTAAAGATTAAACTGGCAAAGTCTAAATGGAATCATTTTCGTGATAATTCTGATGAGTCTATTTGCGTGCAGGCAATGAAACAGAATAAATGGGTTGCTGAAGAGGAAAGTATTACCCATTATAGAAATATGCATGATACCAATGTGCTTATTTTAATGGGAACTGAGAATGAAGAGGATAAGGGTGGCTTATTAAATTTCTTTACAATAACGCCGGATGCTTTAGTAAGCGATTTATCAGGAGAATATTATAGAGTTTTCACAGACTCATTGGATCTCAATCAAATAGAAATTGATGGTATCAATAAACTGTATAGAAATCTATTTGAATATGTTGCAGTGGATATTTGCAAATTGAGTAATTTGGCTGACAGAGGGGTCAATAGGATTATAACTATTAACGATTTTATTGAATTTTTCTATGAAACATTACCTGAATGGGGGCTACCGTATAAAAAATTAGAATTACCAACAGCAGTAGATTTAAAAAGAAAAGATAATATCTTGCGAATGGAATATAGCTTTGTTAGTCGACAATTATTTAAGAAACTATCAAAGTCTCAATATAATAAATATAAAGAGCAGTTGAAAACATATGAAGACGAAAAACATGAATATTCATCATGTTGGGAAGGCTGGGACAAACAGGGAATTCGTAGTTATAATGAGTTTGCTGACATTGTTATGGGGTATGTTCGTGGAGAGAATATTGCGGAATACAAGAAAAAACTGATTGATACTGATTTTAGCATCATTGAAGCGATTCTAGACATCAGAATTGTAAAAGAAAAAAAGGAGCGAACAACAATTCCTGTAGTCTTTGGTGAGCCACTTGAAGCTTTTACTAGTGCTTTGTTACAGATGTTGTGTTGGGCTAAGGAAACAGCTGTAGATGTTGCTTCATTTGAATTTAGTATTGTACAAGCAGAAGTTGTAAGTATGTATTCGGATTCGGACGATGAAGAGGAGCAGCAACAGCTTAAAAACACTTGGGCGATTATATGTCGTCATACAAATGGTGTTTTTGAATATATGAATAGAAATATGTGGTCCGTTAATGGTGAAGAAGTAGAGATCAAATATTCACCTGATAACATTTTCTCGCCAAAATGTATACTGACAAATATAAACTCTGGAATCGTAAAAGCTGCAAATTCAAATAAGTCTATTAATAAGATTGATTTTAACGTGAAATGTAGAGATATATCAGGGAATATTATTAGAGAAAATGGGAAAAATATGGTTCAACCATTTATGTGGAAATTTTCTGGAACTGATGCTTGGCTTCATAATTTCTCAGACATATGTGCACTTGATATTTGTACTCAAGAGGGTGAAAACTATATTCCGATTGCAACAATTAATAAATTATCTTCCTTATTGTTTGCAAAGAGTGAAGAAGAGTTTTTTGATTTATACGACGAAAGCGATATCCGGTTTGATTTTAACCTTACAAAATATGTAGATGAAAAAACTACAGATGAAGCAAAGTTAGTGTCAGCGAAATTTGACAAGTTAGGTAAGAAATTTGTGAAATTTGTATTTTCAGTTGCGAATGATGGTTTCTATATCTGCATCGGAAAAGAACAATCTGAGCTGATTCAATTGATTGATGAGTATACAAAACTAGGAAATGAATTAGTAAAGAACACCTTACCCGAGAATCAGAAATGGATATTAGACGCTTATGTTCATGCGTTTAATATTGAAGCTAATACAAAGGTGATATCAGACGATACAAAAGCAACATGTTGTATAGTTCCAGCTTGGCATCCAACTGCATTGGAAAAATTAAATGATCAAAAGATATTTTTCTTAGATGGATGTACTGAATGGTGGGATGAGCAAACTAGTAGGGACAAAGTAGTGAAAAAGGATATTGAAGAAACAGTCGAGAACCTTCTACAGATGAGTATGATTCAAAGCGCTCTCGATATTTTCCATTCATATGGACAACTGTATTTTGGCGCAATAAATTCATTTGGAGCCTTTTCTGTTTATGGTCGAAGTGACATTGAAAATAATAGTAGACTTAAGGATATGATTCATAAAGATGCTATTTACGATGATGATTTTGACAGTAAAGAGAATGCTAAAATGAATGACAATGCTAGAATGATATATGGTGTACTATCCGACTATACCAAGGCATTTCCCAATTCATACAGAAACTTGAGCATAGTATTTATTGATCCAACAGAGTTGCAACCAATAATTGCATCCATTTATAGATATATTGAGGTCATAAAAAAGAATTATCCAGATGAGAGATTAAATATAAATATAAAAATTCTTGTTAAGCCGGAAAATAAGGGAGGTAGAAACTACTTAGCATATTGGATGGACGAATGCTTCTCACAGGATGCAAATGTTAATATCAGAACTTATTTAAATGAATGGAGAATTAAAACTGATATAGACAAGTTGTTAAATGGCAATAATGATATTGTCTTTGTTATGGACTTACTAAAAGTAAATAATTTACAGTTTGTTAAAGAAAGCGGTACTGTTAAATTGGACTTGAGCCAATGTAGATTTCCTATTGTATTTAAACCTTCCCCAGTTTCCGATACTTCTAGTAAAGTAAAGAGAAGGATTGAATTATCACAACCACAATTCAGTAGTTCATATGCACACACCCAAGTGGTAAGATATAGAAATAATTCAGAAACATTACCAGATGGAAATTTTATTGCGGTAAGAGAAGTCTGCATAGATAGTGAAGCTCAGGGTATGGTATATGCATTACATGAGAAATCATATTGGGTAGTATGTGTTGATAGCGGCATGGATGGAGCATTACTGCGAAATGATGATCAGCACAAAAATGAGTACTCAATAATAGGATTCAGTACGGGAAAAGGTGCATATGGACAGTATAATCTAACTATTACTGCACGTAAGACCATTTTGGAGACTATTAAGAAGAAACTTGAATGTAGATTGTATCAGCTATTCCATTGGGATAAGCCTAATATTGATAAAGCTGCTGAACTATGTTTACACGAAGCTAGTGGGTTGGATGGAATTAGTTTGTTATCAGCAATCAATCAAAAAGATCATAATATCAATGAATTTATGGCTTATGTTTTGACCTCTTTAAGAGAAAGGGAAACGGAGACACAGAGTGCACTAAAAATTGTTATACATCTTGATTCATATAAACATTGGTTCAGTAGTGAGCTAGAAAAAGATGAAGATGAGTCTATGTCTCGACCTGATTTCTTGGTATTAGAAGTAAATAAATCTAATAATGATAAATTACAGTTAAACGCAACCGTAATTGAGTGCAAGATTTCTGGCATTGAATTTTCTGGAGTTCATAAAGTAAAAGCTATTGCGCAGGTGAAACATGGGATAAGGAGATTGTCTACAATTTTTAACCCAGATTCAAAGTCGATTAAAAGAAGATATTGGTTTGCGCAGTTATATAGAGCCTTAGCTTTTGCACAGGTCACTTTTAGTGATAATTCAACTGAATTTGCAGAACTGGCATCAAAATTACGCTCTGTTCTCGATGGTAATTTCGATATTAATTGGAATGGTAAAGTACTAGGTTATTGGTTGGATATGGATGGGGAATTTGATACCATAATTGAAACTGATGAATCCAATATTATGATTTATGATATTCCACAGAAAAGAATTCAGCATTATTTATTGGACGATGCGATAGAGACTATGAAATTTGTAAATATAAATGCTGAGATGTTACTTGATGGGGAAAATGAGGATAATCAAATTGTGAAGCGAGAATGTGAAATAGAAGCAGATTTAAAAAGTATACAAAAAAATAAGCTTGCCGTAGATGTAAAACTTGTTCGCTCTATAGAGTATAAAAATTATAACACAGAAAAAAATATAAGTGACATATTGAAAGTGGCAGACAACGCTGTGGAAAAAAATAAGTATAGTTTTGAAGCTATTGAAGGAATGGATACGGTGGAAAGGAATTTAAGTGAATCAGAAGCTAAGGATATGAATGAAATCATAGATATTATTGCAAGTAAAGAAACTCAAGCTCCCCAAAAGGATAATATAATAGAAAAGACAGAAAATATAGATTTGGAAAATACGCGAGTATTGATTGGAACGGATAAGGCATCAGAAAAGGTGTATTGGGAATTTGGACATAAGCAACTTGCTAATAGGCATATGCTTATAACTGGAACATCCGGACAAGGAAAAACTTACAGTATTCAAACGATGCTTTATGAATTATCTTTGAGCAATGTATCTTCCTTAATATTTGATTACACGGAAGGCTTTAGGTTGGATCAATTAGAAGCAGAATTCCTAGATAAAATGGGAGATAAAGTATCACAACACATTGTTAAGGTTGAAGGGGTTCCAATAAAACCATTTAAACAACATGAAATAGAAATTGCAGGAATGAAAATCCTAGAACCTGCAGCTGATGTTGCGGCACGCTTTGCTAATATTTTGATTCATGTTTACGGATTTGGGGATCAACAGTTTGCAGCTATTTTTGAAGCAACACGAATAGGTATTGAAAAATATGGGAAAGACATGGATATGAGTCACTTCCAAGAAGAACTCGAGTCAATTAAAATAAAAAATAAGTCGGCGCAAACGGTTTTGTCTAAGATGGCACCATTTTTCTGGAGTATTACCTTTAAAAAAGACGAAGAATTTGATTGGGGTAACATCTTATACTCTGAAGCAGCTATGACTAAAATATTTCAGCTTACTTTGATTGACAGAGAAATGCAGGTTATTATTACTGAGTTAATGTTATGGGATGCCTGGTATTTTACAAAAAAACATGGGATCAAAGAAAAACCATTTGTAGTTGTTTTGGATGAAGCACAAAATTTGTCTCATAAAGCAAACTCGCCAAGTGCAGTAATATTGACCGAAGGAAGAAAGTTTGGCTGGTCAGCATGGTTTGCAACGCAATCATTGAAAGTTTTAGCAGATGATGAAGTTGTTCGGTTATTACAAGCAGCTTTTAAATTGTATTTTAAGCCAACAGATGATGAAGTGGTTAAGATAGCAAAACAATTAGACCCTACAGATGGAAATATATGGATTAAAGCCTTGAAAAGCCTGAAGAAGGGTCAATGTATTGTAATAGGCGAGCGAATAAAGCAGGATGGTAAATTTGGATTAGTAAAGCCTACAATATCAAGTGTGACATCTTTTAAGGGAAGGAAGTAGTTATGGAAAGTCGGGTAAATATTAATTTTCATCAGACTTTTAAGCCTAAGCGACAGTATATTGGCAACATTGAGTATGCAG
>JASGEU010000005.1:0-5441 GCA_047606065.1 Mobilitalea sp.
AACAAATGTTTTCGAAGCTCTTTGTAATCCCGGAGATGAAATCATTATTCCATCTCCCTATTGGCTTAGCTACCCTGAGATTGTTAAGCTGGCTGATGGTGTACCTGTTTTTGTAAGAGGTGAGAAATCCAATCAATATAAGGTAACCGCTGCACAAATAGAAGCTGCATGTACGGAGAAAACCAAAGCTCTTATTTTAAATTCTCCAAGCAATCCTTCCGGTATGATCTATACGAGGGAGGAACTGGAAGCAATCGCGGAAGTAGCAGTTAGAAATGACTTTTACGTTATTTCTGACGAAATGTATGAGAATCTTATTTATGAAGGAGAAGCACTTAGTATTGCTTCTTTTAATGATGAAATATATAAAAGAACGATAACCTGCAGTGGTGTTGCCAAGAGCTATTCCATGACAGGCTGGCGTATAGGTTTTACCGCTTCCTCAAAGGAAATTGCTAAGGTTATGGCCAGTGTGCAAAGTCATCAGACCTCTAACCCGAACTCCATTGCTCAAAAAGCTGCTTTAGAGGCATTAACAGGTCCCCAGGAATCTGTCGCTCTGATGCATGCAGAGTTTAATAAAAGACGTGAGTATATGTTTGATAGAATATCTAACATAAAGGAATTAAGTGCATTAAAGCCACAGGGTGCTTTCTATACCTTTGTAGATGTTAGTCTGCTCCTGGAGAAAGAATATAAAGGGGAACGGGTTACGGATACCAATCGTCTGGCACAGATTTTACTGGAAGACTATAGTGTAGCTGTCATTCCCTGCAAAGATTTTGGGTTTGCAGATCATATTCGACTCTCTTATGCCATTTCTATGGAACAGATTAAAAGGGGCCTGGATCGCATGGAAGCCTTTATAGCTGAATTAATTTAATAAATATTCCTTATAGGTAGTATTTTTACAAAATTATGTTAAAATACTACCTATTATTTTATTTATATGTTAAAATAACAAAAAGATCTTGTAATATGGATTGACAAAGGATTTTAAAGAAGGAAGGATAAAATGATGGCATTATTTGGATTTATTGGAGCTGGGAACATGGGATATCCAATGTTAAAGGCGGCAATTCAAACTTTTGGAGACAAGGATGTTGTTTATACAGATGCATCACCGGAAAGAAATAAGTACGTGGGTCAAGATACTGGAATTCCTGCCCTTATTAATAATATAGAAATTGTGAAGAATTGCAAATACTTAGTTCTTGCTGTGAAACCACAGTTTTTTTCGATGGTATTGAAAGAAATAAAGGAATATGTAACGGCAGAACAGGTTGTTATATCAATAGGTGCAGGGATAACCATTGATAACATAAAGGAACAGTTGGGAGAAGAAACAAGAATAGTTAGAGCTATGCCCAATACACCTGCAATGGTATTAAAAGGAATGACCGGAATTTGCTATTCTGACAACGTATTTTCACAGGAAGAAAAAGAAGTCATCGATAAGTTCTTTTCTTCTTTTGGTAAATATGAAGTATTTGATGAGAAATTAATGAATGCAGTAATCTGTGCAAATGGCAGTTCACCGGCTTATGTATACATGTTTATTGAAGCTCTGGCAGATAGTGTAGTTAGTTATGGATTACCGAGAGATAAGGCATACGTACTTGCAGCTCAAACAGTACTTGGCGCAGCTGCTATGGTTCTGGAGACTGGCGAGCATCCAGGCAGGTTAAAGGATAATGTATGTTCCCCTGGCGGTACAACAATTGCAGCAGTTAAGGCATTAGAAGAATACGGTTTTCGTAATGCAATTATGAAAGCTTCGGATGCCTGTTATACAAAGGCAGCAGCACTGGACTCTAAAAATAAATAGAAGGTGATAAGTAGTATAAAACAACTTTAGGAAGGGCATGGTTATTAATATGATTCCATATAAACGCTTGCAGCGAGACTTACTACACAAGGGTCGTATTATAGATTTCTACAAGGATACTATTGAAGTGGAAGGTGGAAAACTTACCAACTTTGATTACATTCATCATAGAGGTGCATCAGCGATGATACCAGTTGATGAAGAGGGTAAGATTTTAATGGTACGCCAATATCGCAATGCAATTGATCAATACTCCTTAGAAATACCGGCAGGGGGACTTAATCCAGGTGAGGATAATTTAACCTGTGCCGTACGGGAATGTGAGGAAGAAACCGGATATCAAGCAGGTGATGTAGTTCATTTGCTGGATTTATATACAACAGTTGCATTTAGTAACGAAAAAATAGGCATATATTATACAACTGGTATCAAGGTTTCAGAGCAAAATCTGGACGAGGATGAGTTTGTTACAATCGAACGCTATACCTTAAACGAATTAGTCGAAATGATCTTGACTGGCGGCATTACAGATGCCAAAACAATTGCAGGAATACTTGCATATAAAACGAAACTTAATGGCTAGATAAAGACATCACTTTAGTGGTTTTTCCTGCTTGTTCTAATTTTGGATTCTTAACATATCTATGTTATAGATAGATATGATGGGAAGACATTATATGAAACTTTTTAAATTTCAGCTGCAAAAGTTCAATATTTTGCAAATCGCTATTTTTCTGATTGTCATTGGAGTTTTCCTTGGGATTTTATGTGCAAACCTCTTTAAGGGAAGCTATATGGATCAAATTCAGAGCTATGAAGCGAATGTTTTTTCAAGAATTGTTACTAATGATACAGATTATTCCGGCCTTTTTCGATATACCTTAGGAAGGAATTTTAGTGAGTTCGCAATTTTCTGGTTGTTATGTATGACGATACTTGGAGTACCTTATATGGCATTTAAAATAATATCCTTTGGCTTTTTTTCCGGCTTCTTTATTTCTGCAATCACCATGCAATATGGTATAAAGGGTATTTTACTTGTGCTTGCCTATGTATTTCCTCACGGACTGCTCTATGTACCAATTGTCTTAATTTCACTTTACAAGGGCTTCGATGTATGCAGAACAATATATCAGGATAATAACAATCAAATCAGTAAGATTGTAAGGTTAATGAAATCTCAATTAATTATCATTTTGTTATTAGCAGTAGCACTTCTAATTGCTAGTTTTCTTGAAGCATACCCTGGTGCCTTTTTATTAAAAAAGGCTTTAGGAATTTATGTTTCATAGGTAATACTGTAATTGATTTGTCTAATGAGGAGGAATAAAATGGAACAGTATTTAAATGATTTTATTGCTTATATGAGGGACATAAAAGATGCATCAAAGAATACACTGCAAGCATATCGAAACGACATTAAAAAAATGTTAGTGTATTTTGAAAAACAGGATATCAATTCAGTAACAAAAATCAGTGAAACAAATTTAAATTCCTACATATTAACGCTGGAGAAGGAGGGATTATCGCCTGCTTCCGTTACCAGGAATATAGCATCAATTAAAGCATTTTTATTATATTTATTAAAACATCAGATTATATTTTCAGATCCATCCGAACGAATTAAACCGCCCAAATTACAGAAAAAATCACCTCAGATTATTGAAATATCCTTGGTGGATAAACTAATCCGCCAGCCAGATGTGAAAACGAAAAAAGGGATCAGAGACCGTGCTATGCTGGAACTTCTATATGCAACTGGTGTGAAGGTATCAGAATTAATTGCTTTAAAAATGGCGGATCTCAATCTGTCTGGTCGTTATATCACCTGTGGGGATAGAAGAGAGCGGATCATTCCTTTTGGGAAGTCAGCAAAATCTGCTCTTACAGAGTATTTGGCAATCAGAACCCAGGACTTTGATAAACATCAAAGTGATTTTCTGTTTTTAAATATTACTGGTGAGCAATTAAGCAGACAGGGTTTTTGGAAAATTCTAAAGGCATATGCGAAGAAAGCAGGTCTCGAAGAGATAAATCCGAATATGATAAGACATTCCTTTGCCGCCCACATGATAGACAATGGTGCAGATCTTGTTAGTGTGCAGGAATTACTTGGTCATTCCGATATCTCTGCCACGCAGCTGTACTTAAGTCATGGATTTAAGAACAGCCGGGAAGTTTATATGAATACACATCCAAGAGCATAGTTGTTTATGCTTTTATCCCTAATAGACTAAGTAAATGTTAATCCTCATTTACTTAGTTTTTTTATGTGGATTTTTATCTTACACACTGTTGATGTATGAAACTACAAAAGTTTAGACTATAAGCTATTGCAATTTAAAATTGATCTATGTTATAACTAATGAAATACATTTTTATAGTAATAACGATTAATATTTTGGAGTTGCAGCTTATAACTTTAAGGGAAAGGATAGGAATATGTCGATTGAGAGAGTAAAAGAATATTTTGAAAAATTTAATATGGTTGAACAAATTAAAGAATTTGATGTGTCCAGTGCAACAGTTGAGCTGGCTGCTTTAGCCTTGAATTGTGAACCCAAAAGAATTGCTAAAACACTATCTTTTATAGTGAATGGACAAGTTACTTTAATTGTTACTGCGGGTGATGCCAAGATTGACAATGCTAAATTTAAAGAATTTTTTAAAACAAAAGCTAAAATGCTTTCTGCGCAAGAAGCATTTGATCTTACCGGACATGCGGTAGGCGGGATTTGTCCTTTTGCCGTTAAGGAGGAAGTTATTAACTATCTGGATATATCACTTAAGCGGTTTGACACGGTGTTTCCTGCCTGTGGCAGCAGTAATAGTGCCATTGAATTAACATTAGCGGAAATGGAACAACATTCAAACTACATAGAGTGGATTGATGTGTGTAAAGGTTGGGATGAATAGATACAAGCTGAAAAGGGACAGTTACAATACGATTCTTGTAACTGCCCCTTTCTTGTACTTATAATGTAACTATTCAGGACCATGTCCTTCATCGTTACTTATTACTTATTAATAATCAATCACCTAGATTATACTATCAGCAATAGTATAGATCAGCTTTTCGGAATCCGCCCAGCCTAAGCAGGCATCTGTGATGGATTTTCCATAGACATGATCTGTAACTTTCTGTGTGCCGCCTTCAATATAACTCTCGATCATAACACCCTTAACCAGATTGGCAATGTCAGCAGATACCTTACGGCTATGAAGAACTTCTTTTACAATACGAGTTTGCTCTTTGTAAAGCTTATTGGAATTGGCGTGGTTAGCATCGACAATAGTTGCAGGGTTTGCTAAATCGCGTTTACCATACATGGAACATAATAGATTTAAATCCTCATAATGATAATTTGGAATGGACTGACCATGTTTATTTACCGCACCTCTTAAAATAGTATGTGCCAGCGGGTTACCGGTGGTGGTTGCTTCCCAGGTACGATATAAGAAAGTGTGGCTTGCCTGTGCGGCAACCACAGAATTTAACATTACAGAAAAATCTCCGCTGGTAGGGTTTTTCATACCCGCAGGTACATCCATTCCACTGATGGTTAATCTGTGCTGCTGATCTTCAACAGAACGTGCACCTACAGCAACATAG
>JASGEU010000006.1:0-17481 GCA_047606065.1 Mobilitalea sp.
ACACGCTTCCGCTTGGATGAAACTCGTAATGGTACACAAGATTACAAAGTAAGTGATCTAAGTACCAACGGTTTCATACAGTTGCTCATTAAACTGTCTTGTGTCTAACTTTATGGATAGAAACTGTAAGGGCAACTTGACAAAGCGTAGATTTATGAAAGGTTTTGACACACACATGTTACTGTTTTCCCAGTTAAAAGTTAATCTTAAGTGGAAGGAGATAGGTCTAGGATGAGGATGGAGTATAAAGAGCTAATGGAGACCCTCGAACAGCTTGGAACGGAACAGAATCGCAAAATATATAAAAGGCATGGTGCGAGTGAACCTTTATTTGGGGTTAGTTATGCTAATTTTAAAGTACTGAAAAAGAATATTAAAGCGGATCAGGAGCTTGCAGTTAGGTTATGGGAGAGCGGGAATACGGATGCGAGGATACTTGCGTCAATGATTGCTGATCCCAAGGCTTTTGATGAGAATACAATTGATACTTGGTTGAAAGAAATCACTTATTGTGGTCTTTTAGATGAATTTGTATACGATGTTGTTGCGAAAACAGAATATGCCCATAGGAAACAACAGGAATGGATTCTATCAAAGGACGAGTGGATTGGCCGAGCTGGATGGTGTCTGGTTACTTCATTTGCAATGGATGATAAAATTGGTGATGAAGCATTTTTTGAGGAGATGCTAAAGCTCATTGAACTGGAAATACAATCGAGTGTTAATCGTAAGAAAGAAGGAATGCATAACGCCTTACTTGCAATTGGAATACGCAGTGAGCATTTAGAAAAGAAAGCCATTGAGGCAGCAAATCGAATCGGTGATATTGTCATCAATCATGGAGAAACCTCCTGTAAAACTCCAGATACGATAGCGTATATTAAACGAGGAAGAAGCAGGAAGAAATAATGAAACTTCATAAGTAACTTGGCATAAGTAGACACCTGGAGCAATATAATGTATCGTGAAAACAAGCTTGAAAGCTTTATGAACGGATTGTCTGTTTACGTATGGGAGGATGCTTATGGATACAGCAAATAATGAAGATAAAATTGTACACCAGATAGAAAAGAGCTTATCAAATAATATTAATGAAGATCTTTTTATGACTGGCAGATTGTATGAGGATCAAAAAGCTCCCAGTATGATGAGCAATAATACCACTTTAATGTCTGAAGGAAGAAGAAAGAGTTCATCTTCCAAGGAAGAATATCCCCTTGTATCCAACGAACATAGAAGGGATTCTCAAGTTACGTTATCAAGAGCGGAATATATAAGGCAGGCAAGGGAAGCTTGTTTACGTCAGCTTAGTAGTTCACAGGTATATTCCAGGGCATATGATGTAAATTATATGGAGACGGATACTCCTGTTCTTGAGGTAGAGGATAAGAATAACTCAAAAGAATGGGGGCTCTTTCAAAAGACGAAAGCCACAGATTATCCTGAGGATTCAGAACAGGATATTGCCTCATTTCGATCTCTTATGATAAGAACGGTCTGTGCAATCTTACTTTTCGTAACCATTTTTGTAATCGATAAGTTTGAAATTAAGGTCGGTAATATAACGCACACGATGATACAGGAACATGTAACAGGTAATGATACGTTGCAGGAAGTTGAAAATTGGCTGGTGGGCTGGTTGGAATAAAACATAATTAAATAGGCTTTCCTTTGGAATACAGTTTAAGTATGAACTGAGTTACAGAGGGGAGCCTTTTTTAGTAATTCTCAATCCCTAAGAGCGAAGGCGTGAAGCTTTCTGAAACTGTAAATAAAAGTGGATTTGTAATGTAAAATGTGGTAGATTGGGTTAGAAGAATTTAGGAATTTAAATAGGGAGGAAGTATGGAGACTGCAAATCTGCTCATTGTTGAAGATAATGAAGATATTAATCGAATATTATATCGGTATTTAAGTAAAGAAGGATATCAGGTAACCAGTGCTTTTTCTGGTACAGAGGCAAAACTTTTACTAAGTATGAAAACATACGATTTGGTGTTACTGGATTTAATGCTGCCGGGTATGTCAGGAGAGGAACTAATTCCGTTAATTGGCAAGGAGTCAAACACCCCTATTCTTGTTATTTCTGCCAAGAGTATGTTGGAAGATAGAGTAAATGCCTTAAAAATAGGGGCTGATGATTATATTACGAAGCCCTTTGAACGAGAAGAGATTTTAGCTCGTGTAGAAGCAATTCTTCGCAGGACTATGGGAAATAAACAGAACACAAATCAGGAAAAAGATCTGGAATTTAAGAAATTAATTGTGAAAATAAATTCTCGCGAAGTATTCGTGGACAACCATTTAATTACATTAACAGCCCATGAATTTGACATCCTATATTTGCTTCTGAAAAATCCTGAACGGGTTTATACAAAAGACCAATTGTATCAGGAAATCTGGAAAGCCGGCTATTATGGTGAGGACAACACCATTAATGTACACATTAGTAATATTCGAAAGAAGATTAAGGAATACGACGAAGATTCCTATATCAAAACAGTATGGGGAATCGGGTTTAAGCTGGAGACTTAATCTTTATACTTTCTTTAATATTTATTAAGTACTATTTAAGTAAATCGCTCTATACTGAACTTTGTTAGCAGGGAATATAAAACAAATGGTGATGAGTATAACGAAGGCTCATCGAAAAATTTTAATCCTGCAATTAATATTCAGATATGAAAGGGGCAATATTTTGAGTCAGGTTATATTATCAGCGAAAAATCTTACAAAGAAATACAGCAATGTTACTGCACTTGAAGGAGTTCATATGGAACTGAAGCGAGGAGAGATTTATGGACTCGTGGGGAAGAATGGAGCAGGAAAGACAACATTTTTAAGATTGGTTACAGGTCAGGCTTTTCAAACCGAAGGAACCTTATCCCTCTTTGGAGCCACTTCTCAAAGTGATTTAAATGAGCAACGCAAAAGAATAGGTGCAATTATTGAAATTCCAAGCTTTATTCCTCACATGACTGCAGAACAGAACCTGGAGTACTATCGCTTACAGCGTGGAATTCCAGGTAAGGAGTGTGTGAAAGATGTTTTAAAGGAAGTTGGACTACAGGACACCGGCAAAAAGAAGTATAAAAGTTTCTCATTAGGAATGAAACAAAGACTTGGTTTGGCATTAGCACTTATGAATAAACCTGAACTTTTATTACTGGATGAACCGATTAATGGCTTGGATCCTTTTGGCATTGTTGAACTTAGAAACCTATTAATTAAGTTAAGTAGAGAAAAAAATATTACCATATTAATATCCAGTCATATTTTAACGGAGTTATCCAACCTTGCGACGTATTATGGGTTCATTGATAACGGCAAATTGTTACGACAATTGTCCGCAGATGAAATAGCACAGGATAATAATAAATATATTGAGCTAAAAGTTGATAAAGTAGAGGCTATGGCTGCACTTTTAGAGACAAAACTTGGTTGCACCACTTATAAAATAACACCGAACTATGAAATTCATCTGTATGATTATCTGGAACAGCCGACAAAAATTAGTGAATTGGCTGTTAATAACGGAATTGGATTATATAGTATGACAGTGAAGGATATCGATCTGGAAAGTTATTTTATTCAATTAGTGGGAGGAAATGCCAATGCTTAATTATCTAAAAAGTGAGATTTATCGAATTCTTCATACCAAATCATCTTATATCTTCATCGTAGTATGTTCGCTGCTGTTGTTTAGCTCCAATATAGTTTTGACACTGGTTAAAATGGATGATGCCTCCTTCCCCTATGCCGATACTGCATTTGCAATAGAAAATGTTTGTGGAAGTTTGCTCGTTGTATTTTTGATGTGTATTATGGTTGCTGGAACAGTTTTTAATAATGAACATAATAATCATACCTTTAAGAACTGTGTTTCCTATGGAATTCCTCGTGGAACCATTTATTTTGGTAAAGTCATTGTTCAAATAATATATGCAGTAACTTCCTTTGTCATTATTTTAGGAGTTCATGTAGGCAGTGCATATCTGCTGCTAGAGAATTCAGGTCCAATGTACTTAAATTTGATGTTAGAAACATGCTTAGCCCTGCTTCCTCTGTTTTTATTCTCACTTACTGTGGCTAATTGTTTTTACTTTATACTAGAGGGAACCGGAGCTGCAATGACTGCTTCCGTTGGAATTATCCTTGCAATGCCAATTGCGTTTAATTTTTTAGGAATGAAATTTGAAATCTTTCGTATCATCACTAGAGTACTGCCCTGGAATTTACTCTTAGCAACGAAGGCAGATATGAATGGGTCAGTTATCTTTTTTTGGGAACGCAATGGAATGCTGGGCAATTGGCTGGCAGGGATCTTACAAGCATTATTGTTTATCGTGTTAGGATATGTAATATTTAGAAAGAAAGAGATAAAGTAAGGTGCTGTAATATAAGTAATTACGTAAATCGGCATTGTTCAAAAACATAAGTCAGATAGCAGAAACTATACTATACATGCATTGGTTTATAATAAATATAAAGAAGAAGGAAAGGAGAGATGGCGATGATTTATATAGGTATTATTTTCTTTGTTCTGGTAGTACTACTTGTCATACGCTTATCTTTCCTGTTTCGTTCTATAAAAACTGCTATCAAACAAATGTCTTTAATTGAACAACTTCCGGAAGAAAACCAACAGATAAAAGATATACCCTTTGATAAAAATCTGGAACAATTATTAAAAAAGATAAATGAACTTTACCGGGCAAGGCAGGAAGAGAGAATTGCATATCAAAGGAGGGAAATGCAGATTAGAAGGGAAATTGAAAATATTTCTCATGATCTTCGTACACCCCTAACGTCCATTCTCGGATACGTGGATCTGATTCAGAACGATGATTTGGAGGAGAATGAGAAGGAAGAATATCTTCAGATTATTAAGAAAAGAGCAAAAGTTTTGCAAGGTTTCATTCAGGACTTCTATGAGTTATCAAGAATTGAGGGGGAGGATTATCCCCTTAAGCTGGAGGCTGTTACAATTCAAACAATATTGGCTGAGACAGCAGTTGCTTATTTTAATGAGTTTGAAAAGAAAAATATTCAGGTTAATTTAGAGTTATTGGATCATAAAACGGATTTGATTGCTGATAAAATACAATTAAACCGAATTTTCAATAATTTGATTCAAAATGCCTTGAAATACGCTACAGAAGTATTTGCCATTAAGCAAATCGATGGGAATAAGGAATGCATCTTAAGATTTCAAAATGATAAGGGAAGCATAACCAAGAAGGAATTAGAGCTAATCTTTGACCGTTTTTATTCTGGCGATTCGTCAAGGAATAACCATAGTACAGGACTGGGATTAACCATAACAAAGATTTTAGTGGAAAAAATGAAGGGGAGTATCAATGCTTATCTGGAAGAAGAATTGTTTGTAATAGAGCTTCGTTTCCCAGTTCTCACTCCAGTATAAAAGGATAGACAAAACCTTGGACAATATTTTGTTCGTTGATATTTTATAGCATATCAGTTATAATTACCGTTAGTAAAAGGCGAAATAGGCTTTTGCTAACGTTTTTTATATTTTACAAGCGAAACGAAATAGGTTTCATTTTGTACGCAAAAGCTATTTGGCATTATGGAGGAACAATGAGAAAATTAGCACTATCGGATGAAATATTACTAACAGTTGATAAACCTGCCAGATATATCGGCGGCGAGGTTAATATGCAGGTGAAAGATCCTGCAAAGGTTGATATACGCTTTTGTATGTGTTTTCCTGATGTTTATGAAATAGGCATGTCACATCTGGGAATACAGATTTTATATGATATTATAAATCGAAGAACCGATACTTATTGTGAGAGGGTATATTCCCCTTGGACGGATATGGACAAGATTATGAGGGAGAAGAATATCCCTTTATTTGCTTTGGAAAGTCAGGACCCAATCAAGGATTTTGATTTTCTTGGTATTACCTTGCAGTATGAGATGTGCTATACCAATATCCTTCAAGTACTGGAACTGTCTCAGATACCGATTTATGCCAAGGACCGTGGTGAAAATGACCCAATTGTCATTGGCGGTGGTCCTTGCAGCTATAATCCTGAACCAATCGCTGATTTCTTTGATTTCTTTTATATCGGAGAAGGTGAGACGGTATATGATCAGCTTTTAGATGCTTATAAAGAAAGTAAACAACAAGGAAAGACCAGAAAAGAATATCTGGAAATGGTGGCACAGATAGAAGGTATGTATGTGCCTGCTTTTTATGATGTTGCTTATAAGGAAGATAAAACAATTAAGAGTTTTACTAAGAACAATCCTGCTGCACCGGATAAGGTGAGAAAGCAGGTGGAAATGAACCTTAGTGAGGCATATTATCCGACAAAACCAGTGGTACCATTTATCAAGGCGACACAGGATCGAGTAGTACTTGAAATTCAGAGAGGCTGCATTCGAGGCTGTAGATTCTGCCAGGCGGGTATGATTTATCGTCCAACCAGAGAAAGAAGTCTGGAATATCTTAAAAAATGTGCTTATGAAATGCTGGATTCCACCGGCCATGAAGAGATTTCTCTTAGCTCACTAAGCTCCAGTGATTATTCCCATTTGCAGGAGTTGGTGTATTTTTTAATTGATGAGTTTGGTTCAAAGGGAGTTAACATTTCCCTGCCTTCTCTTCGTATTGATGCTTTTTCGCTGGATGTTATGAGTAAGGTGCAAGACATTAGAAAGAGCAGTTTGACCTTTGCACCGGAAGCTGGAACCCAGAGACTTCGTGATGTTATTAATAAGGGACTTACAGAAGAATCAATCTTAACTGGAGCGATGAAAGCCTTTAACAGCGGCTGGAATCAGGTTAAGCTTTATTTCATGTTAGGCCTTCCAACAGAGACCTTGGAGGATATTGAAGGGATTGCAGTTCTTTGTGACCGAATTGCCAGAGAATATTATACGATTCCGAAGGATCAGCGTAATGGTAAGGTAAGTATTACCGCAAGTTCGTCCTTCTTTGTTCCCAAACCCTTTACTCCGTTCCAGTGGTCTGCCATGGATACAGGAGAAGCATTCATTGAAAAGGCACGTTATTTAAAGGATAAAGTAAAAGAACAGTTGAATCAAAAGAGTTTGAAATATCGTTGGCATGAAGCAAAGCTTACAGAGCTGGAAGGGGTATTTGCCAGAGGTGACAGAAGAGTCGGCAAAGCAATCTATGATGCTTATCAGGCAGGCTGTCTCTATGATTCCTGGGGCGAATATTTTGATTATGATAAATGGATGAAGGCATTCGAAGATAATGGGATCGAAATTGAATTCTACAACTGTAGAGAACGTAGTGAAGATGAAATCTTCCCTTGGGATTTCATTGATGTTGGCGTAACAAAGAAATTCCTTTATCGTGAATATAAGAGAGCCGTTGACGAAAAGATAACACCAAACTGTAAACAAGCCTGCTTTAACTGTGGAGCGAAGGAATTTGGCGGTGGAGTTTGTTTTGTACAAGGGTTAGAAGTAGTGGAAAATAATGATACTACAGCTGTAGTGATGGAGGAAGTTACCAATGAAGGCTAGAATCAAATTTCAAAAATATGGAGCAATGAAATTCATTGGTCACTTAGATGTCATGCGTTATTTTCAAAAAGCCTTTCGCAGGGCAAATTATGATAGTGAGTATACCAAGGGCTTTAGCCCTCATCAAATTATGTCCTTTGCAGCACCTCTCGGCGTAGGGTTAACCAGTGATGCAGAGTATCTGGATATTCAGCTTTTATCCAGCGATGAACCACAGGTAATGGTGGACAGGCTGAATGCAGTTCTTACAGAAGGAGTAC
Organism: Mobilitalea sp.; assembly: GCA_047606065.1. Taxonomy (GTDB): domain Bacteria; phylum Bacillota; class Clostridia; order Lachnospirales; family Lachnospiraceae; genus Mobilitalea. The sequence goes on from JASGEU010000006.1 coordinate 7,788, forward strand.
GCATTCTTGACTTTCATCCGTTATTGGAGCCGGAAGCAAATACAAGAACAGTAACTGCTATGTCCTTAGTGGCCAGTGCAGATTATGTGGTTTCGTTTAAAGATGGATATGAGCCGGATGGCGTTTTTACCACTCAAGAGGATTTTAAAAAGGCATTTCTAAAGTTCTATGAGAAATCCGAGATTGTAATTGGTAAGAAGACAAAGAAATCTGAAACAGAAGTAGATATTAAACCAATGATTAACTTTGTGGCTTTTGATGAAAAAGAATATGTTGCAAAGCTTCAGGACTTTGTGAAGGAACCAGTAAAGGTTTCTTTAACGGAAACAGTGGCACAACAGTATGAGAATGGTATTAAGATCTACATGCAGATTGATACCGGCAGCAGTGCCAATCTTAAGCCGGAGCTTGTAATGGAAGCTTTTTATGAAGAGTATAATCTGTCTTATACGAAGTTTTCCTGGCAGGTACACAGATTAGAGGTCTATACAAAAGACAGCGAATCTGGAAAACTTGCAGCGCTTAACCAGGTGGAAAGATAGAAAGCTTCTCCCCACAAAAGCGAATCAAGTCTATTAACGATGAATAGGACTATATCTATATGCATCTGGACTTGCCTTACCATTGTGTGAACTACCCAAAAAGAAGGCAATTCACACAATGCTGGTCTGCACCATCTGGAAATAGATACAGTCCTATTCATCCCTTATAGTTTGAGAAGGACTTTGTCGAGTGAAACTTAGATAGAAGGATATGGGTTAGATAATTAATGCGTGATATGGAGGAGTATGAATGGGAAATAAATTGGTTATCACGAGAAAAAATAACGCAATTATTTCTGCGTTCTTTGAGGGAAAAGATTTGGTGCAGGTATCCCTTAATGCATCGGAAGAGGCAGGTATTTTAGGAAATATCTATCTTGGAAAAGTGAAAAATATTATAAAGAATATTAATGCTGCATTTATTGAAATAGAAGATGGAAGAATGTGTTATTATTCTTTGGGCGATAATCAATATCCAATCATGGCGAATAACAAAGAATTCATAAATGATGATTTTAAGTTAGCAGAAGTTAAAGTAAAAATCGGTGATGAGCTGTTAGTCCAGGTTGTAAAAGAGGATATTAAGACGAAAGCACCGGTGGTTAGCTCTAATCTAAACTTTACAGGAAAATATGTTGCCCTTACCTATGGAAAATCAGCCCTTGGAGTTTCTTCAAAAATAGTGGATGAAAAAGAACGAAAACGTCTGAAAGAATTAGCCAGAAGGCATCAGCATCCGGATCATGGGTTTATTATACGAACCAACGCTGCATATGTACCGGAGGAACGTATCGTTTCAGAAATGGAAACACTGACACAGGAATATTTAAATATTCGTAAATTCGGGGTACATCAAAATAGATTTTCACTTATTTATAAAAATCCGCCCAATTATATTTGTGATATTAGAGACAGCTATACCGACAATGTGGATGAGTTCATTACGGACGATGAAGGTCTTTACTCCAATATCAGCGGGTTTCTGACCTCCTATCAGCCAGAAGATATTAATAAGCTACGGCTTTATCAGGATGCACTTCTTACCCTTTCTAATCTCTACGGGGTAAACGATAAGTTGAATGAAGCTACACGGCCATATGTTTGGTTAAAATCCGGTGGTTCTCTGGTGATACAGCCAACTGAGGCACTGACTGTAATCGATGTTAATACTGGTAAAGCAGTTGCGGGTAAGAAAAAGGTTCAGGAAACCTTTCTTAAAGTAAATCGTGAAGCAGCAAAAGAGATTGCAAAACAAATTCGTCTAAGAAATCTATCGGGTATCATTATCATTGATTTTATAGATATGGAGCTAAAGAAAGATAAAGAGCTTCTGATGGCAGAGCTTGCAGAGTACTTTAAAAAAGATCCGATTAAGACGATGCTTGTGGATATGACGGCTTTAGGACTTGTTGAGGTGACACGTAAAAAAGTACGTAAGCCTTTGCATGAGCAGATGGAAGATTTTAAGGCAGAAGTTGGTTGATAAATTTAATTAGAGTGTATCAAACGAGGTACAAAAGTATATGGTTAAGACGAACGTAATGCGCCTGCTGGAGCAGGCTGGAATTGACTATAAGTCCTTTGAATATGAAGTTGATGAGAACAATCTGGCAGGGGAACATGTTGCCAGCTTAATTGGTATTCCCCCGGAGCAGGTGTTTAAAACACTTGTAGCAAAGGGAGAGAAGAAGGGATACGTGGTCTTTTGTATTCCGGTAACGATGGAACTGGATTTAAAAAAGGCAGCTGCGATTATTGGTGACAAGAAAATAGAAATGCTCCATGTTAAGGATTTATTAGGCATCACAGGTTATATTCGTGGTGGGTGCTCCCCCATTGGCATGAAGAAGAAGTTCCCTACCTACCTGGATGAAACAGCAATCCTTTTTGATGAAATATATATCAGTGCCGGGGTACGAGGTTGTCAATTGTGCTTATCCAGTGAAAAGCTGATTGAATATATTTCTGCAAGTATATGTGATGTTGCTGTATAGAATTGACTAGCTGATACGCAGGTACTACATAGAGGTATTAGATCACATTATAAATAGATAAATTATTAAAATATGTTTAACTAATTCTGCTTGTATGTTATAAAAGCCTGAGGGAGAGGAGAGTTGGGATGTATCAACAACTGAAGGAAGTATCGCTCTACTATGAGAAAAGTGGTCAAGGAACCCCAATTCTTTTATTGCATGGGAATGGAGAGACTCATGATATTTATGATAAACTAATACCAAAGCTAAGCAGGGACTATACGGTTTATGCTATTGACAGCAGAGGGCATGGAAGCAGCAGTAAAGTGCAAACACTGGATTATGGTCAGATGGCGGAAGATATTGTACAGTTTATTACACTTCAGAACTTAGCTAACCCGATTCTATATGGTTTTAGTGATGGAGGCATAATTGGATTAATGATTGCAATTCGTTATCCAAAGCTATTATCAAAACTTATCATTAGCGGAGCTAATATTAATCCTAAAGGATTAAAGCCAAAATATCTTTGGCTGATACGATTGTTTTATACTTTTACCAGGGATTCAAAATATCAGCTTATGTTAACGCAACCAAATATATTGGAAGAAGAGCTAAAACGGATTAAGTCGAATACTCTCGTACTTGCCGGGAGCAAGGATGTAATTATTGAGGAACATACAAAGTACATTGCAAGTTGTATCCAAAGCTGTAAGTTGCAAATTATGAAAGGGGAAACCCACGACAGTTATGTGGTTCATTCGGATCGACTATATGACGTAATAATATCGTTTCTTAGGAATAACTAGCAGTCGATTTCATCACTCATAGAGGCATCATTCTGCATATTAACAAGCAATATTAAGATTGGTATTTATCGGATCTTATAATATATTTCAAATAAATTATCCCTTCACTGTTCCGTTATCCACTTATACATCATATTTGTATAAGGAGCACATATTGTCATGGAGTAATTTATGAAGAGATTAACATTTGCAGGAATTGAACAAAAAACACACCCTTTGTATCAAGAACATTTACAAGGGGTTTTTGATTACAGAGAGAAGATAGATGACAGGGACGAAAAAATAGTACACGAATTGCTGCAAGCTTATGGAGAATATGCCTATAAAACAAATTGCGCAAGCGGAGAATGGTCCTGGATACAGGAAAATAAGCAGCAGAATTATAAAAGGCTATTAGCGGACGGAAATAAAGAAGAATTGGTGCCGCTATTTCGTAATTTATTTCGAAATGAGATTTCTTTTGGAATATCTGCACCTGATATAGAAGACGAACAATATAAGGAACGATTGGTGAATGATATTTTACTGGATATCGATACCTGGCGGGAATTTTGCGGAGATTTGCCTGTTAGTGAGTTAGAGATACCTAATATAGGTAATCCATTTGGGTTAATAATGGATGGCAGCTTAGTTATGTATAACTCCTGCAGACACAGCTATCATGCAAGAATGATTCATAAGTTGATAAAAGATGAAATAAGGCCAACGATATTTGAAATAGGTGGTGGTTACGGAGGCGTATTCTTCTTTTTAAATAAAATTTTAGACAATTGTTGTTATATCGTATGTGACCTTATGGAAACACTATTTATTAATTACTATTTTACATCAAAATGGGCATCTATTTTAGGAAAAGAAATTAAAATAAAATGGGCATTGGATGGAAAGATAACATCAGAGGATCAGAAGGAATATCAGCTAATTCTTGTTCCTTCCACCAGCCATTCCAATATCGACCTGGGATTTACAATAGCCTATAATTCAAATTCATTTTCAGAGATGTCAAGAGAAGATATCTGGGGATATTTTGATACCATTCATAAGAATCATCCAAAGTATATTTTTCATCAAAATAGTAATTTTAATCTATGGGAGAATTCTTCCAGAGGGCATAAAGAAGTTCTGGCGAAAGAGTTTCCGATATCGGAGGAATATGAACTGGTTTATCAGGCAATATCACCTTGGACCGGCGCAGGCGGAAGATACCGCGAATACCTGTATCAGAAATCCACCGATTTTGTAAAAATATTGGATTGACAAAGCAATTGGCATATGCTAACATAATTTAGTGTGCCGCACAACGAGGTTTAAGTGTTGAGAAATCATCCACCATAGTTGGCGAGTAATGATAATAGGAGGTGCCAAGATGTACGCAATTATTGCAACTGGTGGAAAACAGTACAAGGTAGCGGAAGGCGATATCATTAAAGTTGAAAAGCTCGGAGTAGAAGGAGCAACTTATACTTTTGATCAGGTACTTGCTGTAAACAAGGGCGATAAGTTAGTTGTAGGTGAGCCTACAGTAGCTAACGCAACTGTATCAGCAACGATTGTTGAAGAAGGCAAGAACAAAAAAGTTATTGTTTTCAGATACAAGAGAAAGTCTGGATATCACAAGAAAAATGGACATAGACAGCCATATACCAAGGTTAAGATTGAAAAGATCAACGCATAAGGAAATGTGATATGATTAACGTATCCGTTTATAAAAATGCAGAGAATTTGGTTACCGGGTTTAAACTCTCGGGACATGCTAATTTTGCCGAATATGGCAGTGATGTAGTGTGTGCAGCAGTATCAGCCCTTGTAATCAATGCCATAAATTCGATTGAGAATTTTACTTCGGATCAGTTTGATCTGAAAGAGGATGAGAAAAAAGGAATTATGGAATTTCATGTGAATTCTCCTTTCAGCAAGAATACCAATCTGTTACTTAGCTCTTTAGCTCTTGGGCTTCAGGGAATTGCAGAGGAGTATTCCGATAAATATATCAAGCTGACCCAGGTGAAGGAGCAGTAACTTTAGATCTGATTTGTAATTAGAATTTTAGGAGGTGTAGAACATGTTAAGAATGAACCTTCAATTTTTCGCTCATAAAAAGGGTGTTGGTTCTACCAAGAACGGTAGAGATTCCGAATCCAAGAGATTAGGCGCGAAGAGAGCAGACGGTCAATTTGTTCTTGCAGGAAATATTCTTTACAGACAACGCGGAACAAAGATCCATCCGGGTGTTAACGTTGGTCGTGGTGGCGATGATACTTTATTTGCTTTAGTTGACGGCGTTGTTAAATTTGAGCGTAAGGGTAGAGATAAGAAACAAGCTAGTGTTTATCCTGTAGCAGCGAAATAAGAATAACTATTCGGTAATGACCCCAAATTCTTAAATGCACGGAATTTGGGGTTTTTTATGTAATAGTACATTTATTTGCTTGAATGTGGTTACCTATGAATTTAAAGGCTGCTTAAGTCCATAGGCAACTGCATTCATAAGGCTTTAAACAAGATGAAACGGCAAGTCGTTTCACTTGTCATGAATAGGAAAATGTCGTTTCAGTATTTCTATTGTCATGAAAGAAGGGAACGTTTATAATAGTCCTACGTGGTTTTGGAAATAATAACAAAGTTGTTTCTAATTGTATATTCTTAAACTGGATGAGTACATTTAGAAAATAGAATAAATTATAACGCAATTAGGAATTGACTTTATCATAGAGAGGAAACAGGTGTTTAAATGTTTGCAGATAGAGCAGAAATATATATCAGATCCGGTAAAGGCGGAGATGGTCATGTAAGCTTTCGTAAGGAAATCTTTGTACCAGCCGGTGGCCCAGATGGCGGCGACGGTGGAAGAGGCGGAGATCTGATATTTGAAGTAGATGAAGGCTTGAATACGTTAAGTGATTTTCGTTTTGTACGTAAATATTGTGCAGAGGACGGAGAAAGCGGCGGTAAAAAGAAGTGCCATGGAAAAGATGGTAATGATTTAGTAATTAAGGTACCCCAAGGGACTGTTATCAAAGAGAAAGAGACTGGCAAAGTTGTAGTGGACATGTCTCAAGGCAAAGCCAGAGAAGTAATTCTCAAGGGTGGCCGAGGAGGTAAAGGTAATCAGCATTATGCAACCCCTACCATGCAAGTTCCGAAGTATGCACAACCTGGTCAAAAAGCACAGGAGATGAACGTAATATTAGAACTTAAGGTAATTGCGGATGTTGGTTTAGTAGGATTTCCGAATGTAGGTAAATCTACCCTTTTATCCCGTGTAACAAATGCAAGACCGAAGATTGGTAACTATCATTTTACTACACTAAGTCCTAATCTGGGCGTTGTAGATATGGAAGGCGGCGGCTTTGTTATTGCCGATATTCCAGGTCTTATTGAAGGGGCATCGGAAGGGTTAGGTCTTGGACACGAATTCTTAAGACATATAGAACGAACCAAGGTAATTATCCATCTTGTGGATGCAGCTTCTACCGAGGGAAGAGATCCAATTGAAGATATTAATTTAATCAATTCAGAACTTGCAGCCTATAATCCGGAACTTGCGAAACGTCCTCAAGTAATTGCCGCTAATAAAACAGATGTATTGTTGGAAGAGGATGCACAGGAAGTAATTCAAAAGTTAAAAGATACCTTTGAACCACAGGGAATGCAGGTGTTTTCTATTTCTGCTGTAAGTGGAAAAGGTATGAAGGAACTGCTATATCATGTAAAGGGTATGTTAAATAACCTGGATCAAGAGCCAGTGGTCTTCGAACGTGAATACTTCCATGAAAATAAGATCGATACAAACTTACCTTTTGAGGTATGGAAAGAAGAGGACGTATATGTTGTTGAAGGTCCAAGAATTGAAAGAATGCTTGGATATACCAACATTGACTCTGAAAAAGGCTTTGAGTTCTTCCAGAATTTCTTAAAGGATAATGGAATTCTTGAACAGTTAGAGGAGCTTGGAATCAGCGAAGGTGATACCGTTCGTATGTACGGCTTAAGTTTTGATTACTATAAGTAAAACTATTAAAAATATATAAGAAAATTCATATAATAAGAGGAGATAACTATGACAACGAAACAAAGAGCTTATTTAAAAGGGCTTGCAATGACGATAGATCCAATTTATCAAATCGGGAAATCTTCCCTGACACCGGAACTTACCGATGGTGTGGCAGAGGCCTTGGAAGCGAGAGAATTAATCAAAATTAATGTATTAAAAAATTGCATGGATGATCCAAATGAATTGGCGCGTACTTTATCAGAGCGTACTCATTCAGAAATTGTTCAAGTAATAGGAAAGAAAATTGTTCTGTATAAAGAGTCAAAGGATAAGAAGAAAATTGTTCTTCCTGTTGAAAAGAAAACCAAGAAAATTGTAGAGGAATAATTTAAACAATTTGTTGGATTATACAATGGTATAATGCTTACTTTTAATTAAATAGGAGAAAACGTTTATGAAAAAGGTCGGTATCATGGGAGGTACCTTTAACCCGGTACATTTAGGACATTTATTTCTCGCTGAACGTACCTATGAGCAAATGGAACTGGATCAAGTATTATTTATTCCTTCCAAAAATCCTCCTCACAAACAAAAACCCCAAGATGTTACTGATCAGCAAAGAGTAGAAATGTTGTTATTAGCTATAGAAGATAACCCGCATTTTGCCGTATCTGAAATGGAACTTGATCGTGATGGGACCACATATACAGCGGATACCCTATCAATTTTAACACGGGATAATCCTGATACGCAGTACTATTTTATTGTTGGTGCTGATTCTTTGTTTTCCTTATCTGAATGGTGGTCACCTGAGGTTATTTTTGAAAAATGTGTGGTAGCTGCGGCTTGTCGTGATCAAGTGAACAAAGAGGGCTTAGAGCAACAAGCTGAATTTTTAAGAGTTACTTATAATGCAAAGATTGAATTAATTGACATGCCAACCCTTATGATTTCTTCCAGTGAGGTTAAAGATAACGTTTCCAGAGGAAAGTCAATTAAATACTATGTACCAACTACAGTTGAAGATTACATTAAAAAGAACAAGCTTTATTTGTTCCCCATGGAGGCTTAGGCAGCATGACATTAGAATATATACGTGACAACTTGGATGGGGTATTAAAAAAATCAAGATTTCAGCATAGTATTGGTGTTGAAGAAGTTGCTTGTGATTTGGCAGCAATCTATGGTTATGATGTGGAAAAGGCTGGTCTTGCAGGTTTATTGCACGATTGTGCCAAAAATTTATCCGATCAGGAGCTATTAGATAGCTGTAAGGAGAATAATATTACAGTAAGTAAAATGGAAGAACGTTTCCCCTATCTGCTTCATGGAAAAGTAGGAGCAGTTTTGGCGGAAAGTAAGTATGAAGTGAAGGATGAGGAGATACTGGATTCGATTCGCTATCATACCACTGGACGTCCTGACATGACACTGTTGGATAAAATCATTTTTACGGCAGATTATATTGAGCCTTACCGTGAGCCGCTTCCAAGAATTGAAGATATAAGATGGACTGCTTACACGGATTTGGATTATGCAGTAACAATGATTTATGATAACATTTTAAGTTATTTAAATGAAATCCATGCTGAAATTGACCACATGTCAGAAGAGGCATATGAGTATTATAAGACATTGATAGAGGCTCGTGAATGAAAGGGGATTGCAATGGACAATTCAAAATTAATGGTAAAACTGGCTTATGAAGCCATGGATGAAAAAAAAGCTGAAGATATTCAGGTTATTGAAATTAAAGATATTTCCATTATCGCAGATTATTTTATAATAGCGAATGGTACTAACTCTTCACAGGTAGATGCATTAGTTGCTGCTGTATCAGATAAGCTTGGTAGAAATGGTTTTGAGCCAAAGAGAATAGAAGGTGTTCGTTCAGCCAGCTGGATTTTAATGGATTACGGCGATGTTGTAGTTCATGTATTTTCAAAAGAAGATCGTCTCTTTTATAACCTTGAGCGCATCTGGAGAGATGGTAAATTGGTTAGCAAGGAACAATTGGATAACTAATATACAAGATGAAATGACAAGTCGTTTCACTTGTCATAGATAAAAATAAAGGATAGAGAATTCAAATGAGTAAATCATTTGAATTCTCTATCCTTTATTTTTGTATAAGAAGTAAATCCTACTAGTTAAAACCTTTTCTATGTAGCTCGTTAGTTATTGAAACATACGGAATAATCCAATTACCTTACCTTGAATGTTAAGATCCGTAGCAATGATTGGCTCCATGGTATCATTTTCTGGCTGTAATCGATAAAATCCATTTTCTTTATAAAAGGTCTTTACAGTAACCTCTTCCCCTAGAAGTGCTACTACATAATCGCCATTCTTGGCATGGGACTGCTTCTGAAC
>JASGEU010000007.1:0-17192 GCA_047606065.1 Mobilitalea sp.
CTTCGCTTTCTGGGGTATCAGAGTCAACAAAATACCGTAAATTACTATGCTTTGGCTGATTGTTTCTTATTGCCCTCCTTATCAGACCCAAATCCCTTGTCCTGTTTAGAAGCTCTTTGGGCAGGGTTACCCCTGATGGTTTCAGAGCATGTGGGAAACTATCCGGAAGTTGTGGTCAGTGGTCAGAATGGGTATGTCTTTTCTTATGAGGAACCCTTAAAAGCAGTAGGAATGCTTGACATCTTAATTACCTCGGATCAGGAGTGGAAAACGCATGCAAGTGAGGTATCGGTAAGGATAGCAGAAGAAACGTTCAATCCAGAAAAAGCGGTTGGAAATTTAGTGAAAGAAATGGTGAATGAATTAGAAAGGCATGGTAATTCCAATGAAGGTAATTCAGATTAACACGGTGTGTGGGGTAGGTAGTACCGGAAGAATAACCACAGATTTGCATAAGGCCTTAGTGCAGGAGGGGAACGAATGTCTGATCTGCTATGGTCGTGGTACCGCACCGAAAGATTATCAAAGTTACCGCATTGGAACCGATTTGGAGGTTTATCTGCATGCTCTCTATACGCGAATAACAGATCGGACTGCCTTTGCATCGAAAAGAGCAACAATCGCATTGCTTCATAAAATAGAGGAATTTCAGCCAGATATCCTGCATTTGCATAATCTTCATGGCTACTACCTTCATTTTGAAGAACTATTTCAATACCTGAAGCAATATAATAAACCGGTGATTTGGAGCCTGTATGATTGCTGGTCCTTTACCGGACACTGCTGTCATTTTGATTATATCGGTTGTGATAAATGGAAAAGTGGCTGCCATAACTGTCCGCAGTTAAAGGAATATCCCGCAAGTTATGGTTTGGATCAATCGAATAAAAATTATGCGGATAAAAAGAAGCTAATTCATTCCATCAAGCAATTGACGTTTGTACCTCCAACAAAGTGGCTGTCACAAATTATGGAGAATAGTTACTTGTCAGATATGAATAAAAAAATAATACCTACGGGGATTGATGTGGAAGTCTTTCAGCCGACGAATAGTAATCTTCGCAAGGAACTGCAGCTGGAAGATGCACACGTTGTTCTCGGTGTTTCCAATGGATTTGGTAAATTTAAAGGTTCAAAGTATTTCCTGCAGCTGGCAGAGCGCTTACCAAAGAATTATCGATTGGTATTGCTTGGAGTAACCAAGGAGCAAAGCTCACAATATCCCAAAGAGGTACTGACGCTGCCTAGAACAAATTCACCAAATCAACTGGCACAGTTTTATACAATGGCAGATGTCTTTGTAAACCCAACACTGCAGGAAACCCAGGGTCTCACGAATATTGAAGCGTTAGCCTGCGGTACAGGTGTTGTAACCTTTCAAAGCGGTGGAAGTGCGGAAAGTATTAATGAGAGCTGCGGAATTGTTGTTGTACGGGATGACTTTGAAGGGTTATTACAAGCGGTGATTAAGGCTTGCAGGAATCCTTTTTCTCCTGAATTATGCAGGAAGAAGGCAATGGAGTATGATAAAAAGAAGTTGCTGATGGATTACATAAACCTGTATCAGAATGCACTTCCTTCTTAAAAGTATAGTAGGTAACAGAGGCGGATGTAATAGATTAACTTTGCTATTGCATAGGGATGAATGAATAATAAGCCGGGAAGGTTGTGAGCAATAAATTGAAAGGGATATCCATGATGAAGATATTACTTTTAGGATTATTATATCAAAAAGGTATGGAGGCAAAAGTTCTGGCAAAAAGCAGTCAGGGTCTGCAAACTGCGGCGAATACTTATCAGTGGCGGTTAATTAACGGTCTTGATCAGGCTGGGAAGGAGCCTGTTACTATTTATAGCACAATGCCGGTTGGTGCTTACCCCAAGAATTATAAGCAACTTTTATTACCGACGGGTAATTGGGAGCATACGTCCGGAGCGAAGGATTTAGAAATCGGTGGTATTAATCTGCCTGTTTTCAAGCAAACCTCTCGTTATTATTACGCGCTGCATCATCTTAAGAAATGGTGCAAGGAAAATCAGGAAGAAGACTTAGTAATCATTATTTACAGCATGTACCTCCCTTTTTTAAAGGCATTAGTAGATGTGAAAAATAAATATCCTAAGCTACATATTTGTATTATAGTACCGGATTTGCCAAATGCTTTCGGGGTCGAAGGAAGTAAATACAGTTTGAAACGCAAGATATTAAAAACCCTGGAGGACTATCAATACAAATATACACAAAAGGCAGATAGCTATATTCTGCTGACGAAAGATATGACCCAACCATTAAATATAATTGATAAACCCTATACCGTCATTGAGGGGATTGCCAGCAACAGAGAACCCTCGTTTGAGTCAGATGATAAGAACACTACAATACTAATGTATTCGGGAGCAATTCAGAAGCAATTTGGGATTGATAAACTTTTGGATGCATTTTGTCAGCTAACAAATCAAAGCTATCAGCTATGGATCTGCGGCAGCGGTGATGAACAGCAAAGAATTGAAGAAGCTGCTAAGAAAGACGGTAGAATAACCTACTTTGGTTATCTGACTTCGGAGGAAGTAAAAAATCTGCAGCAGCAGGCAACTATTTTAGTAAATCCAAGATCCAACGAAGGAGAATATACGAAGTATTCTTTTCCGTCAAAAACAATTGAGTATATGGAGAGCGGCAAACCGGTGCTTACCTATAAATTGGATGGCATACCGGATGATTATGATGATTATTTGAATTATATTCAAGGAAATTCTGTTGAAGATATTAGCGTTTCCATTGCTGAACTGAGCGAAAAGTCAGTAAAAGAAAAGGGAGAGATGGGAAAACGTGCGTATGAATTTATTCAGCAAAACAAGAACCCTAAGGCTCAGGCGGAAAAGGTTATTCGGATGCTGGAGGATTCAGTGAACAAAAAAGCAGCAATCAAACACAAAGAACATGAGATAAAAAGAATTCTTCAGATTAATATAACCTATGGACACGGAAGCACCGGACGTATAGTGGCACAATTACATAACTTTTTAGAAAAAAAGGGATATCAAAGCTTTGTTGCTTATTCAGCCTTTAACAGTACACAAGCGGATACCTTTAAAATAGAAAATCAATTTCAAAACTATCTTAGAAGAGGTTTAAATCGTACCCTGGGCAGAAGATATGAGCATTCCTTACTCGGTACGAGAAGATTAATTCAAAATATAAAGAAAATTTCACCGGATTTAATTCATTTGCATAATATACAGCAAAACAGTGTGGATTTTCCCAGGCTGTTTAAATTCTTAAAAAATTATGGCGTTCCTGTTGTCTATACCCTGCATGATTGCTGGGCATTTACAGGAGGCTGTTACCACTTTACCACTCTGGGCTGCGAGGGATATCTGACGGGCTGTAAGGAGAAGGACTGCAAGCTTCCAGCCAAGGGAAAGGATATCTATAATCATACTACCCAGTGGGTATATCAGAATAAAAAAGCAGCTTTCACCTCCATGGAATACCTTCGGGTGGTTTGTGTTTCCAAGTGGCTAAAGTCTTGTGCGGAACAATCCCTTATGAAAAACGTATCCCTTCAAGTAATCGAAAATGGAATTGACACTAACGTTTTTCGACCTGTGAAATCCTTGATTCGCAGGGAACTTGGACTATTGGAAGATGATTTTGTAATACTTGGGGTTGCAAATCAGTGGGAAAACAAGGGATTACCTATATTTTTTAAACTTTCGAGTATATTAAAACCTCCTTATCGCATTGTACTGGTTGGAATTAATGCTGATGAATGTCCCGATAATATCCTGGCAATTCCAAGAACAGAAAATCTGGAGGAACTTGTGAAACTATACAGCATGGCAGATGTCTTTTTCCAGGCTTCTTTAGAGGAAACCTTTGGGTTAACGGCAGCTGAGGCAATGGCTTGCGGCACACCTGTTATAACGTATCTAAGCACGGCCTGCTCTGAAGTAGCGGATGCGACAACAGGAGTACAATTAAAGACCAGACATAAAAAAGAACTTTTACAAGCGCTCGAAACAATCCGGGTAAGAGGAAAAGAAACATATAGTCAGAATTGTGTGGAAAGAATTCGCAATCATTTTTCAAAGGATTTAATGTTAAACAGGTATTTGGAGTTATATGAGGATTTATTACAAGAAAAGGAAGCAATGGAATAGATCATTGAATACAATGAGAGGCAAGGAGGCAGCATGGAGATGAATAAAACAGGGTTAGATGAATTTCGATTGTTCCTTTTAAAGGGATGTTTCTATCTAACCATTATTTCGACCTTGGTCATATATTTTGCGCAGCCAATGCAGATTACAATATTGGAGACGTTAAGCAGCAGGTGCTTCCTTCTAAGCAATCTTTTCGCTTTTCTTATTGTAATCAGTCATTGTTTTCAAAATTACATTCCTTATAAAACCGATCAGGTGGTCATGATCATATTTATGATAGGAGGGTCCTTCCTGTCCTATTTGTCCGGTACCAGTGGATTATATGGTTATGTTATTCGTCTGTTATGTTACCTTGCCCTGCCATTTTATTTATTATACCTGGATTATATTAAGCCGGATAAAGTGATGTTAAATATTATTTTTATTGTTCATATTTTTATGGCTGTTGTATTTGCGTTTCATTCTGTGAGCGACTATCGATACCGAGGATATGAAGGCTATTTAGGTACCAATCGAGCCTGGTTAACTTTAGGCTATGATAATCCCAATCAGGCAGCTATGTATCTCTTAATTACAATGATTGTCCTGTTAGCTGGGGTGTTTTATTATAAGAATTTCTTTATCCGACTTATTCTAGTGCTTCCGATGTTATATTTGGGTTACTTATTACAAGCTACAAGTTCAAGAACCTGCATCTTTATTTTCTTATGGGTTGTTTTAATGCTGATAATGAAGAAGTGGATTCGTCTTAGTCGCTTATTTGTGGGGGGATTTATATTACTTCCTGCTTTGTTCATGGTTTTATATCCAATCATTTATGAAAGCAATTGGTTTACTTTCTTTGAAATTGCAGGTAAGAGTGATTATTCCTCTAGAAGCGATATTTATCAGGCAGTATTTGAATCAGTTTCTAATCGGATATTGCTGGGTGATTTTAGCGCGTATGAACTTCAGAACCTTCATAATGGAACCTTAAGTATCTATGCATCCCTGGGAATACTTGGGCTGCTTTCCTTCTACGTATACATTTTCAGAGCATATTTCCATTTATTAACCTATAATTTGAAAAGCAAAACTGCTTATCTAGGCATGATTGGATTACTCGCAATATTTTTACATGCCTGTACCGAGAGTGCATTCTTAATTGGTGGTTCTATGTTTGCTGGAAGTCTAAGCGTATTGATACTTTTAATTAAGTCTTCAGAACCAGGCTCGTAAACCTGCGGTTTTCTCGCTGTTTGGCTCTCGCCAAACTAGAATATAAACAGGAGGATGTGATTTAAGATCAGACTTGTTTTTGTATCAAATTATCTCACACATCATCAAATTCCTCTATGCCTGGAATTATATCGTGTACTTAATTCTGAATTCCTCTTTATTGCGACCAGTGATATTAGAATATGGCAGCAGGAGCAGGGATATCGCATTGAACAGGAATATCCCTTTGTTTTACATGTAAACGGTACGGAAGATAATTATAACAGGGTATTGCAGTTAGTTATTGAGAGTGAGATGGTTCTTTTTGGTTCAGCACCGGAAGATTTCCTTTTGCATAGGCTGAAGTATAACAAGGAGGGAATTACACTTCGTTACAGCGAACGGTTGTATAAAAGAGGGCTTTGGAGAGCCTTCTCACCGAGAGGGATACTTCGCAGTCTGAATTCCTATCACCGTTTTCATGGAAGAAAGCTATTTATGCTGTGTGCCAGTGCTTATACCTCGGGTGATCTGCTTCTGCATGGTGAATATCCGGGCCGCTGTTACAGATGGGGGTACTTTCCGGTGCTGAAAGAGCATGATATTGACACATTGTTGAACAATAAGCCAAGTGAACGATTAAAATTAATTTGGTGCGGGCGATTAATTAAATGGAAACATCCTGAAGCAGCGGTTGACTTGGCATATAGGCTAAAGAGTCATGGAATTGAGTTTGATCTGGAACTGATCGGTACTGGGGAATTGGAAGAGGAACTAAAGCGTAGTATTGAGAGGCTCAAGCTTACCTCACAGGTTACTTTGTCCGGTGCACTGGAACCAGAAAAGGTTAGAAACGCTATGGAGGCAGCCAATATTTTTCTTTCAACAAGTGACTTTGAGGAAGGTTGGGGTGCAGTTTTAAATGAAGCTATGAATAGTGGCTGTGTGGTTTTTGCCAGCCATGCGGTCGGTGCAGCACCCTATCTAATTAAAGACAGCATCAATGGGTTCATCTATGAAAATGGAAGGGTCGATGAACTTTTCGAGAAGGTAGGGCAAGTTATAAAAGACCCTGTTTTGCAGAAAAAGGTCGGCAGGCAGGCATATCAGACAATTTATACGGAATGGAATGCCCAAGTGGCAGCAGAAAGATTGCTGTATCTCCTGGAAGATTTAAAAGAAAGTGGCAGCAGTAAGCGATATTTCAATGGACCATGCAGTAAAGCCAAGGTTATTCAAAATCAATGGTATCAAAGAAAATAAGAAAGGCGTGAATACTATATGGAAGTGTATAATCAGAAGCAAAACTGCTACGGCTGTATGGCCTGTGTGAATGTCTGCCCAACGAATGCAATAGAAACCTATGCGGATAAAGAGGGTTTTCTTTATCCGCAGGTTCAAGAGGAGCAATGTATTCATTGTGACAGATGCAGGGCAGTGTGTCCAATTACCAAGGAAATTGAGGTAGAAGAAGACTTTGACCAAAGAATCTATGCGGTGAAACATTTGGAGGAGAGCCTTCGGCTAAAAAGTACTTCCGGAGGAATGTTTCTGGCTCTTTCTGATGCAATATTAGAGCAGGGAGGAATTGTATATGGTGCAGTGCTGGATGAAAGTCTGACCGTTGTGCATACAAGAGCTACGAATAAGGCAGAAAGAGATAACATGATTGGTTCTAAATATGTGCAAAGTGACCTGTCGGAGATCTTTTCATGGTTAGAAGCTGATCTTAAGCATAACACTGCCGTTCTTTTCACCGGAACTCCATGTCAGATAGCTGCAATTAAGTCTTATACTAAGGGAAAAAATACTTCCAGGCTAATTCTTTGTGATATTGTATGCCATGGGGTTGCCAGCCCCAGGATGTGGAAGGAATATGTTGACTTTCAAGAAAAAAAGAAAAAGTCTAAATTAAAGTATCATTATTTTCGAACAAAAATAAATGGCTGGCATAGTATGACTTCTAAGAATGTGTATGAAAGCGGCAAGGAAGACCATGAGAGTCTAAGGTCACAACTTCACATGAATTTATTTCTTAGCGATCTGATTCTGCGGCCCTGCTGCTATACCTGCAAATATTCCTCAATGAAACGTGGGAGTGATATTACCATCGGAGATTATTGGGGTGTGGAAAAAAGCCTTCCGACGTTTGATGACAATCAAGGAATTTCTTTGGTTTTGATTAATACCAGCAAAGGGAATGAATTGTTTCAGAAGGTCTCGAATAAGCTGAAATATATTGAAAGAAATGCCAGTGACTGTCTGCAAAGAAATCTAATGGAACCGTCAATGTGCCCTTCCAATCGAGAGGTTTTTTGGAAGGAATATCAGGAAAACGGATATCGATTCATTTTGAAGAAATATGCAGGCTATGGACGAAGCCTCCGTATAAAATATGCGGTATATCATAATTTAAAATCATTAAAAACTTCGCTGAAACGCTAGAAGGGAGGGGTTGATTGAAAACAGCAACCATTACCTATCATGATGTTTATAATTACGGTGCTGTACTTCAAGCTTATGCATTGCAGCAAGCCTTATTAAACCTGTCTATTGAAAACGTGATCATAGATTACACGCCAAAGCAAAATTATACGTATCAAAAAATCCCCGGTCGTTCATTAAAAATATTTATCATTAATATAATTCGCCTTATGCTAACGATTAAGAATTATTATTCAATCAAAAAAAGGCATAAGAATTTTGAAAAATTCATAAAAAAGAATCTGAAGTTAACGAGAAAATATAATACAAGAAATGAGCTTCTATTAGACCCACCTAAGGCGGATATCTATATCACAGGAAGTGATCAGCTATGGAATGTCTCCAGAGAAGTAAAGAGATACTTTTTCTTAGACTTTGGAAATAGGGAGATAAAGAGAATCAGCTATGCAGTTAGTATGGGATCAAGTGTTGTACCTGCCCATTTACAACCGCAAATTCGAGAGCTTTTAAATGAGTTTACAGCTATTTCTGTTCGAGAGTTGGAAACACGGCAATACCTGGAGGAGCTCTTGGAACATAGGAATTTTGTATTGCAGCACATGGACCCTGTATTCTTGCTTAATAAAGAAACCTGGTCTGCTTTTTCAAGGATGAAGACCCTGCCTTATCCCTATATTCTGTGTTACCCCATGTCAGGGCATCCGCTGCTTTCTGGGGCTATCAAAAGGTTAAGGGAGCTTACAGGCTGCAAAGTTGTTGTTCTTACTTCAGAAATTACGTTTCTTAAAGGAGATGTCATGATAAAAAGTGCCTCAGTAGAAGAGTTTGTTAATTTATTTCAAAATGCGGAATATATTCTAACAACTTCCTTTCATGGGACTGCATTTTCTGCAATATTTAATAAGAAGTTCTTTTCCTTTCTTGGTAATTCGGCACCAGGACGGATAACCGGACTCCTGACTCAATTGGAGTTACAATGCCGAATTATAAATAACCTGGAGGAAATTACCACCCAGGAAATTGACTATAATAAAACGAATCTCATTATAGAGGAAAATAGACAAAAGGCAATTGAATACCTGAATTCCTTTAAAGAACTAACCCAAGTGGAGTGAATTCTATGAAAATATTATTTGTATCGGATTACTATCCAAACCAGGAGGATCCGCAGTTTTGTATCTTTATACAGCAACAAGCACAGGCTTTACTCCAATTGGGACATCTGGTTGACGTAATTGTGCCTACAAGTACACATCACCGAAAGATGGAATGCAGGGAAGAACTTTATGCCGGTGTTCCTGTTAAATACTGCGAGTATTTTACCTTTTATAAGGGAATATACTCTGGTTTGGTTTTGAAGCGAAATGTAAAGAGGTTTGAGGGAATAATAGATTTTACGCAGTATGAGGCTATATCCATTCATATGATTGACGAGTATACCTTAAGAATTTTTACACAGCTTGCGAAAAAATATAAGAAAAAACTGGTGATTCATTTCCATGGATTGAGTATATTATATGATCAAAAACTCCCTCTGCTTGTTCGACTTATGCAAAAGAGAGGAGATAGAGTTTTGCAGAGGTTAATTGGAAAAGCTGATGCAATTGTGGGAGTAAGTGATAAGGTATGTGATAGGGTCAAGTCCCATTTCCCGCAAATGTCGCTATATACCGTCTATAATGGTGTGAATACCGAACTATTCTTTCCGATAGCTTATAAAAAGAATAAGAACATTACAATTCTAAGTGTGGCAAGTTTAAAGAAGATAAAGGGCAACCATTATTTAATTAAAGCCGTTGGTCATTTGGCAAAGAAATATAAAGATAGAGTAATTCAGCTGATTATCATCGGTCATGGTCCGGAGGAGGAAAAACTGAAGCGACAGGTGGAGTACCTCGGGTTAAAGCAGGTGGTGCATTTTCTTGGATATATTGATTACGAAGAGGTTGCCCAGATTATGAAGGTTACTGATATCTTTGCCATGCCTTCTTATTATGAGGCATTGGGCTGTGCTTATCTGGAAGCAATGGCCTGCAGGGTACCTGCCATTGGCTGTTATGAACAAGGGATAGATGAGGTTATTACTGACAAGGAAAATGGACTTCTGGTACAGCCGCATAATACCAGAGAACTTTATGAGGCAATTGATTTTCTAATACAAAACCCAGAGAAAGCAATGACCATAGCAGAGAAGGGATACGAGACAATAATAAATCACTATACCTGGACGGACTCAGCGCGTGCTTTAGCAGAGGTATATCGAAAGCTGACAGGATAAGGTCAGGGGCAAGATGCACCATTGGAAGTTTTATTTTAAAATAATATGACGGCAATATTCGTGTGCCGGCATAGGGAGGGGCGGGGTTATTAATATGAATTTATTATTTATTACATATGACTTTTACCCTAACTTTGGTGCTAATTCAAATATTGTGTATCATCTTTCTAAGACTTTTCTGCAACAGGGACATGAGGTTCATATTATGACCTTAAAGCCCTATCCTGATTTGCCGGAGCATGAGGTCTGGCAGAAAATATATATTCACCGAATAAACAGTAATTTTGATCGAGCACAGGTAAATAAATGCTGGAAGGAAGCGCATATTTTTACTGCAGTGCAATTATCCAAGGATATTTTTTTAGATCGATTTGTCAGGGAAGAATATAAGAAAAAGCATTGGAGTTATTATCCCTTTAAACAGCTAAAATACATCATAAGCCAATATGATCTCAAGGCAATCATAACTGTCTGCTATCCGTTTGAGTCTTGTTTGCCCATGATGAAGTATCTGGAACAGTATCCAAAAAAGTTTAGATGGATTATCTATATGCAAGATCCCTTTGCTACAAATTATTACTATCTTATGAACTATCCAAGACAGGAGTTAGTACAATTTCAATCAGAAGTTTTCTCACTTGCAGACAATATTGTTGTAACAAGTCCAATCTATAAGGAATTGCAGACGGCACCCAGGGAGATACAGAATAAACTGAAAGAATTGCAGTTTCCGCTCATTACAAAACCGGAATTAACGCAGCAAGCGGAGGATATCGAATTTAACCGTCGTTATATTAACTGTGTTTATGTCGGAAAATTAAACAAGGATACCCGTAATCCAAAACGTTTATTTCAACTATTTGAAACCTTAAAGGAAGACTCGATTCGCCTCCACATGATAGGAGAGGAACTAGCCCCGTGGAAGAGAATGGTACCACCAAATGCCACTAATATTATCTTTCATGGAAAAAAATCAAAGGAAGCCTGCATCAATGCGGAACTTAATGCAAATATCCTAGTTAATCTGGGTAACAGCATCAATAATCAATTACCCAGTAAGCTTTTAGAATACATAAGTACCGGCAAACCAATAGTTAATTTATATAAGGTGGAGGATTGTCCCTCTTTGCAGTATCTTCAGAGATATCCCTATCATTTCAGCATTCTGGAGAAAAATATTGAACGCAAAACACCTGATAGGCTCTATTCCTTCTGTATGCGCTATCGTAAGGAAAGATTAAGTTATAGTTACATAAGAAATAGCTTTTATGACTGTACTCTTGAGTATGTCAGTGAAGAGTTTTTAAAACTTTGTAGTTTAAAAGAATAGGTAACCGCCAGCCTTTTTAATGCATATCTTATTATAGCTATGAGAATCTACTAGAAACTATTAGTATTTATCAGAAGCTATTGGATATGCATTTTTAACCTAGAAAGGCATGGTTCGTTCTATGATGTATCAGGTGCACCTGAATAAAGTTCTCTCCAAGATATTACCAAATCATATATGGAAGAAATATTATTATGATCATAAATATAAAGAAATCAAGGATACACAGCTAGGAATCTATTTAAAGAAGAATAAGCATCTGAAAGACACTCACAAAGGACAGCGCTGTTTTATTCTTGGAAATGGTCCGTCCCTTGCCGATGTCGATTTATCTTTATTAAAGGATGAGTTCACATTTACAGTGAATGATCTATTTTATAAGGAGGACTTCAAAGAATTAAATACGACCTATCATATATTTGCTGATCCCTATTATTTTGAAAATCTGGAAGAAGTGATTGATAAGCTGAAAAGCAAGGCAAATCCCCTGGGGATTTTTCTTGAAAGTAACGGATATCAGCAGATGATGAAACAAGAACTGGATACGAAATACCCGATTTATATTTATGCCAATGGAATTGAAATTGATGATTTGTCTTTTACTGAACTTGATTTGTGTAAATTTCTGCCTTACTTTTGCACGGTTGTTCAAAATGCAGTAGCGATCTCTGCCTATATGGGGTTTACAGAAATCTATCTGCTGGGCTGTGATTGTACAGGAATATTGAACTATATTGATCGGGTAAAGGGACAGAATATGAAACATTATGCGTATCTACTGCCAGAAGAGGATCAGATCAGGCAGCAGGGAATTAAAATAAGCTGCGAGCATATGTTTTTTGAGTGGCACCATATTTTTAAAAGTTACCGAATTCTACGAGAACAGTTACATAAAAAACAAATTAAAATAGTGAATTTGACTGAAAGCGGTATCTTGGATTCGCTTGAGAAAGGAAGGTTAGAAGATGTTCTCCAATCGAAATAATTCTTTGCAGGCGGATGAATGGTCAATGATAATCAAAGCCAAAAGTGGCTGGTTTGACATTAATGTTCGAGAACTATGGAAGTATAAAGATCTGGTGGGATTATTCGTAAAACGTAACTATGCTTCTATGTATAAACAGACAATTCTTGGTCCCCTATGGTTCATCGTGAATCCCTTGATTACGGTAGTTATATTTACAATTGTCTTTGGAAATATTGCAAAAATACCTACGGATGGAATACCGGAGTTTTTATTCTATATGGCAGGTAATACCCTATGGTCTTATTTCGCTTATTGCTTGAATACGACATCAACCACCTTCACCAGTAATGCAGCACTGTTTGGAAAAGTATATTTTCCGAGGCTCGTGATACCATTTTCAACGGTAATTTTTGGGCTGATTAGTTTCTTTATACAGTTTATGTTGTTTCTAGGATTTCTTTTCTATTACCTGATCAGGGGGTATTCACTGGAACCAAATTTATATCTGCTGTTAACCCCTGTTCTAGTCCTGATTGTAGCACTCCTTGGTTTGGGCTTTGGTATTATTTTCTCATCTTTAACAACAAAGTACCGGGATCTATCCATCCTAATCAGCTTTGGTGTTCAATTATGGATGTATGGAACACCCATTGTGTATCCTACCTCAAGTTTATCCGACACCTACAAATCTATTATTATGCTCAATCCAATGTCCGCTGTCATTGAAACCTTTCGATATGGTTTTTTAGGAGCAGGTACCTTTGATTTTAAATATTTGATTTATAGTGCAGGTGTAACCATTTTTGTTTTAATCATTGGAATTGTTATATTTAGTAAGGTTGAAAAAACCTTTATGGATACGGTTTAGGAGGTGACCTATGGGCAAAGTAGTAATAGAAATTGAGGATTTATGCAAAACCTATCGCCTCGGTTCTATCAGCGGAAGAACTTTCTCACAGGACTTTAATAGCTGGTTAGCTAGAACCTTTAAGAAAGAAGATCCAAATAAAAAGATCGGTTCGAAGAATTATGCGAAGGATGAGTATCTACAGGCTCTGGACTCAATTAATCTGCAAATTGAAGAAGGGGAGACCCTCGGAATTATCGGTTTAAACGGAGCAGGCAAATCCACCTTGTTAAAAATACTTTCCAGAGTGACAGCTCCAACCAGCGGCAGAGTTAAAATAAACGGGCGTATAGCAAGTTTACTGGAGGTTGGAACTGGATTTCATCCTGAACTTACCGGACGTGAAAACACCTACTTGAATGGTGCTATTTTAGGTATGACTAAGAAGGAAATCGATGAAAAGATACAGGATATTATCGAGTTTGCTGAAATTGAAAAATTCATAGATACCCCAGTAAAGCGATATTCCTCAGGTATGTATGTTAGATTAGCTTTCTCGGTAGCGGCTCATCTGGAGCCGGAGATTCTCGTGGTAGACGAAGTCCTTGCTGTAGGTGATTATCAATTCCAGCAAAAATGTCTTGGAAAGATGGGAGACATTAGTCATGGCGGAAGAACGGTTTTATTTGTCAGCCATCAGCTTTCTATGATTAAGGCACTTTGCAGAAAGTGTATTTTATTGGATCAGGGGAGACTGGTTAAGTTCGGAGATACTGATGATGTAATTGAAGAGTATTTGAATCAGAAACAAACGCTTAATCTGATAAGCCATGCAAATTTTAAGAGGGATGACTCAAAGGATGCGGCACAGGTTTATAGTATTATGCTTAAGGATAGAACGGGCAGAGAAGCAGATTCCTTCGAGATTTTTGATCCGATTTATTTAGAAGTGGAATACGAAATTAAAAGACCTTTAATGGGGGTTGCTCTGGGCTATTCCATCTATAAAAATCAAGGGGCAGTCTGCCATAGCTTTGATACGGATGTTACTCCAGGATGGCTTCAAAGAAGAGAACCAGGAATATATGTTGCGGAGGTTGAAATTCCTAATGTCTTAAAAGCCGGTAACTATTGCATGGATTTTACAATTTGCAGACCTGGTCTGGATGGTATTGATTATAAGAAGAACATTCTAAGCTTTGCCATTGATGAGAAAAAAATTGATACCAGTATGTGTTCCTATTCCACTAGAAGAGATGGTCAGTTTGCAGCCAGACAGGAATGGATTCATACAAAGCTTTCTTATTGAGTAAGGAGTTCGTATATGGAAATATTTCTTGGTACAGCGCAATTAGGAATGGACTATGGAATACAGGGTGCCAGAAAGCCAACGAAGGATAAAGCCTTTGCACTCCTTGATTACGCTTGTAAGAACGGCATTAATACCTTGGATACAGCCTGTGGGTACGGTGATGCGCATCGCCTAATCGGTGATTATTTTGCAGCTTCTTCAAATAACATGAACATTATTTCAAAACTGCCCTATGAATTGGAGGCAGACAATCTAAATTATTACGATAGGATAAGAGAACAGATGGAAACCAGTTTAAAGGAGTTAAGAGTGCCGAAGATTAGAGGCTTACTCCTTCATAACCCAAAGCAGCTTTATGAGGGAAAATCACTTGAAGCACTAAGAAATTTAAAGGAACTGGGATACTGTGATCTTATAGGGGTTTCTGTATATGAACCAGAAGATGCTGACTATGCTGTGAAAGAAGGAATGGATATTATCCAGCTGCCAATGAATATCTTTGATCAACGGTTTGACTCTTTTGTGGAGCAAAATAATTCGCGAATTAAAATAATGGTTCGAAGTATTTTTCTCCAAGGGTTACTTCTAATGGAGATGGAACAAGTGAAAGAAAAGCTTCCAATTGCTGTGGCACCGATGCAACAATTTAACAATCTGTGTGCAGAACACTCCTATTCAAGGCGAGAGGTAGCACTTGCTTATCTGAAAGAAAAACAGGGAGTAACATCACTTGTTGTTGGAGTGGATAACACAGAGCAATTGGAGGAAAATCTGAAAGCTTATGAGCAAAAGGTGCCGGTTGAGCTAGTGGAGGAAATAGCCGGATATTTTAAAAATCTTAGTGAGGATATTATATCCCCTTTAAAGTGGAAGAGGAGGTAAGAATGCATATTATCGCAATTCTACAAGCAAGAATGTCATCAACAAGGCTCCCAGGCAAGGTATTACTGCCTTTGGGTGATAAAACCTTAATCGAGCAGATTGTTGCCCGGATACGTGCAGTTGATAAAATATCAGACCTTATTGTAGCAACCACAGTAAATCCCATGGATGATTTTGTTGAAGAACTTTGTTTGGCGAATAAGATAACGTGTTTTCGCGGAAGTGAGGAGAATGTTCTCGAACGCTTTTATTTTTGTGCAGATAAAAATAGGGCAGATGTGATTGTTCGATTAACTGCGGATGATCCCTTAAAAGACCCTGCAGTAATACTTAAAGCAATTGAACTTTTTGAAACTGGAAAATATGACTATGTAAGCAACACAATTCATCCGACGTTCCCGGAAGGAATTGATGTAGAAGTATTTTCCTTTCAAGCACTTAAAAAGGCATATGAAGAGTCGAATCTACTTTCTGAAAAGGAACATGTAACCCCATATATCTATAAGAATAAAGAAAAGTTTAAACTTTATAACTTTGAACATGAAAGTGACTTGTCTGACCTTCGCTGGACGGTAGATTCACAAGAAGATTATCAATTCATGAAATGTGTATATGAGGAACTATATAAGAATCCAAATGAACTTTTTTCCATGCAGGAGGTACTTGAATTATTAAAACGCAAACCAGAGCTTTCCGACATTAATAAAGGGCATAGAAGGAATGAAGGCTATCTGAAATCCTTAAAGATGGAAGAAAAAATTCAAGAAGAAGAAATACAAATGGGAATATTACAGGAAGTAAAGCAGGAAGAAATAAAGGAAGAAATAAAGGAAGAAATAAAGGAAGAAATAAAGGAAGAAATAAAGCTAGAGGTGGCAGAAGAGAAAGAAGAGAAAGAAGAGAAAGAAGAGAAAGAAGAGAAAGAAGAGAAAGAAGAGAAAGAAGAGACTGAAATTAATAATATAAAAGAAGAGGTTAGTGCTGCAGAAATTAAAGAAGAAAACAAAGAGGTAGAAATCAAAGATAAAACAGCAGCAAAGAGATTAGAAGCAGCCGAAGAAATGAATGAAAAAGTGGAAAAAGAAGTAGAAGAAGTAAACGAAGTAAAAGAGGAAAACGAAGAAAACCAAGTAAACCAAGTAAACAAAGAAAACGAAGCAGAAGAAGTAGTTAAAGTGAGAGATGTAGTTGAAGGAATCGAAACGAAAGAGGAGATTATCACCATAGAAATAAAAGAAGAAATTATAGAAGAGTTAGAAGATGTAAAAGAAGAGTTTGTTGTAGAGAAAAGAATTTATGGTAATGAATTAGCCTATGTAAAAGAGGTCCTTGACAGTGAATTTCGTTCCTCCAGGGGAGCGGTAATGATGCAAAGACTTGAGAAAGCCTTTTGTGATAAATTTGGTGTAAAATATGCAATTTCCTGTGTCAATGGAACGGCAACCTTACACGCAATTTTAGAGGCTTTAAATATTACGATAGGGGATGAGGTAATCGTTCCGCCACTTACAATGTCCAGCACTACGTTTGCAGTTCTTCAGGCGAATGCAACACCGGTTTATGCAGATGTGGATTGGGATACTTTTTTGATTACTGCAGATTCAATTAAGAAATGTATTACCTCCAGGACAAAGGCAATTATTACAGTTTCTCTTTACGGACTTTCTCCGGATATGGATGCAATTATGGAATTAGCAAATCGGTATCACCTCTATGTCATTGAGGATAATGCAGAATGCATGCTAGGAACCTATAAAAATAGAAAAG
>JASGEU010000008.1:0-58797 GCA_047606065.1 Mobilitalea sp.
CTTTAACAGTGGTGCCCTCGGTATTAACCTCGGAATTATTTCCTGTTACAACCGCTTCCTGAACCCTGCCGCTGCCAGATAGGGAAGAGTTATTGCCATATGTGGTAACAGTCTGAATTGTGGAGCCTTCTTCCACATGAACCGAGGTATTATTGGCAGTGGAGGTAACAGAATTTACCTGAGCTCCGGATTTTAACTCAACATTTGTGTTCGTACCGGCTATATTTAAGCTTTCCACCTTCGCAGTATCACTGATGGAAACCTTTGATTCTCCTCCGGTTGAAGTAACCTCGGTGACCTGGCTGTTTATGGTAAGAGAAGTATGATTGCCTTCATTGGTTAATTTTGCAACTGGCTTCTGAATTACAACATCTGCTTGATTAACGTCCTTGGCTACCGTCAGCTCCTCTGTCTTAACATCTACGGTGAGCGTTGCATTGGCTTCCACATTAACGGCATGAATCTTAGATTCCTTATTGGTTCCGGCGTTAGTATCCGTGAAGGTAATCGCCTGACCATCCGTCGCATTCTTTATGGTAGCGGCGGATATCTCACAAGCAGTAGCTGAAATGATAATACTGGACATAGACGTAGAATCGATTACAAGATTTCCCTTAAAGCCTTCCAAAGAAACCTGTATGGAACCGTCTGCTTTTGTTGTTACACTGAAGCTTTGAATGGTAGCTCCATTGTTCTGCTTGATACTGATGTTACACTGAGAATCGATAGATACAATCATGGAACCGCTTCCGGCTACCAAAGATGGTGTTGCTGGTTCCTTTTCAACCTCTGTATCATTACCAAGGGCGAAGTTTTTTAGCTTGGCAGCTTGTATTCCTTCTACCTTATTAATGGTACATTTATTTGTTGTTACAGTATAAGCTGCACCAGATTCCATGGTAAGAACTCCGCCTACTGTAACATTAGTTAGTGTGATAGGGATATCCCCAACACTATTGTCAATCGTCAGGTTACCGATACTGGTATCAGACAATACAATTTGCCCGTTTACCACATCTGATTTTGTCAGTGTTTTTTCTTTTTCTGCCACCACATAGATAGTAACACTGTCACTGACACCGCTTGAGCTGGTAACAGTGATAATGGCGCTTCCTGTCTTCTTTGCCTTGAACTTACCTCCACCATCTGGAGAAATAATGGAGGTATTGCTGCTGGTCCAGGTTACAGTATCATTCGAGAAGGCGGGCTTTAAGGTACGGTTAAGATCATAGCTTTCTCCCACTTTAATATAACTGATTTTATTTCTGATAGTAATATCTGTTGCCCCTAACAAGACATTAAGTGCGCATTTTAAAGTGTAGGTTTTAGAGGCGGCTTTAACAACACAGGAGATAGTTGCCTTGCCTTTCGTAATTGCCTTTACTTTGCCCTTTTTGTCTACGGTTGCCACTTTTTTATTACTGGTACTCCAGGAATATTTGGCATTTGCAGGTTTGCTTTTAACCAGCAATGAAAATGTATTTCCTGCCAGAATTGTCTTTGATGTTGTGTTAAAGACAGGTGAGGCTGCTGCAAAAGCTTTGTTTGTCGGAACTAGCGTTATCACCAGGATAACAACTAATAGAATTGAGAGAAACTGGTAATGATATTTACTTCTGTTACTTGCCAACATAAAAAGAACTCCCTTCTAGTAAATTTATCCATAATATATATCAGGATAAAGTATACCAGTACGAAAGTCCTGTTTGGTCTGCAAAATGTGTAAAAATTACAATTACTATTCTTCCTTTATTAAAATAGCTTCACCTAAATTCTCAAGCAATTCATTTGTATCAATCAGAGAATACTTATTGGTTATGCAAAAAATAATTGCTGCATCACGCTGAATTCTTGGATATAACTCGCCCTTCTTAGCCAGGCGCAATAATCTCTGCGTTTCATCGAGGCTTAGCTTCATAACAAGGGATATCCGAAGAATAAGATTGCGGTTAGGAGTTCGCTGACCGCTGAAGATCTGGTATGCAAGGGACTTGCTGATGCTCGCTTTTTCAATTAATAGAGGTATGGTGAGATTAGCATGCTCTAATAGGTTATAAAGATAGGACTTTAAATCTACATCCTTCATATCACTTTCATGTGCCTGAAGGAAATCATCAATACGTCTTGCCTTAGTAATCGCATGTAATAATTCGTCTGTCACAACAGACTTTTCATTCTTTTGATACATATGCTCACCTCATCTGGAATACTAACGGTATAAAAGCAGATTAAGCCTTGCATCATGCATTTGTCAATATAGGAATCCTCATAATTATTTGTTGGAAGGCTTTATAGCCCAAACCCCTTCCGAAATGCGCTGGGAGTTATACCATGGACGTCCTTAAAGGCGGCTGCAAATTTGGCTGGATTTTCATAGCCGCACAGAGTGGAGATATTTTTAATACTAAGGTCATCTCGGGCAAGCATTTGCATTGCAGTGAAGGGTGATCATAAAAATCGTATAAAATATATGATTTTATGGATATTGCCATATATTCGAATAATATTTAGTAAAAAAATAGGTTGTATTAATAGTTTACTTATGATATCATAACTAATTGTGATATGTTATACTAAAAATTCCTTGCTCTTTTAAATGTCAGTTTGATTCTTCGTCGATCAAACAACAGGAGAAAAGGGCCAGAGACCAGAAGGAGGTGCACGCAACTATGAATCAATATGAATTAGCCTTAGTTGTAAATGCAAAAATCGAGGATGAAACCAGATTAGCTACATTAGAAGCAACAAAAGAACTTGTTACCAGATTCGGTGGAACAGTTACTAATGTTGATGACTGGGGAAAGAAAAGATTAGCTTATGAAATTCAGAAAATGAAAGAAGGCTATTACTATTTCATCCATTTCGACGCTGATTCTACAGTTCCAAACGAAATCGAGCAGAGAGTTCGTATTATGGAAAATGTAATCAGATATCTTTGCATCAGAAAAGATGCTTAATGCCTAACAACCGGATTTGATAATAAAGACGTTTGTAGATAGCAAGTGATTGGGTTTCTAATCGACTTGTTGACATACTACCCTAAGGCAGAATTGAAAGGGAGGTATTTAACTTATGAATAAAGCTATATTAATTGGCCGTTTGACCAGAGATCCTGAAGTGAGATATTCACAGGGGGAGAATTCAACTGCAATTGCAAGATTTACTTTAGCGGTGGATCGCAGATTCAAAAGAGCTGGCGAGACATCAGAAGCAGATTTCATTGGTTGTGTTGCTTTTGGCAAGCAAGCAGAATTTGTGGAGAGATATTTCAAGCAGGGCATGAAGATGGTTCTATCTGGAAGAATTCAGACAGGCAGCTACACGAACAAAGATGGTCAGAAGGTTTATACGACTGATATCGTAGCAGAAGATATAGAATTTGCTGAAAGCAAGGGAAGCAGTGATAACTCAGGATATTCCCAGGGTGGATATCAGAAAGAGTTCAGACCTGAACCAAGCTCAGCGATGGGGGATGGATTTATGAATATCCCTGACGGTATTGACGAAGAATTACCATTTAACTAAAAAATAATCATATTAATATACAAGTGAACCTCACGGTTTACTTGCAAAATTAAATCGGATAAGGAGGTCATGATATGCCATTCAAGAGAAATGAAGATAGAGGCGATTCTCCAATGAAGAGAAAATCCTTCGGACGTAGAAGAAAGAAAGTTTGCGTTTTCTGTGCTGACAAAAATCACACAGGTATTGATTATAAAGATGTAAACAAGTTAAAAAGATATGTATCTGAGAGAGGTAAAATTCTTCCTAGAAGAATTACCGGAAACTGCGCTAAGCATCAGAGAGCATTAACTGTATCTGTTAAGAGAGCAAGACACATTGCACTTATGCCTTATACAGTGGATTAATAAGTAATATAGGTAGCCGTTACATGACCATATGGTTGTGTAGCGGCTTTTTTTGTTAAAAAATGCTTTTTCCTTTTTTATAAAATTTGCTCATACTTATAGAACGGCTAAAAAGAACAATAATTTACAATTTATCTTGTAAAAGTTGTAAATTATAATATAATAAAATTAATAGCAATATATGTAAAAAAGGGGGCATTCTTATGAATATACGTAAGAGGGCGGTTATAAATGTTTTTAAGGAGAAAGCAGAATTCATCGTATTGGGTTTGACAGGGCAGAAAGGTTCAGGCTGCTCTACAGTTTGTAGTTTATTACAAAAATCTTTTAGAGATTTATCAATGGAAAACGTATATCCAAATGAGAAAAATGATTTAGAAGATAATAACCATATTCGAGATAAGAGAATTCTATATAGATATGCATTAAAAAACTGGGAGCAGTTTGATGCAATAAAAGTACGGGATGTAATTATGACATTTATTCTTGAATCTTGGGATGAATTTGAATATAAGAATTATTGTGAGGTTGAAGATTTTTCTACGAATGTAAAAAATAATCTGGATGATTTTATGTTTAAAATTAAGGAAAGACAAATTGAGTACAATAAAAAGAAGAGAAAAACTGATACAAATCAAAGAATAGATAATAACGAAAAACTTGAAAATAGCGATGTAATAAATGTTAAGGAAGATATAGAGTTAATTGCAGTACAAAAAAATAGGAATGTAAAAATACATAGATTAGAATGGGATATTGAATTAATAGAATATTTGCAGGAATTTATTAATAGTTGTAATAAACAACCAAATAATTTAATTGCACTTATAAAAGAGTATAATGAAATCTTTCTAAGAACTTGGTGTTCAGATACAGGTATAGCTCTAAATGATGATGACTTTAAGAAGTCTTATGTGTATGTACATACTATTTTGCCTATATTTAGTAAGGAAGTCCATAAATCTGGTAATAATGGTTCTAATGCTGGCTTTACACAAAAGTTTCAAATGTATGGTAATAGAATTAGGTTTCAAGGTAATACAAAAAATCCGGATTTTATAAATATCAATCCACAGGAGCATATATATGATATTGCAAAAAGAATAAATAGCTTTATTAAAGTATTACGACATCCAATTTCTAAAAATAATCATACGGAAGTAAGAGTGGTAATTGACTCCCTAAAAAATTTTTATGAAGGCTTATATTTGAGAAGTAGGTATTCAGCCTTTTATTTGATTTCTGTTACTAGAGATGATGATAAAAGAAGAATTGGATTAGAAAAAAGACTTTCTTTAGATGAAATTAGAATTACTGATTTTAATGAAAGACCCAATCTTGCACGAAAAGAATTTGAGATTTTTAAAGAATATATACTTAATACCGTTAATGAAATATCTATATTTACAGATGTTTTTAAAAAGGACGAAATAACAACTGATGATATTAACAAATATAAAAGTGATATTGTATTAATAGATCAATATTTTAAGGAAAATAAAGATCAGGGTAAATGTTCGTTATCAGAGAATACCTTAAAAGTTTGCAAAGAAGTATTGAAAGATGAAATACGGGTTTATTGCTACATAAATAAGCTGCATCAATTTTTCTTACAAGATATTGAATCATGTATACAAGATTCAGATATTTTTTTAGCTAATAATGAAAAAACTGCTGGAAAAGAAAATCTTAAATATTCAATTTTAAAATATGTAATATTAATGATGCATCCGGGGTTAGTATCTCCCACCCCTGTAGAAAAGTGTATGCAAATTGCTTACACAGCAAAATTAAATTCAGGATGTATTTCCAGACAAGTAGGTGCTGTTACTACAGATTCTTCATATAACATATTATCAATTGGCTGGAATGATGTCCCATGTGGACAAGTGAGTTGTAATCGGAGAAATTTAATGGATATATCTCGTTATCATGATATAACGGCCTACAGTAATTACGAAAAAGATAAGGATTCATCTTTTAGACCTTATATTGATGAATTTGATTTCACTGATAATAAACTAGTTAATGAAATACTGCGAGGGTTACCGGCTTCTTACTGCTTTAAAGATGCATATTGTGAAATTGTAGGTGATAAAAATCAAGTGCATACTCGGGCTATGCACGGAGAAGAAAAAGCGCTATTAATTTGTGATCAGAAAGCTATTCAAAATGGGTATTTGTTTACAACCTCTAGCCCCTGTGAACTCTGTGCCAAAAATGCCAAGGAGCATAGAATTAAGGTTATATATTATATTGAACCATACCCTGGTATTTCACAGAGTCATATATGTGACTCGGGGGATATAAGCAACAGAGCACAGTATAGACTGTTTGAAGGAGCGATAGGGAGGGCTTATACTCAGCTCTTTACGCCGGTAATGCCATATAAAGATGAACTAGAATTAAGAGGCATAAATGAGTTTAAAAATATATAACTATTATTTTTAAGATGACAAGGAGGTGACAATGTGCTTTCAAGAGATGATATTATGCAAGCTATTTTAAAAGGAAGTATAAAAATTTTCCCATTCAATAAAAGGGATTTAACAGGAATCGGGTATAATTTGTCAACAACTAATTTTGCCTTTTCTGTAAATAATGGAATTTTGCTCACGGTTCGCCAAAGAACGACGGCCAACGGATTAGAACGATATGTAATAATTCCTGGAAATGATACTGTATTATTTTTTTCGAAAGAATATATTTCTATAGATAACACCATTGCAGGAACATTTCATTCAAAAGTATCTCGTGTTTGCCAGGGACTAGGGCATATAAGTACAACTCTTGATCCGACATGGAAGGGTCAATTAATCATATCTGTGAATAATCCTACTTGTGATCCTATTATTTTTGAATTAGATAGGAAGAGCGGAAACCTTGTCACAATGTTATTATACAAATTGGATTCTCCAGTAACAGGATCAGATATACATGATAATAATCGTGGCCGGTGCGATGTATTGCTTGAGCATTTTTCAAAACAGATCACAAAGAGAAAATTCAAAGAAAAGCATTTAGAATTAAAAAAATTTGTTGTTTCCGAATTTGCCAATTCGCTAAATGGATATGATGATTTTTTAGATAATGGTCAGATGAAAGATAAATATAGTGTAAAGGTATTTAAATTATTAGAATTAAAAAAAAGACTTGAAACGGACCGAGTCCTTTTAACGGAAGATAAATATATAATGGGTGAGAATGGGGAATATCATTTACTTAGTAGTAGTGATCAACAAGTAATATTAAGTTGTACTATTGCAGAAATAGAAGAAATTACTGAGTATAATCAAGTTTTTCATAATGTAAAGAATACGACGAAAGAGATTGTTGAAGCCATAGACCATATTCTTAAAATTATTGAATATGAACTTGAAATGATAAATCATATTAGGCGAATTCAATGGCAAAATAATAAGGTTGATGATTTTGCAAGTGAAGAAGCAGAAATAGTTAAAGAGCGAAGACGTGAAATCAGGAAAAGATACAGAATAATAATCGGGGCTTCGATAATGGCATTAATACTTATGTTTACTTCAGTAATTTATATTGTATTAAGAATTAAGGGCAATGTCGCAAATGATGTTTTCATAGCTATAATTACAATTGCTGGGACGTTTTTATCTTCATTCTTAATACTTATATTACAGTGGTGGTATAAATCCTATAAAGATTTAAAAATTAGTATTAAAGAGACATAATATTCTTCCTAAAAGAATTACAGGAAACTGTTCTAAGTTATTTGAGATGCATTAACTGGTAAAGAGAAAGATCGCTGCATGAACTTCGGTGCAGTGGTCTTTTTTTATGTGTCAAGCATGGCGTAAAGTAGTGTGAAGGTGCAGGTTAGTGGAGCAACCTTATTAAAATATTTAAAACATATATTTACAAAATATTACAAATATGATAAAATTTATACAAGATAAAAAAGTAAAATTTATACATATTTCGAGTTTCTTCATATCCTATGTTTAAAATTAGGAGTGATGTAACTATATAATCAACGAAAAGGAGGTGAATAGGTATGGAAAAAGGTAAAAAAGTTTTAAATAAGTCACATAATGCTAATATGCTCAGTACATTTTATGATCTGAATAGTAGTTGCGGCTGTGGTTTATGCACTTGCGCTGGTTGTGTAGCAGGTTTAAATTACGGTAATACTACAGCGGCTTTTGAAACTTCCTACAGAAGTGGTTTGGGCTCGCACACATAATGTGATTAACTATGAGAACATTTGACTGTTTTATAATACAATCAAATGTTCTCATAGTTGATCAATTGAAAAGGCAGTATATATCTTGAGAAATAAACATATAGGGAGATAAGTATGGTTTATAAGGTATTTAAGGCAAATAAGAATTCATATTTATATGATCGTCAGGAAAATCGCATTGTAAAGATAGAGGATGTTGATTATCAAGGCTTTTGTGAATTAGAAAAAGGAATTATAACCGAAGAAAACGAAAAAGTAATAAAAAAATATAAAAAGTATGGATTATGTAAAGAAAATGAATTAGTTGAAATTGAACATCCCAGTACGTCAAGTTTAGAATTTTACTTAAATGAAGGTATGGAGCAAATTACATTACAGGTAACTCAAAATTGTAATCTGCGGTGTGATTATTGTGCTTATTCTGGGATATACAATAACCGTACACATTCAAAAAAGAGAATGAGCTTCGAGACAGCATGTAAGGCAATAGATTTCCTTGTAAAGCATTCAAGATGCACCAAAAAAAGTATATTAGGATTTTATGGCGGAGAACCATTATTAGAAATAAATCTTATAAAAAAAGTAATATCATATATAGAGTCTAATTATGAGGGAAAAGAATTTACCTATGCAATGACAACGAATGCTACGCTCCTTACGGATGAAATCGTTGATTATCTGGTAGCAAAGGATGTTTGGTTAACTATAAGTATTGATGGACCTAAAAGTATACATGATTTAAACCGTTGTTTTGAAAATGGGATAGGTTCTTATGATATTATTATAAAAAATTTAGCGAGGATGAAAGAAAGATATCCCGATTATTACAAGAAATGCAGTACCAATACAGTGATAAGTCCCAAGCAGGAATATGATTGTATTCAAAAGTTTTTTCTGGAAGACGATGTAATGGAAAGCTTATTTTCAAAAGTTTCATTTATTAGTGATGCGTCGACAAATCGATCTATTGTTTATGAGGATGCTGTATTTATCGAACAGCGTAAAGATGAATTAAAGCAAATGCTTTCTATGCTGGGTATGATCGATAATGGCTCCAATAAGTCGCTTTTTGGCGACTATGGTCATGAAATTCATCGTAAATACATTTCATTGCATATGGGTGGTTTACATACAAAGAAGGGACATCCCAGCGGACCATGTATCGCAGGCGGAAAGAAAACTTTTATAGATATTGACGGTAATATTTATCCCTGTGAAAAGGTACCCGAATGTAAAGAAATGACACTTGGAAATATTCATACAGGAATATCTGTAGAAAAAGCGAAAGAAATGATGAACATTGCCCGCACTACAGAAAAGCAATGTCAGAACTGCTGGGCATTTCTTTTTTGCACTTCTTGTGTGGTAGCTTCAATTGATGAAGATGGTATTTCGGCAGAAAAGAGACTTAGTAAATGTAATGGAGTAAGAAGAGGTACGCAGGAATATCTTAAGAACATAATTCGTCTTCAAGAATACGGGTATAGATTTGAAGCCGCTATTAAATAGTGATTAACAAGGTTTATATAAAACAAGGTTAATGGTTATCGAAACAACATAACTTTGCTAATTGAAAGGATGAATTATATGAGTAGTATATTAATATATCCATTTTGCAGAAAGTTTAGTGAATTTGCCAGATGCAAGGAGGCTTTAAAAGAGTTTAATAACGTGATACCAATTGCTCCTAAGGGATTTGGGATGGAAGCAGAAGATATAAGTGTTTGTGATGGAGGGAATCCTCTGAATATTAAGATATCAAGTGATTATGCTTCAAATATAATTCAAGCAGATGCGGCTTTTTTTGGATACATTGAAGCAAATATATCGGCTGAAAGCTATAGAGAGAAGATAAGAAAAGCAATAGAGTTAAAGAAAAGAGTACTTATTACAAAAGAGCTAATGGAGTTTCTTGGCGATACTGATGAGCTGCAGCCGGTAGAACTTATTGATTATACAGATTGTACACAAGAGAGGGAGCTTTCTTCAAAGCTGTTATCTATTCCTGTCCCTGTTATAGTGATTGCCGGAATTGGAGACAGGTGTGATAAATTCAGTATTCAGGTGAAATTGGGAAACTTCTTTTCAGAACAGGGCTATCGTGTTTTGAATTGGGGAACGAAGGATTTTAGTAAGCTCTTTGGGATAGAGGCACTACCCCAATTCTTATTTGAAACCATGGATAATGGCATGAAAATAAGGCAGTTTAATTCCTATTTATATAACAGAGTTATGGAGGAAAATCCGGAAGTTGTTATTATTGGAGTACCCGGTGGTATTATGCAGGTTAATGCCTATGAATTTAGTGAATTTGGCGAATTGGCATTTATAATCAGTAATGCAATAAAAAGTGATATAAGTATTTTGAGTCTATATAGCCAGGAAATGAATCAGAATTTTCTGGATCATCTGATCAAACTATGCCGGTATAAGTTGAATTTTCAAGTGAACTATATAAACATAGCAAACACGGATCTGCTTATTTTACCGGAGGAAAAAGAGTGTCAATATACTACTGTTCCATCGGGACACATTATTAATAATATAATAAAGACCCTCCAGTATGAAGATGCTTTTTTGTTTAATGCCTTAGATGATAAAAGCATGAGAGAAGCCTGTAATAAAATACTGAGTGAACTTGAAGAGAATCTATAGATAATAAGAGTGAGAAAACCACTTTCACTTGGAAAGAGCCTGCTTTGCGGTCTTCTTCCAGCACATTTTGAGATGGCGCCTAACGCCATAATGGAGATTAAATATGGATAAAAGAGATGAAAGAATAGCTGATTTGATTGTAATTTTAAAGGAAGTTAAAGATTGTGATATAGATGATTTGGATAAAGACTTATTCGGCCGTTATTATGATTTTACATCTGGGGATATGCTGGATGTTTGTATGGAAATTGGGAAAAGATACAACATAAATCTAAACAGATTTATACATAGTATAGAGGAATATACAATTAATAATATGGCAGATGCTCTTTGCAAGCTTTTAGTGACCAATGCAGGATAAAATAAAGGTGGCTATTATTGATAATGGTTTAAATCAAAAATTATTTTACGAGCTTACGGCAGGATTTATCAAATCATATCAAATAAAGGATGGGATTTGCGTTTTGGATGATGGAGATACCTCTCTTTATGGTATAAATCATGGGACAGTATGTGCATCTCTTTTGAGCGAATTTGCCGGTGATGCCGAGCTGCTAAGTATCTCTCTAAGTGAGCAAGGGGATTTGCCTGTTGAAAACTTAGAAACTGCATTAATCTGGTGCATGAATAATCGAGTTAATGTAATATGCATGAGTATTGGCATATCAAGACTGGTCGAAATTAAGAGGCTAATACCTTTGTTTCATATGCTTGCCTCAAAGAGAATTACTATAATTGCTGCAGGCTCTAATAATGATATTATTACTTATCCCGCGGCTCTGCCTACGGTTATTGGAGTAAGATATAAGGAACAGAAAGGTATGTCAGTAATAAAAAATCCAATCGATGGAATTGATATTGAAGCAGATATGCCGCAATCAAGGATTCTTATAAGATTAAGGGAGGCTTACAACTTTGTGCCCCCTATTGCTAATAGTATTGTTACGCCGTATGTAACATCAAAAATAATTAACTTTATAAAAAATAATAAAAATTATATTTCTTTAGAACATTTAAAGCAAGATTTTGGCGTGTACATAAATGCAGATATGAAAGAATTGAAAGATAATTTTTCAACAGCTTCAAGGGAAGAATTGTTATCAATGTTAGAAAACCTTGAAATTCCGGTCATTGGTTTAATTTATGATAAGGATAATCATATCGATGATATGGCTCAACTGTCAGTATCTTTACATAATATTTTATATTGTAATGATTATAATGGAGTATTATTAAGTACAAGTTTAGATTGTAATATGGAAGATAATATATTCCACATAGACGAAAATAAAATAGAATCAGATATTATAAGATATATAAATATAACTTCTTCAGTTATTGTTTTGCTGCACTTACCTAATTCAATTTTGTTTAAGCATCCAGAAGCTGGATTTATGGACTTAATCATTCAATGCGAGGGCAGTAAATTTGTTTATTGGGAAGAAGAAAAGTCAATTTATATTTGTGAGAATACAAAAACGTATCATATTCCAGCTCAACATATTTTTAATATAATTGAAGAAACCTTTAAATAACTCTATATTTTTAATACACATAAATAATGCAAATATCAAACGAGAGGCAGAGTGAAGAAGCTAATGCTAGAAAGAAACCCCAATCTATGGTTTCTGAAAAGAATCTTAAGTTATTTAAGACCTTTTAAAAATAAAATATGGATTATTACAGTCTGCCTTGTTCTATCATCCGTATTAGGTTTTTTTCAACCCCTTATACTGCGGCGTATAACCGATGATGGCTTGATACAGAAGAACCTGCAGGTAATTATAATGTCCGTTATCACACTGTTAGGGTTAATTCTATTTAACCAGTTTCTTGAGGTCTTTCAAACAAAAATCTTTACTGATATTCATAATAAATTCAAATTCACAATCTGGAATCAGGCCTTCAATAAAATATTACAGCTCAAAACGGAATATTTTACTGATAAAAATAATTCTCAGATTATTAATTGCTTACAAACTGATGTGGATAGTGTTTCATCCATAATGGATCGCTTTATGATATTAAATATCAGCTTTTTATTCAGGGTAATAAGCGGCGTTGCCGGATTGCTTTTTATTAGCTGGAAGCTTACTTTAATAGTTCTTGTAATGGTTCCAGCGAAGTATCTGGTCGTGCAGACTATTTCTAAACATAAGAAAAAGAAGATGGAGAGACTAATTGAAAATTACTGTGATTTTTCTTCATGGCTGGGTGATAATATTGAAGGTGTAAAATACATTAAACTTTGGAATCTCTATAATCAGCGGTACATATTTTTTGAAAAGAAGTTAAAAAGTATTATAAATAGTGAGAAAGAGAATACGATGTTGGATACCTATAATATGTGCAGTGAGGTCATACTAGGGTGGTTGGTTACAGGCATACTTTATATTCTCGGGGGAATTCTTGTTGTTAATGGTTCTCTTACAATCGGTGGAGTTTTATCATTTATTACATATAGTAATTATGTTACTGGTCCAATTTCATCTATAATAAATTTGAAATATTTCTTATCCCGGATTTATCCGTCAGGGGAAAGACTTTTTAAGTTTCTTGATTTAGAAAATGAATATAATCCGGAGAATACGATTGAAATAAACAAAGAAAGCCTTGAGATTCAATTCAAGAACGTAGCATTTACCTATGCAGAAAAGGGAGAAGTTTTAAAGGATATCAACTTTTCGGTTTCAAAAGGTGAGAAAGTTGCTATTATCGGATCAAATGGCAGTGGAAAAACAACTTTAGTAAATCTATTATTGCGGTTTATTGAGCCAACAAGCGGTGAAATAGAAATTTGTAACGAAAATATAAGCCGAATTAGCTTAGAACAATATCGTTCTTTATTTTCAGTAGTGAGTCAGGAACCCTATCTGTTTTATGATACAATTCAGAATAATATTAATCTGGATGAATCCGGAAGAGAGGATATGGTTAAGAAAGCTTGTCTTCAAAGTGGAGCCAGCGAGTTTATCAATAAATTGCCTGAAAAGGAAAACAGTATGGTAGGACAAAATGGAGCGAAACTTTCTGGTGGTGAAAAACAGAAACTGGCAGTGGCAAGGGCAATCGTGAAGGATTCACCAATTGTAATACTTGATGAAGCTACCTCAGGATATGATGTTGAATCTGATTCCTACCTGCATGATATTATATTGAATGAGCTGATCGGAAAAACTGTAATCATGATAACACATAGGTATGAGAACTTAGTAGGAATGGATAGAGTTTATCGGTTATCAGAAGGCAGATTAGAGAGGTTGGAAAGTAAGTAGAGTGGTACGTTATCACATTTTATTGCAAATTTTTCTGGAGCTTTAATTTTTATGTGGTTCTTATAAGCAATAGATTAAAAGCCGTTATACAATGTAGGTTGTATAGCGGCTTTTGTCTAAACAGTTAAATGGGTTTTCCTGTATCAGGGGAGGTTGGAACAAATTGTAAATCCGGTTCTTTAATTAAATTTACTACACCTCTTGCTCCATCAATCTCAACTAAATCTCCATCCTTAAACATAGAAAGGGCATTACTAACATAATAGATTGCGGGTATATTCATTTCTCTTGAAATTATTCCCAAATGATCAAAAGGAGATCCGTTTTCAAATATTAGCCCTTTTACTCGACTTAATAAATGAGTTATATCAGAAGCATGTCCATGGTATACAACCAGGATACAATCATCATTGATACTTTGTGGTATTCCTTTTATTATTTTTCCTTTAATTTTTCCGTCAAAAGTAGTAACACCCTTTAATTCCTTAGAGGTACTTAAGGAATTGTCTTTATAAACGACATTACTTTTTTCATTTAAGCTATTATCAAAAGCTTTCCCAATATTTCTGGGTGGGAATAGATTTTTTTGCTTTTCAAAAACGTTTTTTCTTTCAATTATTAAAGAAGAATCAATTGCTTTCCAGGACAATGGGTTTTTAAGTTCATCAAACGTTAAATAATAGACATCGTCAGGTTTAGTGATAATATTTTCTGCAATTAGAGTCTTTGCTGCTTCCATTACTGCTAACTTTAAATATCCCCAGGATTGCCGTTCAATATAATAATTGTGAGTATCCGTGACTAAAAAGGCTTTTTGCGCCGCAAGTAGTTTTTTATGAAAAGACTGATACCCTTCTACAGTAAGCTTTTCTGAAATGTTTTTCAGAATTCTTTTCTTGTTCTCAGCAATTGAAGCTATTGAGCTAAAAAAGCTTTGCTTATCAACTTCAAGAAGAGAGCGTACCTTACTGATTATTCCCTCAGGTCGTTCCAGGAGAGTTGGACGTATATAATCCTGATAATCTGAATTGCAAATCCCAAACTCATGTAAATAAATCTTCATTTTATCCAGTAGTTTAAGACCGTTATCGTATTTATTTAGTTTCTGAATTAAAACTTCATCATATAAACAAGAGTGAAACAATTCACTTAAAGAAGGATCAGATTTTATTATATCTGCCATCTTAAAAAGAAGCTCTCTTTCCTTTGTTATGATGCTTTTTTCATAAATTAAATCGTAATAATCCTTATGACTTAGTTCTCCCAGCAGTTCATCACAGTATGTCCTAAATGTTTGGATGTATCTAGTTCCAGCTTCTGCCGGCCAGTGAAAACTTGTTGACATTTCTAAATACACCCATCTTTAATTGATCCATGGTTACATTATGATTAATCATAAAAGATAATACTTTATCTTGAAATAGCGAAGCATAACATTTTTTTATAGACTTAATAACATCTTCGAAAGAGGCAAGGTTGGTATAAGAATGCAGCATGCCTGCCATGCTGAAATTGTTTGTATCCTCGCATATTGCAGAAGAACGTACAGCAAATCTGACGTTTTCACGATTAGTAGTAATAGCTAAGTAGTTTTCTTCTAATATAGCTAAAATTTTATCTGAAAAAATACTGTTTAATAGGAATGTTTTTATTTCTTCACTATGGATTAAATAATCGGTATTTGTAAAAGGAAATGAATTATACTGAAGAAACTCATCAAATATTTTAGTGGATAGTGCAAAGCCATTTGGAACAGTTATCTTATTATTAATTAAGTCACCTAAAGAACATGCTTTTGCACCAAATTCATATTTATTCTGAAGTCTTAAATCTTTAATGCTGCATATCATTGCCTTATCCTCCACACTAAAGCCATATGGCTTCTTCTAAAGTATGCCTTTCAATAGAGGTACAAGTATCTAACGTTATTACTTTTTCATCTATCTCATTAACAACCTTATTGTCACTTTTATGTGAATTCATAGGAGCTTCTGCTAGCATTCTTGCTGATATGGACTTTATGTTTTCTAGTTTTAAAGTATCACGTTTTATATTTTCTTCTATTTCTAATGATTTTTCTCTTAATAAATTTTCTAATTGAACAGTATTACTGCTGTTTTCAAGGAATACGGATATTTCGGTCAATGTAAAACCGACATCCTTTAGATCAAGGATGAGGATTAATCTCTTTAGTTGATCCTCATCATAAAACCGATATTTTGTTAGTGGGTCAATATAATAGGGCTTTAATAAATCTATTTCGTTATAATATCTCAACGTTTTTACTGGAAGACCGCAAAAGCCTGCAAATTCACCTATTTTTAACATGATACATTCCTCCATATGTTTGTAAAATTAGTATAAACCTTCCAGTGGTAAGAGAGTCAATATGTATTTTTAAGTTTATATATTGGAAAATACCTTAAAAAGATGATGTTTTAAAATAATTAAATAAAATGGAACTGTTTTCCTTATTATGCTGTCTAATTCTTGTAAAGCAAAGATAACGGCCGGTATCTTTGAAATTACAGGTGGTTAAAGCATAAATCTTGAGGAGGATGGTTATGAAAAAAATATTGGTAGTAATTTTATGTCTTATGCTTATTATGACTTGTATTTTTACCGGATGTTCAAAAAAAGAGAATGGATTAGTAGATAAAGCTGGCGAAATCAAAAATGGTCAGAACAATTACTCGAACGAAACACAGAGTGTACAAGATGTGCAGCAGACACAGGGAACAAATGCACAAGCGGAGCAAGAATTAAAGGCGGCGGAGGATACGGAAGATAATTTAACAGGTAATTATGAAATGGATGGAGGAATAGCGATAACTCAGGATTCAGCTTTTAACGGCAATGTAGGATATAGCTGGGAGGAGCCGATGCCACCTGCATCTGAGGAATATACCGAGATTGATGAATCAGGCTTTCTAAGCACAACACAGAATCCTCTTTCCACTTTTTCCATTGATGTGGATACCGCATCCTATGCAAATCTAAGGAAAAATATTAATTATGGAATATTGCCGGAGAAGGATGCAGTTCGAATTGAGGAAATGCTCAATTATTTCTCCTATGAATACAAAGAACCGACTGGAGATGTTCCCTTCTCAATCAATACAGAAATAGGCAAATGTCCCTGGAATGAAGAAAGATATCTTCTAAAGGTAGGAATTCAAGGTAAGAATGTGGATATGGAGTCCCTTCCTAAAAGTAATCTAGTGTTTCTGATTGACGTATCGGGCTCCATGGATGAATCAGACAAATTACCCTTATTGCAAAATGCATTTTCCCAGTTGGTGCAAAATCTTGGTGAAAATGACAGAGTATCCATTGTGGTGTATGCAGGTAATTCAGGAGTGGTTTTAAACTCGGTTCCGGGAAATGAGAAGAGAATAATCCTGGATGCAATAGGTTCTCTTAGTGCAGGCGGATCCACAGGAGGAGCAGAGGGAATTGAACGTGCCTACCAACTTGCAGAGAAAAACTTTATTCGTGGAGGGAATAATCGTGTTATTCTTGCGACGGATGGTGATTTTAATGTCGGTCCATCCTCACCGGAGGAATTGGAAGCATTAATTGAAGAGAAGAGAGATAGTGGTATCTATTTAAGTGTGATTGGATTCGGTTCCGGTAACCTGAAGGATAATCGTATGGAGACTCTTGCGGATAAGGGCAACGGTAATTACTCTTATATTGACTCACCTAAGGAAGCAAGGAAGGTTCTTGTGGATGAAATGTCAGGAACTCTTCTTACCATTGCAAAGGATGTAAAAATACAATTGGAGTTTAATCCGTACTATGTAGATTCCTACCGTTTGATTGGTTATGAAAACCGTGCTCTGAAAGATGAGGATTTTGAAAATGATACGGTAGATGCAGGAGAATTAGGAGCGGGTCATAGTGTTACTGCAATTTATGAAATTGTACCGAGTAGAGCTGCGATTTCGGAGAAGGAGCAGAAAGAATTAAAGTATCAATCTCAGGAAACGGTAATTAATGAAGAATATAAGGATGAAATAACAGAAATAAGACTAAGGTATAAGAAACCGGATGGAGACACGAGTAAAGAAATTAAGCAGGTGGT
Source organism: Mobilitalea sp. (assembly GCA_047606065.1). GTDB lineage: Bacteria > Bacillota > Clostridia > Lachnospirales > Lachnospiraceae > Mobilitalea. The sequence continues at coordinate 18,106 of JASGEU010000008.1, forward strand.
ATACTTAAGTAGTGTTTTGTTAGATAGTATAAACCTATCAGAAGACTTCTACTTTTCGGCAGCAGTCGCTGAATTTGGAATGCTGTTACGAGATTCTGAATATATGGGTAACACTACTACAGAGACCATACTTAAACTGGCAAAGCAAGGTTTGGGCGAGGATCAAGGTGGATACCGAAGTGAGTTCATCGATATCGTAAAATACTATAACGATTTATTCTCTTATCAGTGGTAGACAATCTAGCCAGGTCCTTAGACTACGATGGGCAATCCGGTATGTCCCTATTGCAAGCATCATTATGAAGAATTTTTTAACATGGTTAATTAAATTAAAGATCATAGATAAGCCGCTTTATGACAATTAAATTAAAACAGGTCATGCAGCGGCTTATTTAAAATCATTATAATCAGGTTGTTTTGTTAAATGTGCAATTAGTAATACTCCTTATAGAAACTCTTTATCATGTGTCTTAAAAAACTCATAATAGGTACGCACATTTTCTAAATCTGTCCAGCGTTCCACACTAACAGGATTGTTATCAAGGTTATATATTTTTGCACCTCGCATAGACAAAAGAAAGGGTGAGTGGGTTGATATAATGAATTGGCACCCGAAGAATCGTGCTGATTCTTCAAGAAAACTAATTAATTCCATTTGGCGTTTTGGAGAAAGACTATTTTCCGGCTCGTCCAATAAATAAAGCCCATTCTCTCCAATTTTTTGAGTAAAGTATATAAACGCACTTTCCCCATTGGAATATTCTCTGATATTATCTATTAATTCGCTTCTCACAAAACGAGATTGGGTTTTACTTCTGCTTTTATTGACCCTTTTTAAATACTCATAGTCAGCCATTGATTTCAATTGGAACTGTGAATATTTTACCTCCAAATATTCATCAAAAAGTCGTTCCCTCTTTATATCAATTCCTTCGTTCATATTACGAATAGTTAACATATAGTCAAATACGTCATCACTGGTAATAATTCTACTGTTTTTACTAAGGTCTTCTTCTATATTCATATCACATAGTTTTACATAGTCAGGAAAGAAATTGGACTTGTTGTAGACGGAATCTCGAGTAACACCAGTCTTTTCTGCTATTACATTCAGTGCAGTTGATTTCCCGCAGCCATTGCCACCATATAAAATGGTAATGGGTTCGAAATCAAGCCGATGAAGATCATTGCTGGAAAGTATTTTAAAGGGATAATAGGAGTCATAGCAGGTTCTTTTGATACTAAGGATGAAATCAAATTCCATATCAGCGTTCGGGAAGGTGAAACTTTTTAAATAAACCATAGCACTCTCCAATCTTAATTACCATACTTCAATTTTACTATAGGTTGCATAGGTGAACAAGTATCCAAAAGTTATATTTATGTAAATCACAAAAAAGACTGCCATTTAGAGGCAGTCCTTAGGATAAGTGTGAATATATTCATTAATTAAAGCTGAAATTTATTGATTTGCTTTTTCAAGATTTCAAAAGCTTCATTTAAGTTAGCAACATTGTTTGAAAATTCTTCTGTACTGGATGCAACTTCTTCTATGGATGCAGAAATCTCTTCGGTGGAGGACGCATTTTCTTCGGAAATGGCAGATAAATTGGTGATATTATCAATAATCTGATTTTTGTCCTGATTAATACGTTCAATATTATTAGTAACGTTAACCACCTTGTCCAAAGCAATTTTTACATTATCAAAAATATTTTTAAAAGTATCAGAGGTCTCCATTACAATTGCATCCTGTTTGGAAATAGTCTGCCCTACGGAATAAACTTCTTCTACTGTCTCCTGTGCCTGTGTCTTAATTTGGTCAACCATATCTCTAATCTTTACTACTGATTTATTAGACTCAACCGATAACTTACGTACTTCTTCGGCAACAACCTGAAAGCCTTTGCCATGTTCACCGGCTCTGGCAGCTTCAATAGAAGCATTTAGTGCCAATAAATTAGTTTGTGCTGCAATACCTTTGATTACATCTGTAATGGTAACAATTTGGTCCGTACTCTGGTTAATCTCAATTACTTTGTTGTTAGCGTTTTCACTGGATTTCAGGGTGAGTTTATTGCTTTCAACCAATTTATCTATTGTTGTGAGGGCATTAGCTACAATTTCCTGAGTTTGCAGGAAGAGATGATTCATTTGCTCAATTTCTACGGTAATTTCACTAATTTGTTTGCTTAAACTTTCAACATTTGTAGCGGTACTATTCGTATCTTCCGCTTGAGAGGAGGTACTGTTAGCAATATCTTGTACACCGGAAGCCATATCGGTAAACACTCTTGCGGTGCTATCGGAGAGTATTGCGATTTTCTTAGCGTTACCGCCTGCAATATCTGCAGTTTCATTAATCATTTCAACTAACGTCCTAAGCTCATCCACCATGTAATTATAGGTTTCATCAAGGACTTTAATTTCACCTGAAGCTTTAATTTTATGGCGCTCCACACCAAGATTTCCATTACTTAAATTCTTCATACCTTCTGTAATAAGTAGAATTGGTTTCACTAAGTAATTGGAATACGGTATGGTTAATGCGATACCAATAGCAGCTGCAATGGCTAAGGATATCGCAAGCCTTATCAGGATTGCATTGGCACCTTCATTAAACTCCATCATATATGCACTGGCACTAATGATCCAACCCCAGTTCTCATCAAGTTTAGAATAGGAAATCTTTTCTTTTACAACTTCGGAATTTGGTAAAGTCCAATCGTAATAGACAAAACCGCCACCCTCCTGGCCTTTTTTAATAATATCCTGAACAAAGTGATTGCCCTTTTTATCTACCAAATCCCATACGTTTTGACCTTCAATAGAAGGGTGTGCAATTTCAACGCCATCGGCACCGTATGCAACCAGATAGCCATTTTTACCAAACTTCATATTATCGCTGATTGGTCTGGTTCCATCTGCCTGTTTCTTGCCAAGCATGTATTCTTTTACCTGCTCTTGTGCTTCTTCTAAAGTGAGTTTACCTGCTTCAACATCTTCATTTTTAAGGCTGATCAGCTGTAAAGTGGCATTTACATTATTAATTAACATGTTTTCGCCTTGGGCATCCAATTGATTTTTTGCTACCAGGTAGCTGCTAATTCCAATAAAGGTTGCGGGAATTAATAAAAATAACATGGAAAATAGAATTAATTTTGTTTTTAAACCTGTACTTTTTAACGATTTTGTTTTAAATAACGTATTCATGCCCTTTGGCAATTTCATAAATAGTAGTTCCTCCTAAAATATAATTTACATTATGCAATATTACTTGCCAGTTGCCAGAAATTTACACAAAATTCATTATTTCGACAACTTTTTTCTATTATATTATGAATCTTGCAAGATTACAATTAGCAAAATGTAAATTAGTAAATAAATTAGTAAAGATTACTATTGTTAAATTAATTTTATATATTTATATTAAAATAGAACTGTAACTGTAATTCATTAGCTTATGTTAAAAACACAATTTCAAAATTAGTGAGAAGCGAAACAGTTATTGTTTTATCCTGTATAATTAAGTAACTCAGTTGACTTATAAAATGTTTTTGGTTATAGTGTAGGAATAGTTAAATAATAGTAATTATTATTGTTTTGAATAATAATTTTTAAATTATGAGTGAATTAATATAGCTGTAGACTATGTTAGTATAATACATATATAACTTTCACGTGGAAATAATAGTAGTCGTTATAAAAGTCATTTTTTCTGTATTTTGCTATTATCAACACATATAAACTAAATTTAAGGAGGAGATATTATGTCTATTAGAGCATATTTATATTTTAACGGAAATTGCAGTGAGGCACTTAGTTTCTATGAGGAGGTTTTTAAGACCGAAAAGTATATGGTAATGACTTATGGGGATGCGCCCAAGGACCCTGCATATGAGATTCCAGAGGAGATCAAGAATCTTGTCATACATGCTAGACTTAATATTGATGATAGTGTTGTCATGTTCTCGGATACCTTTCCTGGCGGTCAATTTATTGAAGGAAATAATGTGACCTTATCTTATATCAGTAGTGATATTGAGGCTATTAAATTTGCATATGAAATGTTAAAAGCAGGTGGGATTGTACAGCAGGAGCTTCAAGAAACCTTCTGGAGTAAATGCTATGGAAGTCTTACGGATAAATATGGTGTGAGCTGGCAACTTAGCTACGAGGAATAAATAAAAACGGTAAAGTATAATTTATAGTGCATAAACAATAAGACCTGTAATATTGAACCTGAACTGTAATATACTAATTTGAACTTTTATAAGAAGTTGTTGACAGTTAAAAAAACTAAATGTATACTTTGCATATAAAAATGGTATGAAATAAATGCAGAACAGTGGAACATATCGGGTTGTTTTCCCGTAATATATTGAAAGGACGTTCCACGGCATGGAAAGCATATTTTCACTTGCTTTCAAAAGAATGGAGGATACAATGTTAAAGAAAAAAAATAAGATTGGAAAATTATTTAGCCTTATACTTGTGATTGTGATTGGAGTTTCCCTCATTGGTTGTGGGAAGACAGATGATAAAAATAGTAATACAGTTACAGATAAACCGACGACACCAACCACAGGTGCAAGCACCGGTGAGAAGATTGTTAATATTGGTGTAACAGATACCCTGCAATCTCTGAATCCAATTCTATTAAACGGTGGGGAGATTAATAAATATGCGACAGGTATGATGTTTTTGCCGCTAGTTGATTTGGGATCGGATCTAAGCTTTGAACCAATGTTGGCAGATTCTATTACAACAGAGGATAATTTAAATTTTGTGGTACATATTGATGATGCCGCAAGCTGGTCTGATGGAACGCCAGTTACTGCTGAGGATGTTGTTTTTACAGCACTTCGTATAGCAAGCCCTGTGGTAGCAAACCCTTCCATGATGTATTATGCGTTTGAAGGTGTCGGTGATGATGGCTTTGTAGAAGAAGGTGCAACCAGTATCTCTGGTATTGTAGCGATTGATGAAAAGACGGTACAGTTTACTACCAAGTATCCAATGGCTTTAACTACCTTTGAAAATACGTATGCACGTTATCTTTTGACCTTGCCAAAACATAAAATAGAAAGTATTCCCGAGGCAGAGCTTTCTACTAACGAATGGTTTAACCAGCCTGATGTAGTAAGTGGTCCCTATATTGTGACTGATTATGATGTAAACCATTATATCTCCTATACAAAGAATGAAAATTACTGGAGAGGTGATGTAAACATTGATAAGCTGAATATTAAGATTGTAACCGGCAGTCAGCTTTATGCAGGTTTGCAGTCGGGAGAAATTGACTTTGTTCAGCAGACCATGGGTGTTATTCCCCAGGAAGATTACGCAAGTGTTGAGGCCCTTGAAAATGTAAAAGGTGTATACGGTGAGCCGGTAACAAATCAGTCCGTATTTATTCAGACACAGAATGAAGCGGTATCCGATCCCAGAGTAAGGCAGGCAATTGTATATGCAATTAACAGAGAACAGTTAGTAAGTGGGTTGTTAAATGGCAACGGTGAGGTAGTAGATGGTTTCTTATCCTCTGCAAGTCCTTTCTATGATGCTTCTTTAACTCCGCTGGAATATAATCCTGAGAAAGCAAAGCAATTACTTGAGGAAGCCGGTTGGGATGGCAGCAAGACCTTGCAGTTTTATGTGAATTCGGGAGATGCAACTTTTGTAAATGGTGCCAGTGTTATTGCCGCACAGCTGCAAGAAGTGGGTATCAAGGTTGAAATTAAAACAGTTGATTTCTCGGCTTTAATGACAGTAGCTGGAACAAAGGATTATGATTTGCTGGCAGTGCAGTATACGTATGCTCCTGTAGATCCATATCCAGATGTAAATTGGCTGCTTAGCGGCGTAGATAGCTGGACCGGATATGCTGATACAGCTGTAACGGAAGCTCTTGCAAATACCCAGCTTACCAGTGACATCGATGAGATCAGAGGCTTATATCTGACGATTGATCAGAAGGTGCAGCAGGATGTTCCGATGTTCTCTGCCTATGTTATCAGTGCATTGGGAGCAGTAAATAACAGACTTGTAAACGCAACACCAAGTGTATACGGTTCATTTAATCATATTGAAAAATGGGATGTAACAGAGTAAAATAATCGTAAGCATACGATACTATAGAATGCAAAATGATGAGGTAACGTTTCGCCGCATCATTTTGCATTTTTACAATGAAAAGATTGGAGAAATGAAGGCAGATGTCACATTTACTTGAGGTAACAGACTTAAAAACTGTATTTGAGAGTGATTTTGGCGAAACGGTGGGAATTGATGGAGTCAGTTTTATTGTAAATGAAGGCGAGACACTTTGTATCGTGGGAGAATCAGGCTGTGGGAAAAGTGTGACTTCTCTATCCATTATGGGACTACTTAGCCGAGGCGGAAAAGTAGTGAAGGGTGAGGTCTTGTTTGAAGACAGGAACCTGCTAGAGCTCTCCGAGAAGGAATTGGACAATGTTCGAGGTAATAAGCTTACGATGATTTTTCAGGACGCCTTAAGCTCGTTAAACCCTGTACTTACCATTGGAAATCAAATAACTGAAAGCATACGATCACATTTGAATATAGATAAAAAAGAAGCAAAACTGCGGGCAGCAGAACTGTTACTTAGGGTAGGTTTATCAGAACCAGAACGGATCATGAAAAAATATCCCTTTACTTTATCTGGTGGAATGCGCCAAAGAGTAATGATTGCAATGGCTTTATCCTGTAATCCCAGGCTGCTCATTGCAGATGAACCGACAACGGCCTTGGATGTAACAATACAGGCTCAGATCATGAGGCTGCTTAAGGAACTGCAAAAAGAATACAAGATGTCGGTTATGTTAATAACCCATGACATAGGTCTGGTGGCAGAAATGGCAGATAGGGTTCTTGTCATGTATGCAGGACAAATAGTTGAGGTAGCAGAGGTTATAGAGCTGTTTCGTCATCCGGCACATCCTTATACAAAAGCTCTGCTTGACACGGTGCCTGGAATTTATGATAGTGCAGATAGAAAGCTTACCTCAATACCGGGAACTGTACCGGATAATTATCAGGAGATTACCGGATGCCGCTTTGCGAGTCGCTGCTCCTATCGAGTAGAAGCCTGCGATTTGCCCCAGGAGATGGTAGAGGTATCTAAGGAACATTTATCAAGGTGCCACAGGGCAGAGTTTGTGATTCAGAATAATAGTACAAAGGAGGAATAGGCATTGAACAATTTAGCAAATCCACAATACCCACTCCTCGAAGTAAAAAATCTAAAAAAATATTACCCTGTAAAGGGTGGTTTAATTAAACGGACCATTGCCGATATCAAAGCAGTAGATGATGTGAGCTTTGCCATGTACCAGGGGGAGACGCTGGGTCTTGTGGGAGAATCCGGGTGTGGAAAATCGACCATAGGCAAGCTGCTTGTATCTCTTGAGAAACCAACGGAGGGATCAATTCGGTACAAAGGACAGGAACTGGTATCAGCCACTGAAGGGCAAATGAAAAGTATGCGTACGGAACTTCAAATGGTATTCCAAGATTCCTATTCCTCGTTAAATCCCAGAAAACATATTTATGAAATTCTATCCGCTCCTATGCTGTATCATGGAATTGTTACAAAATACGAGGCTGATAAAGCGGTCAATCGATTACTGGACCTGGTGGGTCTCCCGCAGAATAGTAAAGGAAGATATCCGCATGAATTTTCCGGTGGCCAACGTCAACGTATCAGCATTGCAAAGGCATTGTCCCTGAATCCTGAACTAATCGTTTGCGATGAACCGGTAAGTGCCCTTGATGTATCCATACAGGCACAAATTCTTAATTTACTGCGGGAGCTGCAAAAAGAGCTTAAACTAACCTGTCTCTTTATAGGTCATGGTCTGGGGGCAGTCAATTATGTGAGTGACCGAATTGCTGTAATGTATCTCGGGAAGATCGTTGAAGTAGCAGATGCCCAGGAGTTATTTAAGAATCCGCAGCACCCCTATACTGAGGCGATTTGTAATGCTGCACCGATTCCAGATCCCCTTAGAAGTCAAAAAGAGAAGGAAATTTTGCAGGGAGAGATTGGATCTAACATAAATCCGCCTACGGGTTGTCGTTTTCATACGAGATGTAAATATGCTACCGAGCGATGCAGGCAGGTGGAACCCATACTAATACCAAGGACGGAAGGAAGCTCTCATCTGGTTGCCTGTGATGTCATGCCGTTTCTGAAAGGAGAGCACCGGGAATGATGAAATATATCATAAAGCGTTTAATCATTGCTGTGCCAGTTCTTTTTGGCATTACTATTATTGATTATGCCATTATGTGTATGGCAGGAAGTCCTCTTGCCATGCTTCAGGGACCCAGGGTTTCGGAGGCGGCCTTAGAGGCGAAAGCAATTGCACTTGGATTAGACCAACCAATCTATGTACAGTATTTTGTCTGGCTGAAGCAGTTATTACAGGGGAATCTCGGCTTTTCTATTAAAAGTTTTCAACCTGTTGCTGAAATGATAGGCTCCCATATTGGACCAACCTTATTGCTAATGGGGGTGTCGTTAATTGTTAGTATGGTGATTGCAGTACCAGCAGGAATTTTTAGTGCAACCCATCAATACTCAAAAAGAGACTACTCTGTGGTTACCCTGTCCTTTATCGGCACAAGTATTCCAGGATTCTTTCTTTCCCTTTTATTAATCTATCTGTTTACAATTAAGCTTGGCTGGCTGCCTTCCAGCGGAATGACTTCGCTTGGAACGGGTGGAGGCATCGCTGACGTAGCAAAACATATGGTGATGCCGGTAATCGTTCTGGCAACTTCTATGGCGGGAACGAATATCAGGTACATTAGAAGTGCGGTGCTTGAGATACTGCAGCAGGACTATCTTCGTACCGCCCGTGCAAAGGGAATTGGAAATTTTCTTGTCATATATAAACACGCGGTTAGAAATGCTTTAATTTCAATTGTTACTGTAGTAGGCATGCAGATTCCCCTGCTTTTTGGGGGTGCTGTCATTATTGAACAAGTATTTTCCTGGCCGGGTCTTGGTTTAATGACAATGAGTGCAATTATTAATCGTGATTATCCTGTTATCATGGGAGTTTGTTTATTATCTGCAATTGTGGTGCTATTGGCTAATTTAATTACGGATATTCTGTATGCAGTGGTTGATCCCACAATTCAATATAAATAACTCAAAAAGACAAGGGGAACCGATATGCCTGGGAAATACAATTTAGAAAGTGAAACATATCTTCGAACCGTATGGCGACGTTTTCGCCGTCATCGACTAGCGCTCTTCAGCACCATTGTACTTGGAATTATTGTGGCCGCAGCTTTACTGGCTCCCTTTATAGCTCCCTACAATCCAACGGAAATAGTTGGGCCGTTCAGCGGAGCGCCAAGTAAGAAATTTATTTTGGGAACGGATCAGATTGGCAGAGATGTTTTAACCAGACTTTTATATGCAACAAGAATTTCATTATTGGTAGGAGTATTATCCACGGCTATTTCCACTGTAATTGGTGTAATTCTAGGGTTGGTATCCGGATATTTCGGCGGTATAATTGATATGGTAATTATGCGCTTCACAGACATGGTTATGTCTTTTCCATATATTTTGCTGGTACTTGTGGCAGCAGCGATTTTTGAACCGGGGTTGTGGAACATTATTTTAATCCTTGGATTCGTAGATTGGCCGGGGATTGCCAGACTGGTAAGGGGAAATGTATTAAGTCTGCGAGAAACAAATTTTGTGAAGGGAAATATTGTGGCTGGAATGCCAAAAAGACACATACTATTTTCTGAAATTCTACCAAATACAATTGCACCAATCCTGGTCTATGCAACCTCTGTGGTAGCTCTATCGATGTTAGATGAGGCAGCTCTTAGCTTTCTTGGAATGGGAGTTCAACCGCCTACGGCCAGCCTTGGTAATATGCTTAATGGGGCACAGTCTCTGACCGTATTAACTTCTAAACCCTGGTTATGGATGCCGGCGGGAGCATTAATCATAATTTTAGTAATATCCATAAGTTTTATAGGAGATGCTTTAAGAGACGCACTGGACCCTACTTCCAAGTCAGGAAAAACATAATTGAATATTTAGAAATTAGAATAGAATGAACGATAATAATTAAAGCGAATATCGATACCGCCAATTTTTGCTTTTAATATTTAAAATTTAATGATATACTATAGTTTATACTTTTGTAAATTATAATTTACAGGAAATTAATTGTATAGCATCATGAAATCCATAAGGAGACGCCTTCTATGAATAGAAAGTTAAGGCTTAGAGGTGCATTAAGAGCGTATTTATTTTGGCCAGTTCTTATGACCTTGCTTTTACTGGGCATGAATTTATTTATTTATATCGTTAATCGAAAAGCCGGAGTGATTATGACTGGCTTTACTTTTGTATACTTTTTTATTGCCTGTGCGGTTTATTTTGCTAAACGAAATAAGCTTGCCATCGAATTAGTGCGCTATGCCATGGATTTTGGTCAGGTTCAGAAACGATTATTAAAAGAACTGCATTTACCCTATGCAATTCTGGATATTGAGGGAAGGCTGCAATGGGGCAATGATGAATTTATGGATATCATACAAGAAAAAAGTGCGGCAAGGCGTTCTATTTCTAATGTAATTCCAGAGATAACAGAGGAAGTGCTTCCGACAAAGGAAAAGGATGAAATCTTACACATTATTCTTCACGGACGTAATTATAAGGTATTACTTAGAAAGGTAATAGCACCAGATTTTGATGATGAGAATATATGGAATCTCCAAGAAGGAGAACATATCTGGGAGGATCGTAATGCTTTAATTGCATTATATCTGTATGATGAGACTGAGATAACCGTATTGAATAAGGTCAATAGAGAACAGAAATTAGTCATTGGTTTGCTGTATATAGATAACTATGAGGAGGCCTTAGAAACAATAGACGAAGTAAGGCGTTCGCTTTTAACTGCTCTCGTAGATCGTAAAATAAATAAATATATGCAGGGTATTGACGCAATAATCAAAAAACTTGAAAAGGATAAATACCTTTTTGTATTTCAGCAAAAATACCTTCCTACACTTCAAACAGGAAAATTCTCTATTTTAGAGGAGGTACGAGGTGTAAATATTGGTAATGACATGTCGGTAACCATCAGTATGGGCATTGGTGTCAATGCAGATACCTACAGCTCTGGTTATGAATATGCCAGAGCGGCAATTGATTTAGCTCTAGGCAGAGGTGGAGATCAAGCAGTAATTAAGGACAGAGAAAAGATAAGCTACTATGGCGGAAAAAGTATTTCTGTTGAAAAAAGTACCCGTGTTAAAGCCCGTGTCAAAGCACATGCCTTTCGTGAATTTATTGAGGCAAAGGACAAGGTCATTATTATGGGTCATAAGATTGGTGATGTGGATTCCTTTGGTTCCGCAATTGGAGTTTATCGGATTGCCAAAGCCTTCAATAAGAAAACACATATTGTAATTAACGAAGTGACTTCTTCGCTTAGACCTTTAATGAGCAAGTTTGTAGGAAATCCTGAGTATGAAGAGGATATGTTCTTAAAAAATGAGCAGGCAAAAGAAGTAGCAGATGCAAATACCTTGCTGGTTATTGTGGATGTCAATCGACCATCCTATCTGGAGTGTGCAGAATTATTAAATTATTCAAAAACAGTGGTTATCTTTGATCATCACAGGCAGACCAATGAAGCCATTGATACGGCAGTGCTTTCCTATGTGGAGCCATATGCCTCCTCAACCAGTGAAATGATTGCAGAGATTATGCAATACATTGGTGGTAATCTTAAGCTTAGACCGGTGGAAGCAGATGCACTGTATGCGGGTATTATGATAGATACAAATAATTTCCTTACAAAGGCTGGAGTTAGAACCTTTGAAGCTGCGGCTTATCTTCGTAGAAGTGGTGCGGATGTTACTAGAATACGCAAAGGCTTCCGAAGTGAAATGTCAGAATTTAAAATTAAAGCAGATGCAATCAGCAGTACAGAAATATTTTTAAAACATTATGCGCTTGCAGTATGTGCCAGCTCTTCCGTGGATAGCCCTATGATTCTTGGCGCGCAGGTAGCAAATGAATTATTAAACATTACAGATATCAAAGCGACATTTGTTTTGACAGAATATAACGATAAGATCTATGTTAGTGCCAGATCAATTGATGAGGCTAATGTGCAGATCATCATGGAAAAACTAGGCGGTGGCGGACATTTAAGTGTTGCAGGTACCCAATTAGAGAATATAACAATACAGGATGCCATGGCTAAAATTAAGGTCACTCTTAGCAGTATGCAAGCTGAAGGTGATTTATAAACAAGTTGAAACGACAAGTCGTTTCACTTGTCATGAATAAAAAGAATGCCGGTATGGTGCGGCAAGTTGGAGGTAACAATGGATATTATTTTATTACAGGATGTAAAAGCTCTTGGTAAGAAGGGTGAAACTGTTAAAGTGAGTGATGGTTATGCCAGGAATTTTATTTTACCAAAAAAGCTTGGAATAGAGGCAACCAAGCAGAATTTATATGAATTAAATAACCAGAAGGCAGCGCAGGCAAAGAAAGAACAAGAACTTCTTGATGAAGCCAAACATCAAGCTAAGAAGTTGGAAGAGCTTACTGTAAAACTTGCGATTAAAGCGGGAGAAGGTGGTAAAACCTTTGGATCTGTTTCCTCCAAGGAAATAGCAGCTGCTTTAAAGGAACAGTTTGGATATGATATTGATAAAAAGAAGCTTCAGTTAAACGATGCTATTAAGCATGCAGGATCTTATACGGTGCCTGCTAAATTACATCCACAGGTAACTGCACAGTTAAAGGTTGTAGTTGAAGCAAAATAATTAAATGGACATCAAGTTTGCAGGCATGATAACGACATGCCTGTAATTTTGCGAAGGCAGATCGTTGTTTTCAGGATAGAAATAGTATCACATATTTATAGGAGGCTTACGAATGGATGAAGCTTTTATAAAAAGAATACTTCCGCATAGCGCAGAAGCTGAGCAATCCGTCATTGGCTCCATGATTATGGACCGAGACGCCATAGTTGCCGCCTCAGAGTTAATTACTGCCGCTGATTTTTATGAGAACCAATATAGTATTTTATTTGAAACCATGCAGGAACTTCATAATGAAGGAAAACCGGTAGATCTTGTAACTTTGCAGGACCGTTTAAAAGAGAAGGATGTTCCGGCGCAGGTGTGCAGTCTTGAGTTCATCAGAGATCTTGTAACCTCGGTTCCCACCTCGGCTAATATCCGTTATTATGCGCAGATTGTAAGGGATAAGGCGATACTTAGACGACTTATCAAGGTTTCTGAGGAGACAGCCAACGACTGTTATTTGGACAAGGAGAAGTTGGATGTTATTCTGGAAAAGACAGAAAAACAGGTTTTTAATATTGTGCAAAATAGAGGCACAAAGGAATTTACTGATATCAGAGAAGTAGTTCTTAGAACAATTGATAGTATAGAATCTGCTGCACGAAACCAGGGAAGCGTAACTGGTGTGGCAACTGGCTTTTATGATCTGGATTATAAAACTGCAGGTTTCCAGCCTTCGGACTTAATCCTTATTGCAGCCAGACCTTCCATGGGTAAGACAGCCTTCGTACTTAATATAGCAGAATATGTTGCCTTAAAATCGAATATTACGACTGCAATATTCAGTTTGGAAATGTCACAGGACCAGTTGGTTAAAAGAATCCTGGCAATGAATTCCAGAGTGGATTCTCAATCCATACGTACCGGTAGTTTATCCGGGGATGATTGGGCAAGCTTAATGGAAAGTGCAAGGCTGGTGGGTGGCTCTAATCTGGTTATCGATGATACTTCAGCAATCTCCATTACTGAATTGCGTTCTAAGTGCAGAAAGCTAAAGTTAGAAAAGAATCTTGGAATGGTTATCATAGATTACTTACAATTAATGTCTGGCAGCAGTAAAAAATCTGAGTCCAGACAGCAGGAAATTTCAGAGATTTCAAGATCTTTAAAGTCTCTTGCCAGAGAAATTAATGTTCCTGTAGTTGCACTTTCCCAGCTTAGCCGTGCGGTGGAACAGCGTCCGGATAAGAGGCCTATGCTATCTGACTTAAGAGAATCAGGAGCAATTGAGCAGGATGCGGACGTTGTAATGTTCATTTATCGAGATGATTATTACAATCGTGATACAGAGGAACCTGGTGTATCTGAAATTATTATTGGTAAACAGAGAAATGGTCCGGTAGGAACTGTTAAGCTTGCCTGGCAGTCACAATACACTAAATTTGCAAATTTGGAGCGGTAATATTTGCTGTAGAAAAGGGGGAACTTCTTTGGGGTTTCCCCTTTTTATGTCGATAAGTTATCTTTGAAAATGGTGAAAGCGTATTGCAATTGATGTTTGCTATGTTATAATGTAAAAAGTGGAAAATAATTACATAAAAAGGGAGGCGTAAGAGTGGAAGAAGTTAGATATATGATTTCAGAAGCTGCAAATCTAATTGATGTGGAAGCCCATGTTCTTAGAAATTGGCAGAAAGAGCTTGCACTACCGATATCCCGTAATGAAATGGATCAGCGTTACTATAAGCCTGCAGATATTGAGCTTCTTAAAAAGTTGAAGGAATTAAGAGAATATGGATTTCAACTGAAGGCTATCAAAATGGTGTTAAGCACCTTGGATTCGCCGTATTCACTTGATCTTGAAGCAATTTTGCAGCAGAAGGAGGACAATAAGATGACTAATCTAATTCAAGAGGACGAGCTGGAGGACAAGCTAGAGAACGAACCAGGGGATGATTTGGAGGATGAGCAAGAAGCGACAAGCCTGATTACAGAAGAAGATACCACAATTACAGAAGAGTCTGAATCTAAAATGGGACAGTTTCAAGCGCTAATGAAGCATATAATAATGTCTGCACTCAAAGAAAATAACGCAAGGCTGGTGGAGGACATTGGGGTTGATGTCACGAATGGTGTTGTTAGCCGGATGAGTTATCTTATGAAGGTACAAGAAGAAAAGGAAGAGGAAAGATTTCGTAAGTTTGACGCCTCAATCAGAGAATTCCAAAAGAGTAGAATGATGGCGGCAGCCACAATAGATAAAAAGAAAAAAAGATCCAAGTTTGCAAAAAAGAATAGAATATATATTTAAGGGTATTTGGGACAAGTTATAAAAAAGAGCATTTGCTTACCGGTTGATTAGCTGGTATGCAAATGCTCTTTTTATGTACGTGAGCATATTATTGAGAAATAGCTCCTGTAGGACATGTATCTTCACATGCACCACAATCGATGCAAGTATTAGCATCGATAACATATTGACTTGCTCCTTCAGAAATAGCTCCTGTAGGGCATTCACCAGCGCAAGCGCCACAGCTGATACATTCTTCATTGATAGTATATGCCATAATAAATTACCTCCTTTCAACAATCACTTACATTTTAATACATGGACAGGGATAATGCAAG
The DNA here is from genome assembly GCA_047606065.1 of Mobilitalea sp. Taxonomy (GTDB): domain Bacteria; phylum Bacillota; class Clostridia; order Lachnospirales; family Lachnospiraceae; genus Mobilitalea. The sequence goes on from JASGEU010000008.1 coordinate 33,565, forward strand.
TACAATTAGGTGATTATTGTTTGGTAACTTTCTATGAAATTAATATAAATTGCCTTTCAGATGCTTGACGATGTCACTGTCTTAGAATATAATAAACTATGCTAAATAAGAATTACAATTAGGTTTAATCATAGGAAAAATTGTCCTGGGTCATTACTGATCTATGGGACATATTTTGATAAGGAGGAATATCATATGGCAACTATAACAAGAGATATGACTATCGCACAGGCGATTTCAATTGATCAGAATATTATTCCGGTACTTTTAGATATCGGTATGCACTGCCTTGGATGTCCATCTGCACAGGCAGAAACATTAGAGGAAGCAGCTATGGTTCATGGATTAGATCCAGATGAGTTAATGGACAGAATTCAAGATCAAATTGGTGAATAATTAAAACAAAGGGATGAGGCTTAGCCTCGTCCCTTTATTCATAACAAGTGAAACGACTTGTCGTTATCATCTTGTTGTCGCCTTAAATAAAAAAAGATATATCACATCAAAGTGATACATCTTTTTTATTATTGCGATTTGACAATCAATTGTTACTTTACATAACACATAGAATTTGCAAAGCATGATTTTTAACAATGACCTCATAGTGTTCCTCATAGTAAGAAGAGCTGGCATAAGAAGCTTTTTCAACTCTACCGTATTCGGAAATTATGTTACAGATCTTATTAAATTCCTCCGGTGTATGATCACTAATACTAATAACTAAATAATAGGTTGATGTAAGAGCATTCTTATATAAGGTATTATGACCATGATAAGTACCTAACATAATATTAGCTAATTCGATTACCTCCTTCAAAGAACGGAAGGAATACACCTTGGTTAATTTTACAGGAATCTGTGCACCAGAGGTGGAGGGGGTACTGGGGTTAGGCAGTGAAGCCTTACTAACTTCAGAATCTTCAATTGAATCATCCTTTAAAGTATCCTCTACATCATCGCTTATATCATCCATTTGATCAAAGCTGCTTATAATTTCGTCAGCATAAGAGTCCTCATCAGTATCTTCTTTATCGTTACCGTTAATGTTAAAGGAGGAAAACTTGGAAAAACGGGTATCTAATTCATCGGGATCTTCCACCTTGGTTATAACTAAAATAAGGCATTCTGTTGATACCGGAATGGCTTCTATCATCAAAGGAATATCATCTACTTCAAAACCAAATTCGTAAAAAGCCTGCTGAATCATATCACGAAACAGGGCTTTTGCTTTCTCGGTGCCATAAGCAAGTTCACTTATTTTTATCTCTCGGTCTATCAAGTCACTTTTGTTCAAAGTACATCTAATCTGATTGTCACTAATTTTTTCTATTTTCATACAGTACACCCCTTTCTATAGTAAAGAGGAATGAATACACGACCAGCGTGTATCGTCCAATGGTGTAAAAAAAGTATAATTTAAATAGTAAGCAAAGTCAATACACATAGATATGAAATTTATAGGAATAGCCGCCTGAAATCGGGAGGTTTCGTCAACCCCTTTTCTTTGGCCGTTCCTGCCGTAAAAAGAAAAATCAACAAAATAATATAAAATATTTGTGAATTAAGGCAAAATAAAAATTATTGCATCAATCCCAAAATTTGTATATAATAAAAAGGAATTGATTCTATGTGTAACGCTGGTAGGAAAGGAGAGAATGCAGCAGGAAATATGGTTTCAAAAATATAAAATCTTAGGCTTACTTGGCAGGGGAGGCACTGCTAAAGTATATCTGGCAGAACATATCAAACTAAATTCTTATCGAGTAATCAAAGTTATTTCTAAACACCATCCCTTTTATCTAAATCTTCGTAACGAAGCATTTGTACTAAAAAATCTGAAACATTCTTGTATTCCTATAATTTATGATATTGAAGAAAATGAAGAAGGTTCCTATATTGTCGAACAATATCTTGAGGGTGAAACTCTCGCAGAGCATGTTGCAAAGACAGGAGGCTTGCAAGAAAGCATTATACTTAATTATGGGATACAGCTCTGTGATTTAATTCACTATTTACATTGCATTGATCGACCAATTTTTTACCTTGATTTAAAGCCGGATAATATCATTATTCATAACGGTGTTCTAAAGTTAGTTGACTTTGGAAGTGCGATTTTTCGGGATGAACTTGTGCAGGGACAAGCGTATTTTGCAACCAGAGGATATGCTGCACCTGAATTATATCACAAAGGAAGAATAGATGAGCGATGTGATATCTATGGTGTGGGCATGTTATTATATTATATGGCTACTGGAATTCCTATAAAAAAGCAGGATGAAGACATTCTTCACATTGATCAGGCTGGAAATTGTTCAAAACAACTAAAGGTTATTATTAATCGGTGCTTAAAATATCAGCCTTCTCATCGACCCGCCTCCATTGAAATATTACGCAAGAAATTATCAGCCATAACTCAAAAAAATCAATTTGTAACAAAAGATAATACTACGCTTTATATTGCTGTTGCGGGCGGACAAAGTAGAATTGGCACAACACACTTTGCTTTTCGCCTTTGTAACTACCTTCATCGTCAAGGACTTCTGTGCTTATATTATGAAGAAAATGACAGTAAGTGTATAGCATTGCTTAAAAACCGTTGTAATATACGTGCTAATAACGAAGGAAGAATATTTTATCAAGGTATTACAATGGAAGCTAGCCACCCAAACAGAATACAGAAGTTTGAAAGATTTCAAGTAGTAGTAAAAGACTTAGGCGTACTGACGGAAGCTAATCTTAATCTGTTTCAGATATCTGATCTTAAAATACTTGTACTTGGAGCAAAATACTGGGAGTTGGAACAGGCTGAAAAAGTTTTATCTATGGTTTCGGAAGACAAGAATATACTGTATCTGTTCAATTTTCTTGATGGTCTGCGTTTTCAGACAATAGTTAAAAATATGAGAAGAGAGAGCTGTTACCGCATTCCTCATGAACCGGATTTATTTCGAAAAACAATTAGTAAATGTGAGCAAGAGCTATTTAGTGAGATACTAAACCATGTAAATTGAGTCATTATACAATTATTCAGAAAGGGCATACAAGGAGCGGTTAATTTATGAAGCAAAAGCCAATGCTTTTTAAGAAACTTAGTAAGACCAGTTACCAAAAAGGTCATGAAGTAATTGGAATTATTGGTACGCACCATGGTGTTGGGGTAACTCATACTGCTCTAATGCTTGCCTTTTACTTCGGTGGAGAGCTAGGAAGAAAAACGGCGGTGTTGGAATGCAATACGCATCAGGACATGAAATTAATCCGAGAGGCATATGAATGGAAAAATAACAAGGAAGGACAATTCTATTTTCAAAATATAACCTGCTATGAAAGAGTTGAAAAAGAGGAGATTTTTGATATCCTTGTCAGAGATTATGAGTGTATTATTATAGATTTTGGTGCTGTTCCTGACTGGAACCAGCAAGAGTTTTTGCGGTGTACAAAAAGGATAGTGATTGGCGGACGTTCTGCCTGGGACTTAGCAAAGCTTGAGCGGTTTACAAAGGATAATTATGGTTTGGATATGGGTGAATCCTGCTTCTATTTTATTCCCCAGGCAGACAATAAAACAATAGCAATAATAAGTAACAAATTAAAAAGAAAAATCTGGTCGGTTCCTTTTAATTCTGAACCAACCAGAATTAATGAAAAGGCATACTATTTTTTTAAGAAATTATTGTATTAGTCAGTTACAGGGTTATGTCAAAGGGATAAGTATAACATATCACAAATGCCTTCTTATCCGAAGCAGTTAAAATGTAAAAATGCGATGCATCCATAACTGACTATTACTAATAATTTTGAAAATTAGGTTTGACGATTCATTAATAGATAAAAAGTATACCGCAGGTAATTAATCACAGGACTTAAAAGCCCTCTATACTTTAAAGTCTATATTTTATTGTGGTTGCTTTTTTTAGTTTAATTATGAAAAGGGATGGGGTAATAGGCTGCATAGGCAAATTGGTTAGAAAATGCTAATCAATACTGCATATGCAGCTTTTTTGTGCATTTATGATAATGCATTATTAAATTAATTATTTTTCTTTATATACTTGACAGGTGAATATTACCAATATATAATCTGTATATAACGTATATATACAGAATGACACTAGTGATATATGAAAGGAGAAGTTCTTTGAGAATTGTCTTATCCTATCAATCAGGAGTACCAATTTATGAGCAAATTAAAGAGCAGTTAAAATATTCAATTATATCGGGAGAATTGCCCCAAGGTGAACTGCTTCCTTCGATTCGTCAGCTTGCCAGGGATTTAAAGGTGAGTGTTATAACAACTACAAGGGCATACGGCGATTTGGAACTGGAAGGGTATGTAAGTACGGTTCCGGGCAAAGGGTGCTATGTTCAAAAGATTAATAGCGATGTTATTCGAGAGCAGTATCTAGAGGAAACGGAGAGTGCATTGCTTACTGCGATAAAAAAAGCAAATATGGCAGGGCTTTTAATGACGGACCTGCATAAATTATTGGATGAATTGGAGGGGAGCATAAATGAATAATGCGATAGAGGTGAATGGTCTTAGAAAAAGATATAAAAGTTTTCTTTTGGATAATATCAGTTTCTCTGTTCCGAGTGGTTATGTGTGTGGCTTTATCGGTCAGAATGGTGCAGGTAAAACCACAACCTTAAAGCTGTTACTGGGAATGGCGTTAAAGGACGATGGGGAAACAAAAATATTAGGAAAGTCCAGTGAGGATGTTCTTAATAAAGAGAATCTGGGAGTTTTATTAGAGCAGCCATATTTTCAGGAGGACTGGACTCCGGCAGATGTGGAAAAGGCAATGCGTCCTTTCTATATAGACTGGGATAGTACAGCTTACCACAAGTATCTGCAAGCATTTTCTTTGGAAATTAAGCAGAAAATTAAAACAATGTCACGCGGAATGAAAATGAAACTCGGCATGGCGGTTACGCTGTCTCACAATGCAAAACTCCTAATTCTTGACGAACCAACCTCAGGGCTTGATCCAGTAGCTCGTGAAGAGATGCTGGATATCTGCAGAGACTTTATGGTGAAAGAAGACAGGAGCATTTTCTTTTCCACTCATATTACCAGTGACCTTGAAAAGATTGCAGATAATATTGTCTATCTACATAAGGGCAGAATTATCTTCAGTGGAGCAAAAGAAGAATTACTGGATAAGTATTGTATTGTCCGAGGTGGTAGAGGAGATTTGCCACAAAATAAAAGAAGAAATGTAATTGGATTACGTGAGCATGTAGGTGGGTTTGAAGGAATGATGTTATTGTCAGATGTAAGTGGCTTGCCTGGGGGCGTAATAACAGAGCCGGTTACGTTAGATGATATTATGGTTAACTATAGTAGAAAGGGAGAATATGATGATTTATAAAATGATGTTAATGGATTGGCGTGCTATGAAATATTACCACATCAGATTGGTGTTAGTGCCATTATTTCTTTTCTTTATTGGATTGGCCTCACCTTTAATCATTGTACCGTTTGGTATGTATCTGGCGTTAAGTTATTCAGTGAATCCTTTTGCAATTGAAGAAAAGGGAGATTTAAATCTCTTGTACTTAACACTGCCGGTGAATAGAAATAATGTTGTTGCAGGGAGATTCTGCTTATCCATCTTATTTGGAGGAATTGGACTGTTAATGTCCATTCCGGTGGCTTTCCTATGTAATTTAATTGGACCTTCGCGTTATTATCTGAATTTGGAACAAAATCTATTTATATTAGCAATAAGTTGTTTTATTTTCTCTATATCAAACCTTTTCATGTTTCCTACACTCTTTAAATTAGGATATCAAAAAGGCAAGCTATGGGGATTTTATGTTCCGGCTATAGCTATTAGTATCATAAGTGCGGGTTTGATGACCCTTATGTCAATGACCAATATAAACATCATATCCATAGCGTACAATTATGGGACTAATAATTTAATGCTATTAAATTACGGTATTATATTGTTGTCAGTGATTATTCTGTTCCTTTCATATAGTCTGTCAAAAGCTATTTATAATAAAAGAGATTTTTAGTATCAGATGTCTATACCATTGGTTGATTTGACAAAAAGGCTGTGATCCCTGTGAATATGGGGATCACAGCCTTTACTATTGACGCAAAGGTAACGAAAAGTAACATTTAAGAAATTGAGTTAAATGATTATCTCTTAAAGTATTTCCTGCTAAAAAGTCGAATTTAGTAATGACGGTATATTAAATAAATGCTATAATGTTGAAAGTAGATAAGGATTATTGGAAATAATCAAGGAAGTTGAGTCTCTGGATTTAACAAAGGAAGTTTTAGATCGGGAATATACTAATGGAGGGAAATTATGGAACAGAAAGTGAAACTGGCAGTAATTGGATCAGTTACAGCATTGATAATTATAGCCATAATTGTGGTATCGGCAATTATAAAATATATGACACCGAGTAAAGAGGAGATGCCGCTGACAGAATATTATCCGTTGGAAGCTTCTGAGGTCCTTATCATTCTTCAGAATGAGATTTATGAGAATAAAGGGTTGTTGATTGAGGATAAGGTTTATGTTGATTATGATACTGTAGTTCAGTATTTCAATCATAGATTTTACTGGGATTACAATGAAAATGTTCTGACCTATACCACACCGGATGAGATTATCAAAGCAGAAGCTGGAAAAGAAACCTATACCGTAACAAAGAGTACAATAGAGACTTCGGTAGCTTCGGATCACTCTATTGTTGAAGTATTTGCAGATAAAGTATATTTATCGCTGGAATTTGTTGAAAAGTATTCAGACCTTACTTATGAATATTATAAAGAACCAAATCGAGTTGTAATTCAATATCTCTGGGGTGATTACTTATATACTGATGTCGTCAAAGCAACACAGCTTCGTGTTGAGCCAAGTATAAAGAGTCCTATATTAATGGAACTGACCGTGGGCACAAAATTATTGTTTGTTGATGCGGAGGAGGCACCCAAAAAGGGCTTTGTAAAAGTAATGACAGAAGATGGAGTGAAAGGTTACGTAAAGGATAAATTTACGAAAAAGTCCTATTATGAAACCCTGGAATCTGATTTTCAAGCTCCTAATTATACAGCTCAGACAAGAGCAGGAAAGATTAATATGGTCTTTCACCAAGTATTTAATTTGGATGCCACAGACAATATGAAGAAGTTAATTCAGGAAACAAAAGGAGTCAATGTGATTTCCCCGACCTGGTTCAGCGTTAGTGATGAAATGGGTACACTGACCTCTTTGGCAACAGAGCAATACATGAAGGCGGCTGGAGAGTTAGGACTCGAGGTTTGGGCAGCAGTAGACGATTTTAATGCAAATGCAGAGGTGGATATGACAGAGCTTCTATCCCATACATCAAGAAGAGAAGCTTTAGCTAATTCACTGATTGAAATGGCCCTGCAATATAAACTGAATGGTATCAATATAGATTTTGAACGTATTACTTCAGAAGCAGGAATACATTATGTTCAGTTCCTAAGAGAGTTATCTGTAAAGTGCAGAAATAATGGGATTGTTCTTTCCGTGGATAGCTATGTTCCAAGTGCCTATAGTAAATATTATGATAGAGAAGAGCAGGGAATTATTGCTGATTATGTTGTAGTAATGGCTTACAACGAATATCATGCAAATTCTGAAGTTCCTGGACCTGTCTCTTCCATAGGGTTTGTTAAAGAAGCAATTACAAATATTTTAACTATGGTACCAAAGGAGAAGACAATTATTGCAATTCCTTTCTATACCAGACTATGGAAGGAGACCGCAGAAGGAGAAATATCCTCAGAGTATTTTTCTATGACACCAGCAGCAAATATAATCACCGATAATGGTGCAGAGGCGGTATGGGATGAAGCCAGTGGGTGTTACTATGTCGAGTATACCAAGGACGGTGCTACCTATCGTATGTGGCAAGAAGAGGATGCCTCAATTGAAGAGAAGATGAAGGCTATCTATGAAGGAGACTTAGCAGGGGTGGCAGTCTGGAAGTTGGGACTAGAAAAGCAAAGTGTTTGGGATGTAATCATTCGTTATATTAATTAAACAGGCTTACATGAAAGAGAATAGGACAAATCATCGCTTCATAGAATGTAAGGAATTAAATTCAAGAGTGTAATAAAATATGAAAAAATATTTTAGTTTGATTTTCTTATTCCTAATACTAATTGCAAGTATATTAACTACCGACCCATCCATCAGGGTTATGAAGAATATTTTTTTTACAAGTGATAAAGACACAGCAGAGAAAAAACAAATAACAATTGTAATTGATCCGGGACATGGTGGAAGAGATCCTGGTAAAGTTGGTGTTAATAATGCTTTGGAAAAGGATATCAACTTAAGTATTGCTTTAAAACTAAAGAACTTATTAGAGTTAAATGATATTAAAGTAATTATGACCAGGGAAGAGGACGTCGGTTTGTATTCAGAAACAGATTCCAATAAGAAAAGAGCTGATATGAGGAATCGTGTAGATCTCATCAATACCAATAATGCTGACCTGGCGTTAAGTATCCATCAGAACAGTTTTACTCAGGAGTCAGTCAAGGGTGCACAGGTTTTTTATTACCAGGCATCACCCCAGGGAAAGCGTTTAGCAGAGATAATACAGGCACAATTAATTGAGACCATTGGTGACGGGAATAAGCGGAAAGCAAAGTCTAATACCAGTTATTATATGATTACACGTACAAAATGCCCATTAGTAATAGTGGAGTGTGGATACTTGTCCAATGGACAGGAAGCCATTTTACTATTAGAGGATGAGTATCAAGAGAGAATGGCTTGGGGTATTCATCTTGCTGTAATGCAGTTTATCAAGGACGGTGGACTCGATGGCGCAAAGGGCGCAGGCGAGACCCCAACACCGTAATTTGATTTTGCGCAAAGGTTATGCTATAATGTAGCGGCATATGAAATATGCAGGAGAATTAGGCAACATAAAAAGTACACAAATTAGATGTATCATAGACTCTAGAGGTTAACAAAAGAGTGAATGGTGATTATAGAGTACAAGGAGCAATATGGATACAAAGGTAGTTAGTTTAGATATTGATAATATTGATATAGAGAGGTTGGAGAAAGCTTCCCGGATACTTAGAGAAGGCGGGCTGGTTGCATTTCCTACAGAGACGGTATATGGACTTGGTGCAAATGCATTAGATGAGAATGCCGCTAAAAAAATATACCAGGCAAAAGGAAGACCTTCTGACAATCCTCTGATCGTTCATATTGCAAAAAATAAGGATTTGGAGCTGCTTGCAAAAGAAATACCGGATAAAGCTTATCAGTTAGCAGAAGTATTCTGGCCAGGTCCTTTAACAATTATTTTAAACAAGAAGGAAATTGTGCCCTACCATACCACAGGAGGGCTGGATACCGTAGCAATTCGACTCCCGGCAAATCAAATTGCCAGAAAACTAATTGAGATATCAGGAGTTTTCGTTGCAGCACCAAGTGCAAACTTAAGCGGTAAGCCAAGCCCGACTACAGCAGGGCATGTAATTCAGGACCTAAGTGGAAGAATTGATATGATTCTTGATGGTGGAAATGCAACCCTGGGCTTGGAATCTACAATTGTTGATTTGACCGGTGAACATCCTATGATATTACGACCAGGCAGTATAACAAAGACTATGCTTGAGAATGTAATTGGTGAGATTAATTATGATCCGGCAATATTAAAAATGGAGCCTGATTTAGCGCTTGTTCCCAGAGCTCCAGGTATGAAATACCGTCATTATGCACCCGAGGGTGAGTTAACCATTTATGAGGGTGATATAGATGAAGTTATTTTCACTATTAATGAGAATGCAAAGAAAAGGCTGCTTGCTGGTAATAGTGTTGGAGTTATCGCTACACAGGAAACAAAGGATTTCTATCATCATGGATTAATTAAAGTCATAGGCACTCGAAATAATGAAGCCTCAATTGCAGCTGGTCTTTACGGAATATTAAGAGAATTTGATGAGCTTCATACTCAGTATATTTATTCGGAAAGTTTTACGGATGATTGTCTGGGACAAGCGATTATGAATAGATTATTAAAGGCAGCAGGTTATCGGGTAATTAATGTCTAGGGATGAATCGGTTCTATATAACAAACTCTGGTAAGAGTATTGTAATGGAGGTAACAATGGGGAACTATCAAAAACTGATATTTGTATGTACTGGTAATACTTGTCGAAGCCCTATGGCAGAGGCTATCTATAAAAATCTTGAAAAAGTAAGCAATCGTAAGGTGTGTTCCAGGGGCCTTGTAGTTCTGTTTTCAGAACCTTTAAATCCGAAGGCAGAGATTGTATTGAAAAAACATGACCTTGAGCTGAATAATCATATAGCAAAGGGTTTAAAATCCACTGATATAGAGGAAAATACGATTATTCTTGTAATGACAGCCAGTCAGAAGAAAAAGATTATGGAATTATATCCGGATGTAAAGGATGTTTACACTCTGAAGGAATACGCAGGAGAAATCGGAGATGTTGTAGATCCCTATGGAGGTTCTTTGATGGAATATGAAGAATGCTACATAGAACTGGGACGTTTGGTGAAAAAGACAGTTTATAAATTAAACGAGGATAACTAGCAATTAGGAGGAAATTATGATAGCACTTGGAAATGACCACACTGGATATGAAATGAAGAAAGCAGTTATGGATTATTTGGATAAGAGAGGTATTGAATATAAGGATTTCGGCTGTGGTGATGTTACCGCAAGCGATTATCCGGAATATGCTAAACTTGTTGGCAAAGCAATCCAAAGCAAGGAATGCGATCTAGGTATAATCATTTGTGGTACAGGAATTGGTATATCAATTACGGCGAATAAAATGAAGGGCATTCGTGCAGCACTCTGCCATGACTGCTTTAGTGCTGAGGCTACAAGACTTCACAATAATGCAAATGTACTTGCAATGGGCGCAAGAGTAATTGGAATAGGTCATGCGCTTAAAATTGTGGAAACCTTTATAGATACGAAGTTTTCCAATGAAGAGAGACATATTAGACGAATTGATATGATGGAATAAGGCTTATTCCATCTGTAGGATTGGTTCCTGAAGAGTGTGAAATTTATCCTCTCTTATGATACGAAGAAGTTTATCAAGTCGACGCAGTGCATAGGTGGCTTCAGTTTGAGTAATTAAATTCTGATCCAGTGCGTCAGCGAGCTCATCAATATCCAAAATACGTACAGTACCATCGTTAAGCAGAATGACATCAATTAAGAGGTCTTCGATAATGATGGTATTTTTTATTGCATCCTGTTTTGATTGAATAATATCGCAGTACCAATAAACTAAATTATCGTTTTTATCTAAGATCTTACTCACTTTTAATCCCTGATCCAAATAATAAGCAGAAATTCCAGCAGCAATATCACTACGGGGATGCAGTGCAACCCATTTTGTCAGAATAAAGTCTTCGGTTATATTAAGTATAATATCATCCTTTAAATGAACTGTTTCATTCGGTATAAAGCGTCTACGATACAGTGTTGGTGTATCCATATGAAAACCTCCCCTTTGCGTAAAACCAGCTGCATAAATTATATTATGTAAGCGATAGATATGTTTCTATCTGTAATCATTTATGGTTGTGGGTATTATAACATGTTTTTATAGATCGGTATAGTACAATTAAAGAATAAAACTCCAAATAACGGGGAAACTACTAGATGGATTAACAAAGTTTCCCATATTGGAGGTCTTAATAGAATGGAACATAAAAAGTTTGATCATTTTATTTATAAGTTTAGAAATATATTTTCAAGAAAACGTACCAGAATAACTTTATATATGGTCGCAGTACTTTGGGTGGCTGTTGCAGCACAAATACTTGTTAATCGTATGTTTCGCGAGGAAGCACAGATAACAGAAGCATTTATTAAGTCAGATACCCATGAAATGCAAAGCAGTCTGGCAATACTTGGCGAGTATGCAACAGGATATTTGAGTGAAGAAGATAAAGAAAACCTTATTTATAATATTGCAGATGCCATAGGATTAATCGTGAATGAGGATATTACTGTTTGGGAAGAAGGTACCAGAAGCGAAAGTTTTATATTTAAGCAGGCAAAGCAAGCCTCAACTGAAATAAAAATCGTAAGCGTTCAACAAGAAGAAAGTAACATCAATACTCTGAAACATTATATTGTTGTACAATTAAATATACTACAGGGAATCGAAAGTATCGATCGTTATAAGAATATTTTAGAGGATAAGTTAACTGAACTTGGAGTAGAAAAGAAGCAGATTACTCTAAAATATGAAGGAATTAAAGAAGGTGATCTCACTGTTGAGCAGAAGAAAGAAATTGCAAAGTTACTGATAGACGCATTACAGGGCGAAGTGGCATTAGAATACGATGAAGGTGATCTTTATACGGTATATGGTTATACGGGTATGCTGAATGAGTATGTGACTTCAATGGGCAATAAAATAAATGTTCAAATTGCAATTACCTATAATGAGTTAACCGGCAAAACTAAAATATCACTTGCAACTCCTATTAATAATGAGAGTTGGTAGATAAATATAATAATAAGCAGACCTTTGCGTTAAGAATTATTGCAAAAGCTGCAATATATAGAAGAACAGGGAGGCTAACATCCTCCCTGTTCTTCTATGATAATATTTTGCAGTAACTGCTTAAGGTTTCAATTGTCATAAATTTTTCTATTATTAATATTAGAACCAGCGTTTTCTACCACGATGGCGTCTTCTACGATGGAAAAATTCATTTAATAGTATTAAGTTAACTACATCTCGCAGAGGATTTCTGTGATAATTTTCTGGAAAGAAATAAAGACTATTTGCCTGAAGTCTTGGGGCTTCATCGTTATCTCTGATTTTTTCATAAATACGATCAACAATCTTTTCTATTAAAATCCGATCGGGATATTCATCAAACATTACACTACCATCATATTCTAGTTGATCACATTCGTTATCAACTTCTTTTTGAATTATCCTTGCTGTGGAAGGATAAAGTTGCTTCATATAACTGGCATCTTTATCTAGTTCCTCGCAATTATCATACCCATAAAGAGGAAACATAGGAACACCCATTGTCGAATTATTTGCATTAGGCATATACATATTAGAATTATTTGGATATGCGGGATAATACGTATTAGGCATCTGGTAAGGTAATTGGTTGTTTAGGTTAATAAACGGATTTGCATAGAGTTCTGCGTCAAAGCTAAAGGATGCATCCTGTGAAGGTAAGGATAAGGAATCCAACGTAGGTTCCATTGGTGCAATCAATGGCGGTATAGGACTGGTTATTTCATTGCTTGGTGGAGTCCGCAATTGGCCAGAAGGATATAAATTGCTATTTGTGCCACCTTGTGAACCAGGCTGATTTTGACTTGGAGTAGTAGGTGTGGTCATACTAGATGGAGGTGTCTGCAAGTTGGAACCAGGAAAAAGCCCATTGGTTGGTCCGGTACCAGGCATTGTCTGTGGTGTGCGGGGCGTGGAAGGAGTAGCACCAGTACCAGGCATAGTTCTAGGAGTGCCAGGAGTCATAGGAGTAGCACCCGTACCAGGCATAGTTCTGGGAGTGCCAGGAGTCATAGGGGTAGCACCAGTGCCAGGCATAGTTCTGGGAGTGCCAGGCGTGTAAGGAGTAGCACCAGTACCAGGCATCATCTGAGAAGTGCCAGGAGTCATAGGGGTAGCACCAGTACCGGGCATAGTTCTGGGAGTGCCAGGCGTGGAAGGAGTAGCACCTGTACCAGGCATCATCTGAGAAGTACCGGGAGTCATAGGAGTAGCACCAGTACCGGGCATAGTTCTAGGAGTGCTGGGGGTCATAGGAGTGGCACCCGTACCAGGCATAGTTCTAGGAGTACCGGGAGTCATAGGAGTGGCACCCGTACCAGGCATAGTTCTAGGAGTGCTGGGAGTCATAGGAGTAGCACTAGTACCAGGCATAGTTCTAGGAGTACCGGGAGTCATAGGAGTGGCACCCGTACCAGGCATAGTTCTAGGAGTGCCAGGAGTCATAGGAGTCGTTCCAGTACCAGGCATTGTCATAGGAGCGGTGCCAGTATTAGGCATAGTCAGAGGTGTGCGGGGGGTGGTAGTCGTGCCGGTTCCGGGCATAGTTGTTCTGGTGCTGCCTGGTGTTGGGAAGATTGGGTTGTTTGGAGTAACTTGTTGTGTTGGGGGAGTAATTCCTGGGATTATTGCAGGGGTGCCTGGAGTAAGTGTTGTACCGTTATTTGGCGAAGGAGAAGTAGAGCCTGGAGTCATTCTTGATCCTGAGCCTGGACGATACGGACCTGAGCCCAAATCGGGGCTAGGTATTTGATTTGTTTTGACAGGTGTAGTCTTTTTGATACTCGTTGATGCATTGCTTACGGTTTTAGAGGATGTATTCGAAGTGTGCTGAGGCTTAGCCGGTGTTTGAGAATTAGCACTATAATTTGGCACCTTATTATTCTTATTACCGGAGCCATAACTTCTACCACTGGTATATGACATTTAAGTACTCCTAAGCTTTTTATATCAATATATGCAGACGAATTCTGAATGTGAAAAGAACTATTTGCTACAATTCAACCCAATTATTTCCCGGAAAATTGTTAACAGTTCAGCTATAACCCCGATTTTGCTCTGCCCAAGCGAGATGCAGCAAAAAAATTATAATTACGTGGTTGTACTATTGCGGAAAAGACATTACAATATAGGGGAATAAATATAATAGGCAATGCTGATTAAATAAAAGAAGCCAAATGGTTATTTAAGAAAAACTGTGTGATCACGAGAATGGAACAAAGTATGGAAATTACAGTAAAGAAGTTATTAGAGGAAACAATCAACCAGCAATTAATAAGCATGGTGTTAAGTAATCCAATAGATAAAGACATAATTACAAAGATTAAAGTTAGACCAGTCTTAATAAAGGAAGAGTTACTTTTTCAAATTACAAAATATATTAAGGAAAAAGTTTTTCATACAAATGAAAAAAAAGAGGAAATTCTGTTACAGGCAGAAGACTGGACGAACGGAAGCTTTCGCCAAATTGAAATTAATACAGAGCATGGAAGTGCTACGATTTTATTTAGTAAAAAAGGTAAAGTAACTGTTATCAATAAAATTAAAAAAAATCATACCGCAAGTAATGAGGATATAGAAAAATCAGAAATGGAAGATCTGCTTAAGTTTAGCCATAACAAGAAGAAAAATTATATTTTGCAGGAAGGTACTGCGCTTCCGTTTTTAGTTGACTTGGGGGTTATGACAAAAGAGGGTCAAGTTGTCAAAGCAAAATCAGATAAGTTTAAGCAAATTAATCGTTTTTTAGAATATATCGAAGATATCTTGCCCTATCTTGAGCATAATCGGGAATTGACAATACTGGATTTCGGGTGCGGCAAATCCTATTTGACCTTTGCAATGTACCATTACTTAAAACATATGAAGGATTACAATATTAATGTAATCGGCCTTGATTTAAAAAAAGATGTTATCGAAAATTGCAGTAATTTAAGTAAAAAATATGGGTATGATAAACTTTGCTTTCTGGAAGGGGATATTGCGTCCTATACTGGCAATAATCAAGTTGATATGGTTGTTACGCTGCATGCTTGTGATACTGCAACAGATCATGCTCTGTATAAGGCACAGAGCTGGGGCGCAAAGGTAATTCTATCCGTGCCATGCTGCCAGCATGAACTAAATAAGCAAATGAAAAATGAGACGTTAAATCCACTATTTCAATATGGAATTATCAAAGAAAGAATGGCTTCCTTGGTTACGGATGCATTACGTGCACAGTTGCTGGAAACGAAGGGGTATCGGGTTCAACTGCTTGAATTTATAGATATGGAGCATACGCCTAAAAACATCTTAATACGTGCAGTAAAGAGAACTGGGGATGGCGCAGAACAGGGTGAGTTGAGCGAAGAATTAAAAAATTGCATGGATTTTTTAAATGTAGATCCCTGCTTGTATCGTCTTTTTCAGGAGGAAAATAGTAAACTAATTAATATATGATTGTAATAATGTTTGGAGGCTAAATGCTAAAACATGTTTATCGAATAATTATTTTAATCGTTGTTTTTATCGCAGCCTTTTCCTATTTCAGCGGGGATATTAAGGAGGTTGTTTTTGATATTGATAATACAACAATAATGGAAGATGCTACATTTCCATTAATAAAAATAAAAATTAATGATGGAACAATTAATCTGCTGCATGGGTACAGCAGTAATTTGGATGCAAATCAAATAAGAGAGTCGGTTACTCCGCTAAACTCCGATCAAGCTTTTGAGGTGCAGATTGATTACAAAGAATATGATATAAAAAAGATGAATTATGAAGTAAGAGAGTTCGTGGGAAACTCTCTGATTGAAACAAGTTCCGTCAGTGTATTTGAAGAGGACGGAACTGATAAAACAGCAAAAGTTAAGCTGCAGGCAGAGTTAGCAGCAGGTAAGGAATATGCATTAAAACTAACTCTGATTACCAGTAAAAGTGAAAAGATGTATTATTATCAGCGTATTAAGATATATGAACAGGCTCATTTAAAAGAAAATCTGGATTTTGCTCTGGAGTTTCATCAGGCAATGCTAGACAAGGCTGAAGCAGAGAACATGATAAAATACATTGAGTCCTCTAAGGATGCGGATAATTCCACATTTGCTTATGTTAATATTTTTTCAAGTTTTGATATGATTAGCTGGGGAAATCTAAATCCAACTGTTATAACTACAGTAATACCAACGATAAAGGAGATATATCCGACTACTGCTTCAATTGAACTTAATTATATAGTAGAGGCTGAAATTAATGGCGTTGCTGAAATGTTTAATGTTTCAGAGTTTTTTAGGGTAAAATATTCTAGTACAAGGATGTTTCTTCTCAATTACGAGCGGAATATGGAGTCCATTTTTGATGTAACGCTTGCCAGCCTTGATAAAAGTGAATTGAAACTAGGAATAACAGCAAATCAGGAGATTCCTTACGTAGCAGGGGAAGATAAAACTAAAATTGCTTTTGTAAGAAATAGAGAGTTATGGTTTTATGACCTTACAAACAACGAAATTACGAAGGTATTCAGCTTTAAACAGGAAAATACGGACTATATAAGAGATACCTATGATCAGCATGATATAAGAATATTAAGTATGGATGCAGAAGGTAATATGAACTTCATGGTTTATGGATATATGAACCGTGGTCAATATGAGGGAAAGGTAGCCATTATTCTATATCATTACATTCGTTCAGAAAGCCGCATAGAAGAACTGGTTTATATACCGGTAGAAGAACCGTATCAAAAGTTGAAAGAGAATTTGGGAGAGTTATCCTATGTAAATACGAAAGATGTATTCTATTTCCAAGTAAATCAAATGATATACTCCTATAATTTAATTACAAAGAAACTATCAGAGATAGCGAAAGATGTGAATAAAAATCAACTAATGGTACTGGCAGATATTAATTATATTGCATGGCAGCAGAATTCGGACCCAAGACAATCTGAGCAGATATATTTAATGGATTTAGAAACAGGAAATCAAGATATAATAAAAACAAAAGAAGGATATAATATTCGTCTGATGGATAAGATAGATTCCAATATTATCTATGGTTATGTTGAAAAGAATAATTTTGCTACTTTGATCGATGGAAGTTTAATGGCTCCCTTGTCAACGGTGGAAATTGCTTCTGTAGATAAAAAGATATTGAAATCCTATCAAAAGCAGGACTATTATATTAGTGGTATTGCTGTAGAGGATAATATTGTAGAACTTCGTAGAGTTCAGAAAGTAGAAGATGGGAATAAGCTTCTTTATACGTTTGCTCCGACAGATTATATTATGAATCAGGAGAAGAAAAAAGAGCTGCTGATTCATGCTTCCTTCAGAGTTACAGATTTGGCTTTAACAGAGTACTATCTTAGCTTTCCGGCTGGGTTTGAAATGTATGAAATTCCTAAAGTTAAAACCACGGTTAATACCATTATTGCAAAAGACCCAACGGTACGCCTTCCAGAGAATGGACAGATGCTGTTAACTTATTATCCGTATATCACCGGGGGTATTGAGGGTTCCTATGAGAATGCAGCAGATGCAATTCAAATTGCAAAAGCAGGAATTGGAGTGGTGTTAAACAGCAGCAACCAGTTGATTTGGGAAAGAGGAGTAAAAGAGACGTCGAAGACAATCAATGAGTTTGTTGATATGACAGGCGAAGTTTTACCCAATAAAACTTTAGAAGCTTGTATACAACGTCTACTGGAATACCAGAATGTTGATAAAAGTTTGGATCAGCTTTCTGTACAAAATAGCTCTGCATATGATATACTTAAAAAATATTCCAGATATACGCCAATAAGATTATCCGGTGTTGAGCTGGATGATGTACTGTATTATGTTTCCCTTGGCAGACCAGTGATTGCTATGACTAATCTTGAGGATGCAGTAATTATCTATGGGTATGATACCTTTAATATAATGGTCTACAATCCAGCTACTGGTAAGACAGCGAAAATGGGTATTCAAGACAGTGCACAGACATTTAAAAATGCAGGAAATGTATTTTTATCCTATCTATATGAGTAGGTATAGATAGCAAATATTGTTAGTTATTTATAACTAGATCGTATGAACTTCACACAATCTAGCAAAATATCAATTATAAAGATAAAGGAGATAAGCTATGGACGAAAGAGTTAAAGTTTTAGCACATAATTTGGTTAACTATTCTATGGAAGTAAAACCTGGGGATAAGGTTTATGTTCATTATATTGGACCTTCCACACAGGATTTAGCAAGACAATTAGTGAAAGAAGTATATAAAGCAGGTGGAATTCCATTCGTACATTATACGGATGTATTGTTACAAAGAGAGGTATTATTAAATTGTACCGAAGAGCAGATGACCTTAAGCGGTAAAATAGATGCGGCAGAGATGGAAGAAATGGATTGTTATGTAGCCGTTCGTGGTACAGACAATGTATCTGAGCTTTCGGACATCCCTTCCGAGAAAATGAAAATTTACGAGAAATATTACTCAACTCCAGTGCATCATGAAGTGCGCGTAAAGAAAACCAGATGGGTTGTTCTTCGTTATCCAAATGCAGCAATGGCACAGCTTTCCAATACAAGTGTTGAGGCATTTGAGGATTTCTATTTCCAGGTATGCAATCTTGATTATGCAAAGATGGGCAAGGCAATGTTGAACCTGAAAGCTTACATGGAACGTACTGATAAGGTAAGAATTGTTGGACCAGGAACAGATCTTCAGTTCTCAATTAAAGGTATTCCAGCAATTCCATGTGATGGTCAACGCAATATTCCTGACGGTGAAGTATATACCGCACCTGTTAGAGAATCCATCAATGGTACACTGGCTTACAATACCCCCGCAGTATTCCAGGGCTTTACCTATGAGAATATTAAATTCCGTTTTGAAAATGGTAAAATAGTAGAAGCTACTGCTAATGATACAGATCGTATTAATCAGGTATTGGATACCGATGAAGGTGCACGTTATATTGGTGAGTTTGCAATTGGCGTAAATCCATATATCTTAAAGCCTATGAAGGATACTTTATTTGATGAGAAGATTATGGGATCCTTCCACTTCACACCAGGAAACTGTTATGAAGATGAAGCACCTAACGGTAATCATTCTGCAATTCATTGGGACTTAGTTTGTATTCAAACTCCAGAATACGGCGGTGGTGAAATCTATTTTGATGATGTTTTAATTCGTAAAGATGGTAAATTCATCGTACCTGAATTAGAATGTTTAAATCCAGAAAATTTAATTTAGTTATAAACTATAATACTCCTTAAAAAATATTTTAAATTGGATGCCTTGTCAGTTTTATATGATGAGGCATTCAGCCGCAATAGTCGGTGGATTGGAGACAAAAATGAAGCTATTAACAGCAGCAATACCATGTTATAACTCAGCAGCCTACATGAGTCACGCAATTGAAACCTTGCTAACTGGCGGGGAAGAGATGGAGATTATAATAGTAAATGATGGGTCTGTTGATGATACGCAAAAGATTGCAGAGGAATACCAGAGTAAGTACCCAAGCATAATAAAGGTAATTAAACAAGAGAATGGTGGTCATGGTGAAGCTGTGAACACAGGACTTGCTAATGCAACCGGTTTTTATTTTAAAGTTGTAGATAGTGATGACTGGGTGAATGAAAGGGCTTTACGTCAAGTAATGGAGACCTTAAAGGATTTAATTGCTGAAGGTAAAAGTCCGGACCTGTTTCTTGCCAACTATGTTTACGAAAAAGAAGGGGCAAAGAAAAAGGTAATTAACTATAAGTGGGCATTACCAAGGGATCAGATTTTTACTTGGGATGATGTTATGCATTTTAAGCAAAGTCAGAATATACTGATGCATTCCACAATTTATAGAACCAAACTTCTGATTGGTTGTGGAATTCAATTGCCAAAGCATACGTTCTATGTGGATAACATTTTTGTATTTCAACCACTTCCATTTGTTAAAACTATGTATTATATGGATGTTAACCTATATCGTTATTTTATTGGACGAGTTGATCAGTCAGTAAATGAACAGGTTATGATCAGGCGTATTGACCAGCAATTAAAAATAACTAAGATTATGATAGAATCTCACAACTTGACACAGTTAAAAAGTAAAAAGCTTCAAAATTATATGATTAAGTACCTTGCTATGATGATGATGGTTAGCACAGTCTTTTTAATTAAAGATGGAAGTGATGCCGCACTGGCAAAGAAAAAGGATCTCTGGGATTATCTAAAGTATTATGATAAGTGGCTTTATAAAAAAATTAAATCACATATCTTAGGAAGAACGGTTAATCTGCCAGGTAAGTTTGGACGCAAAGTTGTTGAAACAGGTTACAATATAACCCGTAAAATATACGGATTTAACTAATATAACAGTTAATGTTAAACATAAAAAACGATAACCCATGGTAATCAGGTTATCGTCTTTTTGTTCATGACAAGATGAAACGACTTGTCGTTTCATCTTGTTTAAGTATTAAAATGTTTGCAGGATACTTAGGAAGCATTCTGTTATATGGTCTATATTTTAGATAACTCCGTTGTACTATTAGAAACTTTGCTTTTCGACGGAACATAAACAATGACATACATTATCATATTAAGTGCTATAGCGCCAAAAATATCCAAAACGGAATGCTGCTTTAAAAGTACAGTTGAAAGACAGATTAGTATAGTTAAAATTAAAGCTCCAAACTGTAGTTTAGGGAGACGGCGTAAAGCTTCACTTTTATGAATTGCGATGTAAGCGGCAATAGAGTTAAAAACATGGATACTGGGGAAAACATTTGTTGCCGTATCAATGGCATATAGCTTAGCCAATATGTGTGTGAAAATATTGCTTCTGCCAAGAGCATCAAGGTTTTCTCTTAAGTAGTGTCCATTTGGCCATATGGTATAGATAGTTAAGCATATCGTCATACCTATAAAAATATTTGCACAAAATTTATAAAAATCAGACTTTGAGGTAAACAAAAAGTAGAGAACGGTAGCAGCAATATAAATAAACCATAAGAAATAAGGTATTATAAAAATTTCTGAAAAAGGAATCCATTGATCAAGTTTGGATTCAATGGGATGGAACTTGGTGGTCACGGATCGCTCCAAGAAAGTAAACCAAATCATATAGACAAAGAAATAGGATAATATAGCTGCATGCTTATATTTTATAATAAATTTTTTTAAGTTCTTTATTAAATTCATATTTCATTTTCCTTTCTAATTCCAAGGCTTGGAGAGCATCCTTTGAGTATATTACTATTATATAACATAACTTGATTTAATATGTCGTTTTATAATCTAAAATAAGGCAAAGTTTGACAGACTAGTACTATTTATTACTAGTATATAACATTAATAATTGTGTTATGTATTGCCGCTGACAGTATTGTATCATTCCGCATTCATTGTATCACATTTAATTGAGAACGTAAAACCATATATCATGTAAAAAGAACATGATCTGGAAATTCGTGGATGTAAGCTTGCAATACCGCATTGCGCTTTCATCATAACAAGAATAAGAATAGACAGATAGATATAAAATACTTATAATATGATTATAAGATGGATTTTTAGTAAGTAAAGAAAAATTTTAAATATATGAATAGGATTAATCGATTAGATTCATCTTTATCTGTAATAAAATTAAAATGCTACAGAGTTAAATATAGTGATATATGACAGGAGGCTTATTATGAAACGAGTATTTATTGTTGTTTTGGATAGTGTGGGTATTGGAGAGCTTCCAGATGCCGACCTTTATGGAGATGTTGGCAGCCATACCTTGTATGCTGCTTCAAAAAGTAATTATTTTAACATGCCTAATATGAAGAAACTAGGTTTATTTCATATAGACGGAGTAAAAAATTTATTTCCTGAAATGGAGGGAGTAAAACAGTTTGCAGGTTCAGTAGCTAGAATAGCAGAACGATCAAAAGGGAAGGATACCACCACCGGGCATTGGGAAATTGCCGGTATTATATCCGAACAACCATTCCCAACTTATCCAAACGGCTTTCCAAAAGAAATTTTAGATCTTTTTGAAGAAAGAACAGGAAGAAAGGTGATTTGTAATCTCCCATACTCCGGTACAGATGTAATAAGAGATTTTGGTAAGGAACATGTAGAGACAGGAGCACTTATTGTGTATACTTCAGCAGATAGTGTGTTTCAGATTGCAGCACATGAAGGTGTGGTACCAATTGAGGAATTATATCGTTATTGCGAGATTGCAAGAGAGATACTTACCGGTGAGCATAGTGTAGGCCGTGTTATTGCAAGACCTTTTGAAGGAACTTATCCGGATTATAAGAGAACCTCAAACAGACATGATTATTCTTTAGTTCCGCCTACTACAATGATGGATCAAATGTTAGAGAAAGGTCTGGATACACTGGCTGTTGGTAAAATATACGATATATTTGCCGGCAAGGGTATTTCGGATACTGTTAGAACACATAATAATGAAGAAGGAATTGAACGACTCATAGAACGCCTGGAAAGGGACTTCGAAGGATTATGCTTTGTTAATCTGGTAGATTTTGATATGATCTATGGCCACCGCAATGATGTAGATGGCTATGCAAAAGCATTAACCTATTTTGATGAACAGCTTCCACGAATAATTAATGGAATGAAAGAAGACGATATCCTGATTGTAACTGCAGATCATGGCTGTGACCCATCAACACCATCAACAGATCACTCACGTGAATATATTCCATTGGTGGTATATGGTGACAAAGTGAAAAATGGGTTAAACCTTGGCAGGAAAGAATGCTTCTCTGATATAGCAGCAACAATCCTAGAATATTTCGACATAGAGTCCAGAGTAGCAGGAACCTCGTTTTTAAATGAAATATTAAATAAGAGGAGTGAACTATGGAGCGAGTAACACATCCGTTTCCTCCGCTTTATCAAAAGGACTCCAAGGTTTTGATTTTGGGGTCCTTTCCCTCAGTTAAATCCAGAGAGGCTATGTTTTTCTACCATCATCCGCAGAATCGGTTTTGGAAGCTTATGAGTGCCCTTTATGGTCAGGCACTTCCAACTACCATTGCTCAGAAAAAAGAATTAATGATACACTGCAAGATTGCAGTGTGGGATGTAATTCAGAGTTGTGAGATAACTGGTTCAGCAGATAGTAGTATTAAAAATGTAGTGGCAAATGATTTAAATGAGATTCTTAAAAATGCGGATATCAGGAAAATAATAACAAACGGTACAACTGCTTATCAATTATATATGAAGTACATTTATCCAACAAATAACATAGAAGCCCTTAAACTGCCCTCAACCAGCCCTGCGAATGCAGCAAGTAACCTTGAAGCATTACTTCGTGCTTGGTCGGTAATAAAGGAATATACAGAATACGAAAGGTAAGAAGGTCATGAGAATCGTAATTCAAAGAGTGTTAGAAGCAAGCGTTCGTGTTGAAGGACAGGTGATAGGTTCTATAGGCAAAGGATATTTGCTGTTACTTGGAGTTAGTGCAGAGGACACGAAAGAAATAGCGGATAAGTACATGGATAAGATACTAAAGCTTAGAATCTTTGCTGATGACCAGGGTAAGACAAATTTATCTCTACAGGATGTAGGGGGAGAAGTGCTTGTAGTATCGCAGTTTACGCTATATGCGGATTGTAAAAGAGGAAATCGCCCTGATTTTCTTAAAGCAGCCGGAGCTGCGCATGCAAAGGAATTGTATGAATATGTTCTTAATGGTATAAGAGAGCGAATTGGAAGGGTGGAAGCAGGTGAGTTTGGTGCGGATATGAAAGTATCGCTTATCAATGATGGCCCCTTTACCATTGTCCTTGATGAAAGTATGCTAGGTTAAATTAGTTCGTATGCTTTATATTTTAAATATAGAAGGATGAAAGAGAAGCTGCTTTGGCAATGTCCAAGGTGGCTTCTTTTTACACAAATTTAACATAGATTTGAATTAACTATGTAGGAAGAAGACCTTCAATTCCTGTAGACTAGGAAGCAGAGATAGATGGGAACATTAGAAAAAGGGGTTGGAGGAATACAAATGAAGAGTATTAAAACAAAGCTTATTATAGCATTTTCCGCTTTGGTACTCATGGTTACACTATGTGTTGGAATTATATCCTTATATCAAAGCTTTCATGCGATTAAAGTAGAAGCCAATAAGTCCTTAGAGTTATTAGCAAAGGAAGGTGCCAAAGTAACCGAGAGTCGTATGAATGCAATGATGGCAATGCTTTCACTGTTAGCTAAGGATAAGGCGATGATTAATATGGACTGGGAAGTGGATTTGTCAATATTAAAGGAAGAATTGGGCAAGACAGATTTTCTTGATATTGGGTATGTTCTTCCGAACGGTTATACTTACTATACGGATGGAACCGTTCGATTAATGAGTGACCGGGAATATGTTAAAATGGCTTTAAAGGGACAAGCTATGATGTCGGATGTAGTGATTAGTCGTGTAACGAGAAAGCCTGAAATAGAGCTATGTGTGCCCATTGTAAAAGACGGTGAGGTAGTCGGTGCACTGGTTGGCAGAAGAAATGCGGATGCTTTAGGTCAAATAATAAAAGATGAGGGATATGGAGAAGAAGGCTATGCCTTTATGATAAATTCAGAGGGAAGAATGATTGCAAATCCTGATACACAGAAGGTTGTTGACAGATACAATCCCATCGAGGAGGCAAATGATGATGAAGCAC
>JASGEU010000009.1:0-17544 GCA_047606065.1 Mobilitalea sp.
ATTTAGAAGGGTACCGAAGAACAACCCGAAAGCAATAAACAAAAGTGCGGAAGGTAACAGAACAACAACACACAGGATGATATTTAATATTTGAAATTCATAATTTGATATCCTGCCAATGATAATCGCTACAGTAAATGTAATTATAATTTGAACTACAGAGATCGCCATGGTTGGCAAAGTATATCCACCCAGAAAATCCGGTGCTTTCATCGGTGAGGCATACAATCTTGTTAAAAATGCACTGGAACGATCTTTCGATACCTGAATACAGGTGAATAACATTACAAAGGTCAGGCCAAACAAAGCAACTCCGGGTGCTAAAGATTGAATTTGAAAGACTGTCATCCCTGCTTCTTGTGGTATGCTTTGATTAACAATCGTCATAATGATCAGCATTACCAGCGGAAATCCCAAACAAAAAATATAACTTAAAGGATCTCTCAACAATTCCTTGCTTATTCTCCCACTAAATACAATACTTCTCATATGATTACTCCTCCGCGATGGCAATAAAAGCATCTTCCAAGCTGCTCTTTCCAGTCTTAAGTTTAAGTTCATCCAAGGTTCCCATTGCTCGAACAGAACCTTTCACCATAATTGCTATTATATCCGATAAGCTTTCTGCTTCTTCCATGTAATGTGTAGTAAGAACAATGGTTGTCTTACCCTTTAATCTCTCAATAATTCTCCATAATTCTCTTCTGGCAAGTACATCAAGACCTAACGTTGGCTCATCCAGGAAGAGCAGCTTTGGTTCTGTCACCAATGCCATTGCAATACTAAGTCTTCTCTGCCATCCGCCCGATAGTATTTTTGCTTTGCTGTTCTCTACTTCCTGCAAATCAAATTGTTCTATAAGCTCTTTTACTTTTTCTCTTGTTTTTGATTTAGAAAACCCATATATTTCTGCAATGAACTCCAGGTTCTCTTTCACGGTTAAATTAGGTGCTATCGCTGTTTCTTGCGGTGATAGGTTACTAATTTGTTTTATTTCGTCAAGTTCAAGACTGATACTTTTCTTATAGATAAAAGCTTCTCCTCCCGTCGGTTTAGAGAGACCTGTCAACATACGGATTGCCGTTGTCTTTCCCGCACCATTTACACCTAACAGAGAGAATATTTTACCTTCTTCAATGGTCAGGGACATATTATTTACAGCAATTTTACTCCCATACTCTTTTCTTAAATCATTAATTTCAATAGCGTTAGCCATCTCTTTAAACACACCTTTCCAGTATCTGCCCCTCTAGTCACAGGTACAATATCGCTACTGTCTACAATTAATTCTCCAATAACAGTTTGATATTAAATAACTTAAACTTTTAGTTCATTTAGTTTTTGATTAATTTCTATTACTGTCTTTTTACATAACTTAAGTTGTATTGACCAAGAAATGATATAGGTTACGATATAACTTAAAATAAAGCTAATAAAGGCGGGTAAATACTTATCAATGCGCCAGCAGAAAATACTTACTGGCACCCATACCAAAGCAGTCAATATAAAGTAAATTACACTCTGCTTTAATAAACTCCAACGTTCAAACTCTAAAATAACCGATCCTGCTCCAAATATTGCACTGGTTAAGCCTATTAAGATACATTGTAATAATAACGCAACTATTTTAGATTCAAAGTGTGCTGCATAATCCGGTACTAAGGGTGCAAAGTCAGGTTTATTGACAATTGCCGTAATAATTAAAGCTAATATTATATTAATAACCGTACCGCACATAAAACCATGAAATGCACGAATAAATGCTCTTTTAATCATTATCCTCACCTCACCCTTCCAATACTTTTTTAATCTTAGTAACATAACGACGAGAAACAAAGGTTTTGTTATCTGCCTGGAGGTACATAAGGATTGTTCCAGTAACACTGGTATCCAATCGTTCTATTCTTCGAATATTTACAATTTCAGAATTAGATATTCTCACAAATTGTCTGCCATTCAGTTGCTCCTCCAGTTCAAATAAACGCTGATTTAAGCGATAGATTGCTTCTGCTGTAGCAGCATAAATTCTATGGTTCTCTGTATAGATTCGGATTATGGATTCACAAGGTATCCTTACCATCCCCTTTTCGGTGTAACCAGTAATCGTTGTACTTACTGCTTGTGAAACTAGCTGCACAAGTCTTTGTGTCTCTTCATTTTTTTGCTCATTACAAATATGAATTTCTGGTTCAATATACTTTTTATCTAAGATTAGCTTTATCTTCATTTGAACACCGCCTGCCTGCAAATAATATAAGATAGAAATTAAATAAAATAAACTAAATTACACTAACTGGTCGATTTGAGACCTTAGATGGTAATATTACATTCTTTTAAATATTAAATATACAATATTATACTGAACTATTTCTTCAAAGACAAATTAAATACATCTTGACTCACTTGTCTGTATATAAAAAATTCAATAGTAATGACAATTAATGTATTGGAAAAGTCTTGCAAGACTTATTATCAGTTTAGTTTACTTTCCAAATTAAATGTATTTTACAATATTTTGTATTTTATATACAAATATTTTTGTAATAATTTTACTTGTTTTATTTTGTAAATTTATGTAATATTAAGTAGTAATTACATACACCTTCTTGCAAGAAAAACTAAAACCTAATCAAGGAAAGAAAGGACGGTAACAATTTATGAAAAAGTTTTTGAGAAAATTTGCTGTACTTATTTTTGCCGTTGCTCTAATTGCAATGCCCTCTGCTACTGTTTTTGCCGCTTCTAATGCAGTCGTTGATTACGATGCTGATGGATTTACCTCTATTAGCTTTCAACCAGATCCACTTTTCCTAGCAGGTTCAAGCGTTTATGTCCTTGAGGATATAACCGAAGCAAGTAAAGATTGGATTGTACCCGCAGGTAAAACAATGTATTTTTCTTATTTTACTCAAGAGCAAAATACAACAGCCAGGATTGTGATTTTTGGGAAAAACTCTTTAGTATACGACAATGTTATTACTTCAACAATACATGGATATCAAATTAACATGTCACCATCTACTGATGAAGAATATACTATTCTTATCCTTCCTTATACCAATGTTACATTAACCGGTTATGCCGCATATATAGGCTAATCATTCTAAACTACATATTTTAATTTTATACTAATAAAACAACCTGCCAAATTTATGGCAGGTTGTTTTATTAGTCAGTTCTATGCAGTAATCTTCTTATAACATTCATTATTTGTTATTCCATAATCCGATATAATATATATTTTGCTCCTTATCTCGCCATCACCTGCAGAGGTTTTGCAAATTATAAGTTTTATTGATTGAAGATTATATTAACTTTATCTGTGACAATCACTCCCTTTCTTTGGTATCATAAAAATAAATATTGTTTATATGTAACAAAACCTGTTGTTTTATACACTAATACAGTGAAAGGGGGAATGATATGGCCGAATTGGTAATCCAAACAATTTATGAACAGTATAAAAAAGAAGTCTATGCTTACTTATTTAGCCTGACACATGACAAAACCCTTTCAGAGGATTTGACATCCGAAGTTTTTATCAGTGCAATTAAATCTCTACCTGGCTTTAAAGGCAATGCAGATATTAAAACCTGGCTATTTTCTATCGCTAGATATCGATGGTATGCCTATTTAAGAAAGCACAAAAAAGAACCTACAACACAGGATTTAACAGAGGTTTATCTCTCTGATGGCTCTAATTTAGAGG
The DNA here is from genome assembly GCA_047606065.1 of Mobilitalea sp. Lineage (GTDB taxonomy): Bacteria > Bacillota > Clostridia > Lachnospirales > Lachnospiraceae > Mobilitalea. Next base: position 3,710 of record JASGEU010000009.1, read on the forward strand.
CCGCCTTTCTCTCAAAAGAAATCGTCGGAAGAATTCATGATTTATTAAAGTTGGAATGTAATAAAAATAGAGAAGTGGTTCTAATGAGAATTGAAGGATACTCCTTTTATGAAATAGCTCAAAAGCATGGTATTTCAGAAAGTTCAGCAAGGGTTCTTGACTTTCGCATCAAGAATAAGATCAAAGAAATTCTTATAAAGGAGGGATATTCCTATGAGTAAAATTACCTGTGACATGTGCATGGATTTAATACCGCTGGTGAAAGATGGCGTTGCCAGTGAAGATAGCTGTCAGGCTGTACATGAACATCTTGCTGAGTGTGATGCCTGCTCCAAGGTTTTGTACCAGGATAATTCGCCGGAAATAGTGATGAATGATCAAATTGTGGTCAGCAAAATTAAAAAGCAATTAATCATTATTACCCTTGCTATTATGCTTGCCGGAACTTCATTTGGACTGTGGATTTCCGATAGTATGAATATATTCTACAACGCTTTAATCCTGCCTGCCATCGGAGCACTTGGATATCTGCTCTTAAAGAAAAAAGCCTATCTGCTTTCCGTTGGTGTTTTCCTATTCACTATGGGCTGGACTGTAATTCGTGAACTTATCAATGGTATATTAGAATCCTCGGATTTCAAATCATTATTTCTTATGTCTTTTGGGTGGTCAATTATCTATGTATTCTTTATTGCCATCGGTACTGTGATTGCGTGGCTTTTTAGCTATGCTTTTAGAAAAGAAAAAAAGGAGAATTAAGATGGAGATAAAAAAGATAATAGCTGCTATCGTTGCAATAGGTTTAATTGTACTCTTACTTCTATTTGTAAATTCTTGGGTGGGCAATCCTTTTTCAAAAACCTTAGCGAAAAAGTCTGCAAAGGAATATGTTACTTCCAATTACAAGGATTTAGATTTGCAAATTATTCATGCAACCTATAACTTTAAATTTAGTAACTATATAGTTCGAGTTCAATCTAGTATCAGCCCGGATACTGTCTTTAATATTTACACAGATGACTATGGTAAAGTACAAAGTGATGATTATGATTATGAGGTTGCCAATCATATGTCCACCTGGCGAAGGCTGGATAGCGAGATGCATGAACTCGCAAAGTCTTTAATTATAGGGAAATTAGCTTATGACTTTGATAATGTCTATCTATCCTTTGCAGTTGACGATGAAAAGGATATTGATTTTACTAGCTTAACCCGTGATATGGAGCTTGATATCCATAACCCTCCCCTGCCCCTGCAAATAAATGTATCATTTTATAATGATGAGGTCTCCTATGATAAAATTGCCGAAATTGCAAAATCCTTAGAGGCATTATTAAAAGACCAAAACATATCTGTAAGTCAGTACAATATAAGAGTTATACCTATAGAAAACAAACCAGAAAAGGAAGGTTATGCATCCTCCTGGGTGGATTCCCTGTCTGTTTCCTATCTCCCTGCCGATAAATTACAGGAAGATAACCTTTCACAAGTAATCGAACAGTTCGAGCAGGACAGGGTTGCAGAATATAATGAAACCTATAAAAAATAAAATTCTTCTATTGCTTTCATAATTCTATTGCTTAAGTATTACAATTTGTTATGTTCAATTGTAAATATAGTTTAATATAAAAGAGGTGAATATTAACTTCTGATATCCACCTCTCTGCATTAAACTTATGTTTTGTAATTACTTAATTCTATCGATATCTTCCCGCCTGTGCATTCCACATGACAGCATATTTTCCATCCAAATCTAATAGTTCTTTGTGTGTGCCTGCTTCAATAATGGAACCATTCTCCAGCATATAAATGCGGTCTGCATCTCTGGTCGTAGAAAGACGATGTGAGATATAGATAACCGATTTTTCCTGTGCCATCTTATGCATGGTTTTATTTAAATTATATTCTGTAACCGGGTCCAGTGCGCTGGAGGGTTCATCCAGAATTATTAAATTAGCACTCTTATAAAATACTCTAGCGATTGCAACCTTTTGATTCTCACCACCGGACAGGCCAATCCCCTGCTCCTCAAACTCTGTAGAAAGATGCGTATTTAAACCTTCCTTTAAGGAAAGTAAACGTTCGCCAAATCCACTTTCCTCTAATGCCTTACTTACCTGCTCATCGGTATTCTGTGTAATTACAGTATCACAATTATCACACTTTGCTTCATTGCAGTCATCCAGCAAAACATTTTCCTTTAAAGTTGCCGCAAAAATTTTATAGTCCTGAAATACTGCTCCGATTTTATTTCTATAAGCATTTAACTCGTAATCTTTAATGTTTATATTATTGTAAAAAATATCTCCCTCTTTGGTATCATAAAGTCTCATGATAAGCTTAATTAAGGTCGTCTTACCTGCTCCGTTATAACCCACAATCGCAATTCTCTCATTGGGATTTATCTTCATATTAATGTTGTTAAGAATATTCCCATCTTTGGGGTTATAGGCAAATGACACATTTCTTAGCTCAAGACTTTTTGGCTCCTTAGGAAGTTCATAATTATCTTTGCTCTTAATGCTGGCTTCAAAGTTTAAAAAGTCTCTTATTTTTTCAACATATAAGCTGTTTTCTGCTGCCATAGGGTATAACTCCGCCAGCGTATTCATTGAACGGCGGCATCTGTTTATTGCACTGAACAAAACTACCATGTTACTATATGAAATGGTATGTAAAACAACAGTTTGATAAATTAGATAGGTGGCATATAAACCATCCGTTATAAAATCTTTGGACAGATAGTCTTTACAAAAGCCCAACCAAGTGAGCTTTTTCACATATTTCTTTGTTATATTATTAATTTCATCATTGGTCTGATCAAAATCCTCGTATAAGATTTCAGTGACGGATGGGTTTAGTCTCAATTCCTTTACATATTCATTCAGATAAAATACTCTATGATTATAAGCTCTTTTTCTTTCAACCGGGTTCTTAAGCATCCTTACTTTGAAATTCAATTTATTTACTTTTCCTGCCACAATAAAAGAGAACAAGAAGGAAATCAAAATAAAAAGCGGCCCCCAGGCATCTACTGTAAAAATGAAAATACCCAGAGTTATAAACACCGTAATACTTGTACATAGCTGCTCAACTAATGTTAAAAATCGATCCACGCTTTTCTCTGCTTCTGAAACTGTAAGTACAAAGTCATTATAATACTTGGGATCATCATAACAGGATAAGTCCAGATCCTTCGCCTTTGCATATAATTGCTCCTTTAATGCCTTGTAAAGCTTTGGCTTTTGCTTCAGCGATACATGTTGAACATAGATAGCCGTAAGCATAGAGGATATTTCGATGCAAATTGCTATTACCACCAGGTAAGTCATTGCTTTTACAAAGGGTCCGCCTGTCTCTGCCACATGTAAAACATATTGGACACCCACCGTATGTTCAAAGAATATGGATATCTGTAATTTTATTGCTTCAAACATCAAGTAACACATAAAAAATGGAGTAGCACCAAAGCAAAGCTTGATCATAAACCATTGGTTTGCTGCAACCTGCCTAAGGCTTTGTTTTTGATCTATCCTATCGCTCATAGCATCACCTCCACTGTATTTAAGCTAGTGAAGATACTTCCAGCATATTCTTCCTCTAAATTAGTGGATTCCTGTGACACATCCGCGGCCAGATAATTTTCCGCTTGCTTACGGTACATATCTGCATAAGCACCACCAAACTTCATTAACTCTTTATGGGTTCCGCGTTCTATAATTTCACCATGCTCCAGCATAAATACAGCGTCCGCATTCTGTACGGAAGAAAGTCTGTGTGAAATAAATATCATTGTTTTATCCAAACTATCCTGCATAATACTTTCAAATAGTTCATATTCAGCAATGGGATCTAAGGCACTGGAAGGTTCATCAAATATTTTAACTGGGGCGACGCTTGCAAATGCTCTGGCAACAACAATTTTCTGATACTGTCCTCCGGATAAGACACTGCCCTCATCATCAAATTCTCTCGTTAAAACCGTGTCCATTCCCTTGGGAAGTTGCAGGATTTTCTCATAAACTCCTGCCTTAATTAATGCATCCTTTATCAGTTCATCATCCTTTTCCGTTATCTTTCTCATTAGGACATTTTCCTTCACACTCATGGCAAAGATTTTATAATCCTGAAATGCAGCAGAGAAAAGTCTTCGATAAGCCCTAAGGTTATACTCCTTAATATCTCTGCCATTTACAAGGATTGATCCCTCTGTCGGGTCATAAAAACGAAACAGCAACTTTATGATGGTTGACTTTCCGGCACCATTATGGCCAACTAGAGCCACCGAGCTCTTCCCTTTTATTGAAAAGGAGAGGTTTTTCAGTATCTGCTTTCCATTTCGATAGGAAAAGCTGACATTTTTAAACTCAATATCGGTTATCTCTTGCTCTGGCATAAGTCCATCATAATCCTCCGGTATTACCGGTTCATATTCTAAGAAGGTACGCAGATTTTCAATAAACAGACTGTTCTTATAACTATCAATAAGTGAGGTGGAAAATCCGATTAGTATCCAGGTAGTAGATACCATGAAGCTGCTTAGCACTGCATATTCAGCCAGACTCATACTCCCTGTTACAATTGTTCGATATGCTCCGTAAAGTAAAGCACCTTCAAAGATAATTGTAAAGGTAAACATTTGATGAAACCAATTAGCAAAGACTGTTTTTACTGAATATTTACTAACTACCGCAATGTTACCATTCACTGCTTCCTCATACTTTTTCATCATTAATCGGAATACATTTGTAAGACGTACCTCTTTAGCATAATCTGATAAGTGAATAACACGATTTACGTAGTCTGCCTTTCTATTAAAAGGTGTCTGTTCCTTATTAAGACGATAGGTTAATCTGTTCAAAATAGCTCCAAATACAAAGTTACCGATGATAGGAGAAATCACAAAAAGAATTGCATAGGGATCTATTCCGTACATAACAGCAAAGGCAACCAGGGAAGCAATGCCGCCAAAAACAATGGACCACAGGTTATCATTGGTGGCTGTCACTCTTACATTGGCACTTTCTAACGCCATTGTATACTTGTTATAAAATTCATTATCCTCATAGCATTCTATTTCAACATTGGTTGCCTTCTTATATAGCTTGCGATATAAGCTTTTATATATTTGTGTATCTGTCAAGGGTTTTACACCATTTTCAAAATAACTTAAATAAGCGGATATCAGGCTGAACACCAAAATTGTTATTAATAAGAAAATCATGATTTTTTCAAAACCTTGTTCCTTCTGCGCTTCATCGATAACAAAACGAACAAAAAAGCCACCATAAAAAATCCAGCCAAAATAATCTAGGCATTGACTGATTGCCGTATGTATTACACGTGATTTGCAAATACTGCAGAGCAACTTCATGATATAGACATTATTTTGAACTATTCTGGCTTTATTTCCTTTGTTTTTATTACCATTTTCTTTACTTTTTCTTTTTTTAATACCTTTCATCTACAGTTCCCCCATAGTTTTGCTAAAATGACGTAATTACCATTATATACTATTTATCTATATAATTTATAATTTCTAAAAAATAGCAACCAAAATAAAATTACATCTTGTTGGTACCTGAAACTACGATTTATTATAAATCAATATGTTATTACATCTATAATATAAAAGAACAAATAACGAGTAACCTGCTGCTATACACTCATTATTTGTTCTCCTGTATTAGTATTTCAACATATTCGGATGTATTTTCTTATTAACGGTTTCTGCCTGCTCCACCTCCACGGCTACGTCCACCACCACCGCTGGAGGATGCTCTTCCGCCGCCTGATGAATGCCCCGAACTACTACTTCCTCCACCTGAAGATCTTCCTGCTCCTCCCCCACTATAGGAACTACTGGAGGAGGACCCGCTACTGGAGGAAGATCTAGTAGAAGAAGATCTGCCTGCTCCTCCACTGCTTCCCCAGAAGCTGCCACCTGTGGAGGATCTTCCTCGTCCTCTATCATCGTCATCCTCGTCCGAATTATATTGTCTGCCACTGTTCTGATATCTGTTGTTATGATATCCACCGTTATGATGACCTCCATGAGGGTACCCATGTGGTCCCCAATAACCTCCTGGTCCATAAATTCTTACGTACTTTCGACTGTATGGGTTAAAAGGAACACCAAAGTCTCTTCTAAACCGTCTTCTTCGTCTTGTAATTACGATCAAGATTATAATAACTAATATTGCAAACCCCACATGTGTTTCATTCATATTTACTTTTGCATTATCCTCAGTAGTATTAAAATTATTATCGTTTAATACTGGGACATTCTCGTTTACAGCAGTATTTCCATTATTACTTACATCAACTTTAATCTTTGTTAAATCTTCATAATTCGTCTGAAATAAATTATAAAAGCTATTTGCTGTGTAAACTGCTCCCAAACTATAATGTTTTTCTATAAATTCAGGTTCCAAAACATTATCTAATATATTATTTAAAACACCCTCTGTCACAAATTTTTCGGATTCTAAACCTGGCAATACCCAATAATCATCGTCTTCCTTGTATAAAACTAATACTATATCTCTCCCTTTTGCTTTAAGACGTTCAAAGGTATTTATTGTATCCTGCTGTGCACTAAGTCCATCTTCACTATAATCTCTTGTCACCACATAAAACCCTGCATTATATTTCTCTTTTGACTCAGTGCTTTTCTGATTAATATACTCCTCATCCTCTTTGCTAATGATATTTGCATGATCATAAGTATACTTATCTGCCTTTTTTATTACACCTGTATCCGAACCACCTGATACATTCTCTAGTTGTCCATTTAATTCTTTGACAAATGCCTCATAGGTCTTTTTTGCTCCAGCACTGTAATCCTTTGCTGCAAAATCTGGTTCAAGATATTTCTGAAGGATACTGGATATTTTTCCGCTGGTAAGCGTATCTTCTAATCCTTCCCCCTGTGTCACCCAATAATCATCATCTCCAATTGACAAAAGAATTAATAGTCCATCATTTTTTTCTGCGGAGCCGATTCCCCAATCATTAAACAAATCCATTGCATACGTTTCCAGAGAATCCCCATTTGTAAAATCTACAGTAACCAGAACGATCTGTGCTCCAGTCTGCTTTTCTAACTGATAACCCAAATCGATTATCTCATCTTCTACTTCAACACTGATGACCTCCGCATAGTCATTTACATAAAACTCCTTCGTTGGTTCCAAAGTATCGGCATTTACAATTATCCTCGGCATTCCTGCAAGGAATAAAGAAATAAGTAATAAAAAACAAAATTTTTTCATTAATTGTATTCTCTCCTATTCGTATAATTCTAGGGGTTTTACAAATGTTATCTTACTTAAAACATTTGCAGGAAACCTCTTTAAACATTTATTAAATACTAGTGCTTTTTTATTATAACTGCTGTGAGAAATAATTAGCTGCCTGGATTTCACATCTACAGAAAAGCTATCTCTATAATTCTGGTCACGTTCGTCCAAATTCATAAGATTAAGATCTTCATATAACTTCATACTGGCTTCTAATAATTGTTCCTTAGCTTCGAATTTTTCTCCAGGAGTTGATGTTTTCTCCAATAACTCTATATGTATTAACACATTTTTAATTCTCTCATCATCCTTATCCATATATCTTCCAGCAACAACAGTTAGATTATAGCATTGATCCATTATATATTCCAAATCACTTTGAATACCCTTCCCATCCATTCTTTCACCTTGATAAAATATGAGCATGGCTTCTTCCCTTATTTTTGACAGAGAAAGGTTTGCACCAAGTAATATGGAAAATACGATTAAAAATGATGTTATTTTAATTGCCATTTTTCTATCCTTTAAGTATTTCATATAAATAATCATACCTTTCTGCTTAACTCAAAACCATATTTACAGCTAAATACCTGCAAGATGATATTTATAATTCTTCCAAAATTTAATTATTACTGCATCCTATTTTTCTATACACAATTACTTATTTCTTTAAATAACTGTCCTGCTGTAACATTTTTTTCATGACATCAATATTGATTGATGTTTCCAGCATTTTATCCTCATAGACATCATCCAGTATTTTATGATAAACCATTACTAATTCACTCATAAACTCTTCCGTTTTCAGAATTGTCATCGATTGATTTTCTTCTGCTTGTCCCAATGTCTCCAATTCTTTATAACTATTTATTATTTTCACAGTCTCAGGCAGATAATAATAAAAGAACTGACTAACATTGTTACTCTTATCCGGATTTTTTTTAACATACTCTATAATTCTTTGAGTATCATTCATCATATTTTCTATATATTTTCTTATACTTTCCTTCCAGATGGTATTCTGTATTAATCTAATTTTCTCCACATTATCCAAGGCTTCTACCAACATTTCATCAAGAAATGTATCTCCAGTATTGGTGTCTTTAACAACTTTTCTGGCAAACAAAGTTGGTACAGCAAAGGCTGATAAAAGATATAAGAATAAAGACAACACTACAACAATAAAATAATCCGTCAAACGATACAACGGAAATAATAAGGCATAGATTATCCATAGAAAACCGACTGAATAAATCGGCATCACTGATTTACTTTTCATTATTTTCACAGGCACACCCCATAATATGATATTAACCAACATTTTCCTACATTATAGCAACTGAATTCTAATATAACAAGTTAAAATGTTATTAGAATTCTTAACTTTTAACTTTCTTTTGATAAACTCATGAATCAAAAAAGGACTGCCGTCACCAACAGTCCTTCATGTAAGTAATACTTATAAAATTACAACTACTCTCTTATTCGTTAGCTTATTTTATACTTATCAAATACCAACTCATTTTTTTCATATCCAAAGATTGTGTTTAAAAATCCCATATCACGCTCAGCGACCTTTACCTTTTGGTAGGCTGCTTTTGCAGAAGCAGGAACCTTAATCGTCGCATAAATAGGAGATTTTATAATTGGTGGCTTACTACCCTTGAACTCCACTGTAGCAATTCCATATAGGGCAACAGGCTCAAGCGTTGCAATACTCTTTGGTAATATAATACTTGTAATTGTAGAGGTTGATTTTTTATTCGCTCTACCCGCTTCATAGGAATTATAAAATGCTCCCTTTTTAATTGTTTTTACACCCTCTGGCAATGTAACTTTACCCTTTAAAACAACCGCAGTATAAACTGTATCCCCATTTTTACTATATAGAATTTTACCATCTGATTTAAAGAAAGTGTTCTTCTTATCTACAGTAATTGCTGCTATTTTTGTCATTCCGCTTAAAGCACCATCACCTATAATTTTGAGTCCCGCAGGAAGATTGATGCTCTTAATATTGGTATAGGAAAATGCTCCTTCTCCTAGTTCGGTCAACCCAGCTGGTAATGATATTTTTGTTAATGCACTGCCAGAAAAGGCAAATGCTCCAATCTTCTTAATCTTTTGAGAAAACGTACAGGTTTTTAATAACTCAAACTCCTGAAAAGCTCTGTCACCAATTTCAGTAACATAGAATTTGTTCCCCAGATAGGAGATATATTCAGGAATAACTAAGTTGGTAACCTCCTTTGACGGCTGCTTACTGCTGGAGGTTCCTCCCTTTACTGCCTTTAAACTATAGTAGCCTATTACCTTAACTTCTCCGTATGAGCTTCCTTTTGCTTTTGTTGTAACTGTATAGCCTAAGGCATACTGAACTTCATAAGTCTTTCCACTTTCCTTGATTGTCTTAATCTCACTGACGGGAAGATAGAAACTCTTTGAATTATTCCACTCCCATTGTTCAAACAAATTCTTATCATAAGCCATAACGTCGTCACCGTTTATAACCTGTTTTTCAACGAGAACAAGAATTGAAAGGACTTTCCGGTACTTTTCCTTGTATCCATTCGGAACAACAAAACGATCTACAAAGGAACCTCTAATAATATCTTGAACAGTATTATCAACCAGCAACTTCTCTGGGTTTAAACTTAAAAATTCCACTTCCTTAAGCTTTTCAGCACCATAAAATAAGTCCTCCGGTAAATTTGTTACCTTAGCAGGAATAACTAATGCAGTAATGGAAGTTCCCTCAAATATATTCCCTCCCATTTTCTCTAAATTTTCCGGTAGTTTTATACTGGTCAGTGAAGCACAGCCCATGAAAGCCCCAACCTCAATCTCAACCACACCTGCCGGGATTTCAATATTTTTAAGCGATGTACATGATGAAAAGGCTGCATCAGCAATAAGCTTTAATGTAGAAGGAAGTTTAACCTTTTTTAAAGAGGTACAGTTAGCAAATATTGCCCCCTCCAGCTCTTCAATCCCTTCCGGAATTACAATTTCCTCTAATGATTTGCAGTAAGAAAACGCACCCAATTGTATCTCTTTTACACTCTCTGGTATAACAATATTCTTTAAAGCAGTGCATGCTCCAAAAGCATTTTCTTTAATTATTCTCATGGTATCCGGCAGGATGACGGTTTCCAGCCAATCATTAATCAACAAATCACCAGAAACAACTAATAAAGAATTGGACCGAAACGCACTTCTTCCAATCGTTGTAACCGTATATCTTCCAATACCAGAGGTTATAGTTACCGATGATTTATTTCCCATTACTTCCACCACCGTCAGTTCGTTGGTAGTGAGATCTAATCCGTAAACAACATTCTGATATATTCCGATATAGTCTGATTGCTGTATATGTGTTTCAGAAAATTCATCTGGATTCATACCAAAATAGGTTGTTCTGTATGATCCTTTTGTAAATTTACCATATTCATATGTATTTCCAGAATCCCAAGTGGCATCTATAACAATCCATTGTCCTCCTACATAGGCTATATTCCAGGCATGACCAACCCCGCTACTGGATACTCCTCTAATATAAAAGCAAGAAATACCAACAGCATTATACATCGCTTCAACCAACTTAGCATACCCATCACAGACTGTCTTTTTTGTCGCTAAAACAGTCTTAGGTGTAATCAGCTCCCATTCTACCCTGTTGTAATAAAGGTCATAATCATAATAAATATTATCTGCTATCCAGTTATGTATTGATAAAGCCTTATCATAGTCACTCGACGCACCCTCAATAATTTCCTTTGCCAGAGCGGCTACTTCTTCATATTCAGTTTTTGTCAACATCCAATTATCAAAGTTATATCTGGGAACAGGGTCTGTGTACTGTAAAAACTCCAAATACTTAATAAGGTTATTATCCTTTGCATGGACTGTTATAGTATTACTTTGACCGATACCAAAAAATATTGACAGAATAAAAATGGAGAACAATAGCTTTTTTAATGTTAGTTTGTGATCCTTCTTCATATTAAATTACCATACCTTTCTTAATGCCAATAAACTTTAATGCTGTTATAAAATTTATACTTTAAGATTAGATCTTTTGAATCTCAATCCTATTGAATTGGATAATACAGATCTGCCTCGCAATAGTCTTCCCTGCAAATTCGCTGGTCCATTCTTTCAAAGTGGTACTGATTTGTAAGCTCGAAACTGGTCCTTGGCATCCAGATCGTCTCAATTACTTCATAAACCTCCGCTAATTGCTTCATTGTTAATTCCTGCGGCGAATGGAGCCCAATATAACGAAAAACTGCATAATCAGCCTGTTCTATCGTCTGGCAGGTAAAATCCCTATAAGCGTCAAAGGGAACGGAAACCTCTACACTTGGCATATAATAATCAGCTTCATAAAAATTATAGTAAGTGACCAGCCCATAGTAGATATGTTCGTCCATCACATTCTCTAATTCCGGTCGTCGCTTATAGTAAAACTCCAGAGCATTTCTATTTGCTACAGAGGTATCATAATTCTCTTTATGATTTGTCAAAGCCTTTAATCCTGCCAGGTGGAAGCGTGGTTTTGTACAGTAGAAGGGGGATAATATTATTCCAGTAGATATGTCATTTAACAAGCTTGTGTCTACTCTCGGAACAATTGGCAGCTCACAGTTCTGCTGCCGAAATCTTGAGGGAGTAAGACCAAACATTTGCTTAAACGCTCTTTCGTAACTTTGCTCATAGCCAAAATGATACTCACAGGCAATATCTATGATTTTTAAATCATCTTTTCTTAATTCAGATAGGCTGCTGGTTAGTTTTCTACCTCTGACATAGGACATCAGAGGATTGCCTGTTATTGCCTTAAATAATCGATGCAAATGGTATTTCGATATGCATAGCTGCTCTGCCATACAGTCTAAGGACAATCCTGATTTTAAATTATCTTCAATCAGTACCACTGCGTCTTCAATTAATTTACGGTTTGCAACGTTCATCCTTAACCATACCCTCCCTGGCATCTGCAGTTTAAAATATAACAGTTCAACCATAAGCTCGATTTCACTTCGTTACATAAAATAGCAAGAATTGTTCAGTGTTCTATCTTTTTCCATATTATAATACTTGTAAACCTTTGTCAAAATATTAATGATATGGAGGAATTGTATATGAAACGGATTGGAATCCTGCTAATTTTTTTCTTAGCATTTATTCTGATATCTTCAGGATGCAGCAAGTCAACAGACGTTAATAATCCTATGGAAAATATCACGGATGTGCCAGAGGATCATCAGAATGAGAATAAAGAGATACAAACGGATAATGAAGTTATCCCAACGAAAGCGATAGCTAAAGAAGAGACAATAAAGGAAGATAAGATAACTGAAGAATTTGTACTAAAAGAAGGAACAATAGAGACGATTGACTATGACTCTAAGGCTATTTCTGAAAATCTTCTTAATGAGAAAACGGTTCAACAACTCTATGTTTATCTTCCACCCTCCTATGAGGAAAGTGATAAAAAGTACCCGGTCGTTTATTTCTTACATGGTTTTGGTGAGTCTGCTTTATCCTTTGCCAGATATGCAAAGGTCTCCTTTGATCCGGAATTCTCAAAAAATCCTGGCAAGGAATTTATCCTGGTAGCAATAGATGGCTCCAATTCAGCGGGTGGTTCCTATTATGTTAATTCTCCTGTCATTGGTAACTGGGAGGATTATACTGTGAAAGAAGTAGTTTCCTACATAGATAGTAATTATAGAACTTTAGCAAAGGCAGAATCCAGAGGTATCTGCGGTTTCTCCATGGGTGGGTATGGCGCTCTGCACCTGGCATTCCTATATCCTGATGTATATAGCTGTGTCTATTCCATGTCTCCCGGTGTTTTGGCACCCGGCAAAATTGGAGATGCTCTGGATACCTGGAAATATGACAGACAATTTCTGCGTGCCTATTCCCTGGCTTTTGCTTATAATGAGGAAGAACCCTACGAAACACTTCCTGTTAGAGATGGTTCCGAGGCAGATAATTCTCTTTTGGAGCGATGGGAATCCGGGTTTGGTCATTGGGAGGAAAAAGTTGATGCTTATTTATTACTAGATTCCAAGCTAAAAGCAATTGGTTTGAGCTGCGGTAGTTATGATACTTATGGTTGGATTACAGAAGGAACCATTTATTTATCTGATTTTTTGAAACAAAAAGGAATTAATAATCTTCTTGTTAACTTTGATGGTGGTCATGTCATGCCACCGAACACTATGAAAGACCATCTGCTGCCGTTTTTTAAAGAAGCTTTAGTATGGGAGTAAACGCAAAGCCCTCGTTACAATAACGTAGCGGGGGCTTTATGTGTGTGAATAGAAAACATAATCCAATAAATTTAATCTATTTTTAATACTGGGTAACTATTCCCGAATATGTAGCATCAAAGGTAAATTTAAAGATTGGGACCTGATTAACCGTATCATAATGATCATAGGTTTGCACCCAATTACTTATTCCGGCACAACGAAGAGTCCCTTTAAAGCTACCGTCATCATAATTATAACTTGTCACAGA
>JASGEU010000010.1:0-17724 GCA_047606065.1 Mobilitalea sp.
ACACAGATGCGGCCTTCCTTAATCAACTGCTTTAACAAATTAATCCGATCCGCCTCAGCTGTATCCAGCCAGCGTACCAGCGGATAAGTTGCTTCACAGGTCCATCGAAAACGAGACTCCTCCGGATAATCCGCTGTCTTAATACATAGATCTATTGCCTGATCAATGTAATCACTTTGCAGTTCCAGCAATAAAGGTTGCGGATGTGTATATCCGATATCCAGGTGGCTATGATGCATGCACCAGATTTCCTTAATCTGTGACATATAATTTCTCCTTCTATATTCAAACAATACTGAATAATTGTGAAACTCTGCAATTGTATGAATAATAGAAACAACTAATGCTGATTCACAATTATCTATTAAACTAGTTCATTGTCCTGCAAGTAATTGGTCCAGTTAATTTAAGGACGACGCACTAGCTTTACTTCTTTTATCTTACTGTTGCACGAAGAATTTTAACTTCTTCTCCAAGTGGTTTGATAAGGAACTGCTTCACACTTTCCGGCACAATAAAGGTCTCGGCATAATGAACTTCGTAAGGCTCAAAGCTGCCATCCAGACTTTCGATAATAGCTCCTTCTCCGTCTACTACGTTACAGGTACTTACACTGCCTTCACTCTCAAGAATTGACTCTGTTGTGATGGTATATCTTCTGGTCTCAATAAATTCTCTTTCATGCAGACCTGTCTTCTCGATTTTATTGTGTTCGTCCTCACTTATCGTGGTAATTGCATTTACCAAATTCTCTTTCACCCATTCGGTAGTACGATCCCACTGAATTACCTGTTCGCCGTGGTTAATATGTACCGGTCTTGGCAGCCCATCCAGTCCTAAACGCCCCCAGTCCCATAGCTTAAAGGTAAATATATAAGGAGTTGCACTAATTTCAAGTACCATCGTATCTTTACCGCTGCAATGAATCGTACCGGCAGGTATTAAGAAATGATCATGCTTCTTCACCGGGAAGGTATTCACATACTTCGCCGCATCAAAGGTAATTTCACCATTTTGTGCCTGCTTTAATTCTTCCAGCATTCCTTCCTGGTCAATTCCTTCCTTTAATCCCAGATATACCTCACAGTCGTCTCCACAATCCAAAATATAATAGCTCTCGTCCTGGGTATAATGCATATGAAAAGCATTTTGAATATATTCCGTCAATGGATGCACCTGCAGGGAAAGATTTTGACCTCCCACGGTATCCAGGAAATCAAAACGAATTGGATATTCATCCCCAAACCGTGCATGAACCCGATGTCCCAATAACTGCTTTGCACAGTAAAATACAACGTCAATAGAAGGTACCTCAATCCTTACCTCTCCAAATTTCATAAGGATGCTATTCTCTTCCGGTACACCATCAAAAGCCCAAGCATAGTTCGGACTGTTTTTGTCAAGTCCGCAGACTTCTTTCATCCATTGGCCTCCCCATACCTCCGGTGCAAAATATGGCACCAACCGGAAAGGTTCACTGGCGAACTTGCGTAACCCTGCTCGGAAGCCCTCACCTGATACCATTTTCGGAACTCCTGCCTCATTGGTATCCAAAAGATAATCGATTTTATCAAATAACCTGCGCTTTAAACGATCCGCCATTCTCCATTCCAGGAAGAAGCCCTGCTTGAATTTGGCTAACTTCGGAGCATCCTGATTATTAGATTTCCAGTTTTGAGCCCCCTTGGCAAATCGGCATTGAATCTCCCATCTGGCGAGATCAGCATAAACTAAGGTATCACCCTCACAAACCAGGGAAGCACCCACTCCATACACAACAATTAATCCCTTTGCTGCCGCAATCGCCTTTTGCATTGCTTCCACCTTCTCGGGAATATAAAAATCCTTAATATTGAGTGTATTCATAATACCAAATACCCGGTCCTCGGTGAGATACGGCTTAATCAGCCGATTGTATTCCACATCCTCAACCATACATCCTTCTGCGTTAAAGAAATTAGCGTCCAGATTTTCCAAACCACCCAATAGTTCTGTAACATCAACTTCTGTATACAATTCAAGGGTGATAACATGGCGCTCTTTCTTTCCCGCCTCTTTCCTTAAAATCTCTCTGATTTCCTCATAACCTTGTACCGCTTCAAATCCATCGATTCTTTTTTCAGGGTACTTATCATAATTGCCATAACCTTTAAACATGATGTCCTCCGTTCTGCCACAAACCCGCAAATATGGGTGATAGCATAATATTTGCAAAGGGAGTTGTAATTCAATTCCCTTTTTGAAAAATCAGTGATTTTTCAAGCTTTCTTCTATCTACAATAAGGTTGCCCCAATCATTCCAGCAGCATTGCCAAGCATTGCTGATGTTATTTTAATCGGTAATGCCTTTCCCCCAAAAATACCTTTATTCACATAATCCTCCAGATAATCCAGGAATAAATCAGCAGAGCTTGCTACCCCTCCGCCTATTACGATTACTTCTGGTCTCAGAATATTGCCAAAGCTGATCAACCCATCTCCTAAATACTTTTTAAATCTATCAAATACCTTGATTGCTGCAGGTTCCTTACCTCTTACCCTATCAAAGATATCCTTTGCTGTAATATCCTGCCCGGTCTCCTCTTTATAGGCAGCCATGAGTGCCGAAGCAGAGGCATACGCCTCCAGACATCCCTGATGACCGCAGGTGCATTCTTTCCCACCTGTCACTACCGTCATATGACCAAGAATACCGGAGGCATCGGCATATGGCGTACCACTATCGAGTTTTTTCCCGGTAAGAAATCCTCCGCCTACTCCGGTTCCAAGGGTTATCATACAAACCCGATCATACTCTTTGCCCGCACCTAGCACTGCTTCTGCCAATAAGGCACATTTCGCATCATTGGCAATACGGACCGGCACTGCAAATTGCTTCTTAATGTCGGTAACAATGCTCTTATCTTCCCATTTGATATTATTTGAATAGGTTATCTTGCCTGCCTTGCTGTCAATCAGCCCGCAGGAGCTGATGCCAATCCTGTTAAGCTCTTTTTCTCCGGCTTCTTCTATTAATTCTTCCATCGTCTCAGTAACCTGTGAGAGGAAGGCATTATATTCTGTTGAACTGCTGGTTGGTATCGTACGAATTGCAAGTATCTCAGCCTTTTCTATAACACCGATTTTCACCGACATACCACCAATATCGATTCCAATTGAGTACATGTACCAATCCCCCTTTCTCTGCTGTCGTTTATTGCGAATAGACTATGTTATGTACCACGTAAATAGCAATGAAACTGTGTAAATTGATAAGCATAATCTATATTCGCTTTTGACACCTAATAAAATTTACTAAGCATAGATTAAAAACCATGCCTTCGCCATTTGAAGAAACTCACGGTTATACCCGTGTGATAAATGTTCAAAGTGAGTATAGGATTTTGTTCCTTTTATCCTATTAAATAAATCCTCTATTGTATCAGGAGGACAAACCTCGTCCTTACCACCGCTGGTTAATAATACCGGAAAGGTAAAACGATGTATGTGGTGAACCGTATCAATCAAATATTTTGCTCTGGCTACAAGCTCCGGGTCTGCTTCCGAATACAACTCTAGTCCCATACCGTAAGCTCCTCTATGATCTGCCATAGTAATATTCGTTAAGAACGGCTGATCACTGGCTACCGCTCTGGTAATATCCTTAAAAATTGATCCTAACAGCATCGCAGCGCCACCACCCTGACTGGTTCCAAAGAAAGATACCCTGCCAGGCAGCACATTCTCCTGTGAAAGTGCCCAGTTTACTGCCATCACACAGTTTACCAGCCAGGTATAATAGCCTTCCTTCGCTCCGCTAAGAAATGTATCCGGCAGCACACTTGGGGAACCTCCCATCGTCATCTTTGATGCATCTTTTCCCAGTGGAGTTACATAGCCCATGGGATTAATGTGCAGCACATGAAAATGCTGTGCCAGTTCCGGATGCATACTCATCTCACTCCCGTAACCCGGTGTATGGACAAGCAGCGGTGCTGATTTATGAAAGCAGGGCTGAAAGTAACAATAAAATGGTGCATAGCCTTCACTTTCAATTCGTATAAAACGATCTGCTCCGATGGATTGGAAAATATACATTGGAATGGAAAACGGATCGATGTATTCCTCATGACAGGTACAAGGCCGCATTCCTTCTTGTCGAATAGCTTCTACCCATGCATCAATATCTTTTTCATTCATAGTCATTTGTATAACCTCCTTACTTTGATACCATTGCTAGCCTTAAAAATCTGGGTCGGTAAATATCTCCATACTTAAAGCAATCTTCACCGTTCACATTATAAGAAATAATCAGTTCCTCCGAACCGGATAATGCAGGGTGTGCTTTTGCATTGTAAGTATTATTGCCATTACCAATGGTTGTCAGTGTAGAGTCATGGGTGTAAATGGTTGTTTGATTGGTAAATGGTGTATAGGGCGTATCTGACATTGATACCTTAATCGTTGCGCTGTTTGTCAGATAACTCCAAACAAATAAATATTTCCCTCTATTTTCGCCGGTTTGAATCTGTGTCACACTGCATTCCGGTGCGACATCCTTCTCCAGATACAGGAATTTAGAAGGCACTTCACTGCTCCAGTTATTATCACTGCCCAAATACTCATAGGACGCAAAGTTTTCGATATCCTCTGGTTTTACTCTTGCAACCACCAATTGACGTCCCAGATTCTCAACATCATTGTAACCATATACATAGATATATCCGTCCGGATTAATTACGCCCGCAGCTTCCGTACTTTGATACACCGCGCCTCCAAAATAGAATTCACTTTTTGTATCAGACACATCACAGAGCTGCTTTTTTTCGTCGTTGATAATTTTAAGCGAATTATAATTAATCACTCCGTCAACAATATCGTATCTTGCCAGATCCACGCCGATTTGTTCAAATCCAAATAGCGTAGGTACAGAATCAATTCGCAGACAATATACATAGAGATAATCACCAAGAACAAAGGTGTCCCCCAGCCAATAATAGATTTCTTTTCCTGCTTTCGTTGCAGGAATGGAAGGATTCGGAATAATATTAGCAGTTCCGTTACTTGCAGGAATACGGAACTTTATCTTCGCAGGGTCAGGAATTCCTCCGGTTAAAATGGCACTTGTATTATTTACCATGGATACTCCGCTTCGAAGATCAGTTTTTGGATCGACGGAAGATAAAATTGTATCGCTAAAAAGGAAGAAGGTATTCTGTTCTTGCTTATTTCGTTCATAGTTATAATCCAGACCATCCAGATTAACGGTATAAATGCCGTCAGCCCCTGACCAGCCCTCATAGTTGGAAAGCAGTGCCGAATAGTCCGGCGCTTCGTCACAATACCAGCCTTCTCCTAGAAACGCACTGACCTCGCTTAAACCGACACGGTCTCCGCCATAATTGCTCATAATCTCAATCTGAATATAATGGGTCTGAACATTTCCCATATCTATTGTCAAGGAAGGTGCCAATGCCTCGCTGCCCTCCGCTTTGTCTAAAGAATAGTTTCCGACTGTTTTCCAGGTAGTACAGTCATCTGAAATTTTAATTCTAAAATTCTGCAAACCATAATCTAAATGTTCCAGGTCATTATAATTCCATAACACCAATTCCTTTATGGGATACTGACCTTTTAGATCAATGAGAAAATCAATCGCCGTAGCCTTCTGGCTGTACATATGCTCCGGTTTATTATCATGGACAGCTGTTTTTGTAAGATTACTTAACCCTGTTCCATTGACAAAGTTATAATCTTCTGGTTCTGCTGACCATTTTCCATTAATATAACGCTCCAACGGTGAGGACGAGATGCTCTCACCTGCCAGAATAGGCTGTTTGTAACGAAAGAGTCTAATTTCACTAAGACCATTGCCGTTGCCGCCATAATTACTATCCACCGTTATCTTTATAAATCTTGCGCTTACACCATTCAATTTAATGGAACTTGAATCTATCGTGTTGGTCGCTTTTATTCCCGACTCTCCGGAGCTTTTTGCTAATGTATACCTCGTATCCCCAGTAAAAGTTATGTTATCTTCAGAATAAGAAACTGTAATATCTTTTAATCCGCTTTCTGTATCACCTTCGGCATTATAGTTCCAAATATATAATTCTCCCAGTTTCTCTATATGTCCAATGTCAAAAAGGAACTCAGTGGTATCTCCTTTGTACATATCATTTACAACATTGGAATGCAGATGGGTTCTGCCCTTATTTCCGCTCATACCGGAATTATCTATGATTGCCTGATATGCCTCTTCCATTGCATTTAGCGTTAACATCGTTCCAACCTCCTGTACCACCGTGGTTGCACCAATATATTCTGCACCATTATCTTCCTGCCCAAGCTCCGGATTACCTGTCGGAGTATTTTCGACTTCACCTTCCTTGGGTTTTCCGCCATCTTTTGCGCAGGAAGTAAGTGCTGCCGCTATTAGGATACCAAGGAAAGCAATTTTTATCTTATTTCTGTTTATTATCATCTTCCTGCTCCATTCTGCCACCAAAACAGTGGCTGCACAGAATAATATTAATTTACTTTTGTAGGAACAAAAGGGTGCCTAGCACACTCTTGCGTTCCTAATTTTTTATGAACAGCTTTTGTTCCGTGCGCGAAGCTGCACATCATCAGCCCACAAGGCTTTTAATATAATAGGAAAATTCAAGGAATTTTCCTATTATATTAAAAAGGAAAACTGCGGCAGATCCGCCGTTTTCCTTTTTTATTAAATTGTTGACTAGTGAAATGAATATTCATTTCATCTTGTTTAGGCAAAGATATAAGTGAAACGCTTATTCGCCATAATCTACATTTACCTCATTTTTAGAACTACAATTTATTTCTTCCTTTTCATGAATACTACGCCCGCCGCTGCAGCAGCAACTACTACTACAATAATTATTACAATAACCACAGGATTTACTCCGCTCTCACTGTCTTCTGCCGCAGGAGCTTCTGTCACTGCCGGAGCGGTTGTTGGTGCCGGTGCTTCTGTTACAGCAGTATCCGTACCGCCAACTTCATCAATAACGGAAGGATCGTAAGGTTTTTCAACCGCTGTTGTATAGCAAAGAGAGTTTACTTCCTCTGCGGAAAGTGCCCCATCAAACACTAACAGATTATCAAGAATACCGGTACTTGCTCTTTTAACTGTCCCATTTTCAAAATAACCGCCAACGTTAAAACCGCCGTTTGGATCACCATAGGTTCCATCATCGAAGAGACCTAAGCTATAAGTAAGTCCTGCCGCAACGGATAGCCTTGCTTTTGCTGCAACCTGTCCGTCAATATACATATACACAAAAGCATCATTAATATTGCCAAATTCGTCATATTCATTCTGGAACACAAGGGTGTAGTTATGCCATTCATTCAAATGAGCCTCCATAAAGTAACCCTCGGAGTATAACTTATCCTGTGTCTGCCAGTCAGCACTATTCATTTTTGCTAATAATTGAACGCCTTCTACCTCACCGTCTTTGATGAACTCGATATCAATTACACCGCCGCCCAAAGCGCCAAGTCCTGCCGGAACAACGATCATGTTGGCTCCGGTATCTGTTTCTGTGTAATTTTCCATCTTGTAATAAAAGCTAAGGGTCATCTCATTGTAATTATAAGATTTGTTAGGAGAAGCCAGATAAGTGTTACCGTCTAACTTAATCGCCTGGCCGTCAATACCTTCTACAAACACCGGACCGCCCTCGGTGGAACCGGTACCATAGGTAAGGTCATTCTCCGCTGCTGTTCCGGCATTGTTTAAGTCTCCATTAAAGCCAAAGTTAAGTACATTGGTAGTCACATGCTCCTCGGTGGGAACTTCTGCTCCTGTATATGTACCGGAGATTATATATACTCCATCCGTAGCAGCAACCGGTGTTGCTTCCCCGGCACCAAATTGTACTGTCATAGAGTTGCCAAAATCGGGTTTCATAAGCTCAACGCCATAATCCGTCAAGGATTGTAAATCGGAGGTACCATTATTTAATGCAACTCCATCCTTCGTACTATTAAAGTCAAACATGGTATCATCCGCCATAATGGTGGTTTGAATGCTCTTGAAAATGGCTGTTAAAACTGCTGTATTCTCTGTGTAGGTTACAACACCATCTTCACCAGCAGTTAACTCCGGAGCCACATAACCGGCTGCTGCCGCTGCATCATAGGCAAGGGAAGCCAGCTTTGTTTTATAATCCTCAAAGGAACTGAAATTAAAGGTAAGATTAACAATTTCCCATTCAGCGCCGCTGTCATCCACGGTAATATTCAGCCAACCCTCGCTGCCTGCTACCTTTGCGGTATAGTTCGCTTTTAAATAATCTGCCAGCTTATCACCGTGTGATTTAAGGAAGTAATAACCACTGCCATAACCATCTTGATTATCGTCGTTCTTTGGAATGGAGGCTGTTATCGTTCTGCTGCCGGAACCATCTTCGTTAAAGAGAATGGATGCAGAAATCTGTATTGCAGTACATCCTGTCAATGCTAACATCATAACTGCAAGAAGTGCTACCAAAGTAATTTTTGAAATGTATTTTTTAAAAATGCTCTTCATTGTAATACCCATACCTTTCTAAAACTAAATTCATTTATTGGTTCTTACTGCGTTTTTTTATAAGTACAAAACCTGTCGCACAACCTGCAAGACAAACGAGGGAAATAACCGCAATTGCTATACTCTCACCTGTCTTCGGAACCTCTGCCGTTTCTTCATCAGTTGCCGTATTCTCTGTGCTGGTTTCTGTAGTATCTGTAGTCGTGTCTGTCTCAGCCTCTGGTGCAACACTTGCAACATAAGCTCCGGTGATCTTATATACACCGTCTGCTGCCTCAACTGCTGCCGCTTTGCCGGAACCTAATTGAATTGTAATTGCATTCCCGTTTTCTGGTTTCATAAGCTCAACACCATAATCCGTCAGAGACTTAAGATCCGCAGAACCATTATTTAAAGCGGTACCGTCCTTGGTGGAGTTGAAGTCAAACACTGTATCGTCTGCCATAATTGTGGTCTGAAGACTTTTGAAAATAGAGGTTAATACAGCTGCATTTTCACTATAGGTCGCTGTACCGTCATCATTTATCAATAATTCAGGAGCCACATAGGCAGCTGCTGCCGTTGCATCATAGGCAAGGGAAGCAAGCTTTGTTGTATAGTCAGAGAAGGAAGTAAATTTAAAGGTAAAGTCAATAACCTCCCAGTCAGCACCACTGTTATCTACGGATATTGTTAACCACCCTTCGCTTCCTGGAACTGCTTTTTCATAAGCAGCTTTTAAATAATCTGCAAGTTCACTGCCATGTTTCTTAAAGTAATAATAAGCACTGCCATAACCATCCTGATTATCATCGTTCTTTGCAATTGATGCGGTTATTGTTCTGCTGCCGGAACCATCTTCCTTTAAATCAATTGATGTTGAAACCTGCACTGCGGTACAGGCTGCAAAGGAAACCATAATCACCGCCAGAAGCACCACAAGTACCAGTTTAGAAAAGCTAAAATTCTTTTTCATACAAAACCTCCTCCATAATTTCATATTTAATATTCAAAACCCCAATGGGGATTTCTTCGATTAGCTTTAGAATTCCCTGTATCTTAAAAATCTTGGCCGGTATAAGTTACCGCTCATCAAATGACTTTCATACTCCATACAATTGACATTATAGGTAATAAGAATTTCACCTTCTTCTGCGATGTTGTAATGAGCCTTTGCATTATACTGATATACTTTTTTGAGTCCGCTGTAATCTAAATCATCAATCCTACTCATACAATGCAGTGGAAGTATCTGATCAAAGGGCCCATAAGGAGTATCCCCAATACGTGCTAAAATGTTATCGCCAACTCCACCGGAAGAATAGATATAGATGTATTTTCCCTTATACTTGCCAGAGTCCATCGGCATAACACTCATTTCAGGGGAGAGATCAGTCGCTATTGGCATAGAATCCATCATATTTTTTGACCATCCCCGGCCATCAAAGTAGGTATATGCCTCAAAATTCACCATATCTTCCGGTAAGGTTCTGGCAGCTACCAGATGTCTTACTCCATAGCCCATTTCTTTGATACCATAGATATAAATGTACCCATCCGGCTGCTCCATTCCTGCTTCTGCAGTATTTGCAAAGATACCGCAGCCAAACATTAAGTTATCTTTCTCAAAAAGAGGAGTCCGTATGGTTCTCTGACTTTCTAAGTCCAGCTTTCCAGCTTTCAGATCGAATACGACCAGATCTACTCCAGTAACATGAAAACGAAAACCTTCCATTAAATCCTCATTCTCCAGATCAGAGACAATATTGTCAGTAAAGGAATAGAATTTTCCTCCGGTAATGATGCAGTCCTGCAGCCAATAGGTATACTCATTTTCACTATGAATCAGGTTACTAATCTCTTTACTTCCACTTCTTCCCCAAAAGAAATCCGTTGTTGCATCAGCCGGATCAAGACCTTCCAGGTAACAGAAGGAATTGTTCACCATATCGGCACATTTGCGAGAATTTGTAACCGGATTTACCTTTCCGATAAAGGTATCTCCAAAGGATAATAAATTTCTGACCCTTGCTCTATCCTTGCCTTTCGGCTTACTTTCCTTACCCTCCAGATTGGTAATAAAAATACCATCCGAACCGGTCCAACCCTCAAAATTACTTAAAAGTCCGGTCCAATCCCTTGCGGGCTCCACATAATAGCCGCTATCTGCACTGATAAAGCGTATCTTACTTAATCCATAGCGAAACTCGAATCCATTCACACTGCCATGAGTTCCTACCCCTGCACCGCCTGTAACCGTAATCTTAAGAAATCTTGTATACACCGGCTCAAACCGTAACAGCTCACCGTTGATTAACCTTGTGACTCCCATAGCTTCGCCGGTTCCCTTTGATAACTCATATTCCCCAAGCCGCTTCCATTCAAATCCGTTCAGACTCTCATAGACCGCTATCTTTTTTAAACCGGCAGAAAGCATTGCTGGCTCATTATAGTTATAAAAATCAATCCCTTTCAGGAAAGTGGACATATTCAAATCAAATATCAGATCCATATGCTCCGGATTTGCACCACTAAGATACATACTCTGCTCATTCGTTCCCTGTAACCCATGCCCCATGCCATATTCTGAGGTGAGAACATCCAGCTCGGGACGAAGAGCTCTCGCATAGATACTGCCGTCCTTGTGAGGATTTTCCCGGTATAAGAAAAATCTTACCTGGCTTAGTCCATATCTGGTCTGGCCTTCAATATACTTTCCATGGCAGCCTTCACCACTTTCCATATCCGGTACAAGCTTTATGTATCTGGCAGAAAGCCCTGCAAAGTCTACCGGTGAATGCTTGCCATCCTCTAAGTTTGTGGCTTTCAGCCCAGGTTTTCCGTTCGCGGGAGCAAACACATAAGGATAACCTGCTCCTTTAAACTCAAAGTACTCTTCCTTGTCATAGCTATAAAATATTTTTACTCTTTTTAACCCTGACCCATAGCCATCCGTCTGATTTAAATTCCAGATACACAGATATCCAAGGCGGATCACACTGCCAAAATCAAAGCCAATCCACACATCTCTGGTTACCCCTCTGGCAGACAGCCACACTGTTTCCAGGTCAGTTCCTCTGGTATGTTCCATGCCTCCATACCCACTCATGTCAGCACCACTTACAACATTCTCCGGACTGCGTACATAGGTGCCTTCTTTGGCAAATGCAGCAGGTCTGATATATTTACCATAAATCATGTCTTTCCCTCACTAGTCATTGTAAAATGCCCATTTCTTACGAGCTGCCTGTATAATAAGTACAAACACTGATATAATTACCAGCATGATCCAGGACATGGCAGAGGCATAGCCCTGTCTTCCCACCGTAAACCCGGTATTGTAAATAAAGTAACCCATGTAATTGGTATTATATTCTCCGCCTGTCATCAGCATTGGCTGTACAAACACCTGAAAGGCTGCAATGGTTGCAGTTAACAGGTTATAGAACAGAATCGGCGAAATTGCAGGTATGGTTACATGAAAGAACTTTGACATGGTACTGCCGCCATCCACAGAGATTGCTTCATATAATTCAAGCGGTACATCCATTAAGGAGGAAAGGAAGATAACAACCGTTCCGCCTACACTCCACATACCCATAATCGCCAGTCCCACCGTAGCCCACTTATAATCATGAAACCAGTCCGGTCCGTTTACTCCAAACAGTGAGAGTATGGTATTAAAAACACCGGTGGAACCTAATAACTGCTTCCACAGATATACGACAGACACAATACTTACCAAGGTCGGAATATAATACAAAGCTCGAAACACTTTCTTACCCCGCACCTTTGCATTCAGAAGCAACGCAAGAAATAACGCAAATACCAGATTAAGAGGAACACTCAAGGCTACGAATTCCAAGGTATATAGAACGCTCTTCCAAAACTCCGGATCGGATACGATGATTTTATAATTTTGTAACCCTCTCCATTCCATGAATAAGGAGGTTGTAGTCGCATTCGTACCGGAAAGGTAAAGAGAATAAAACAACGGAAAGGCCATCAGCAGGAGGAACCCAATCAGCCAGGGTGCCGCAAACAGTATACCCATGACCGCTTCTCGCCGATTATATTTCTTTATTTTTTTCTTTTTCTCTACGCTAGTCATTATAATCTCCATTCTGCCGCTCTACGGCAGCTTACACATTTGAAAAAGACATTTACTGACTTTTCCTTGCTTTTATTACACTTATTAACTCGTACTATTTAGTAGGAGCTTTTCAGTTTATTAATTGCCTTTTCTGCGTTCTGAAGTGCTTCGTCCACGGTGTACTTATCTGCTACCATATCGGTAACCGCACCCTGAACTTCACCCCACCAATTAGGAGCATCATAGATGTAATCATAAGCTTTACGATGTGCCATTTCGGTAAGGACTACCGTCTTCACAGGGTCTGTGATTTCTTTAAATAAATCCTCGTAAATTGTTACGTTGGCAGGCATATTGCTGGATTCTAACAATACTTCTTTCTGAATTTCCGCACCGCATAAGTATTTTACAAATTCCCAGGCAGCTTCCTGCTTTGCTTTGTTTTTACCGGAAAGACGATTAGAAACCTCCACAGAGAAACCGCCGGTAAAATTATAATGATTCTCTTCTACCAAATCATACGGAACAGGTGCTGCACCAAGATTAATTTTCTTTCCTTCCTCCAACTTATCGTTCTGCCAGGGGATTTCATTGGTTGCGATCATCATCGCCACATTACCGCTCCAGAAAAGGTTTGTTTTATTATCGCCCGCTGTATCTAAGAAGCCATTTACCTTAGCAATCGGTAAGGTGTGCGTCAGGTTATACCAGGTCTGAAATCCTTCCCGAATTCCAGCATCAGTCGTAATTGTGGGATTACCTTCTGCGTCAAAGAACTCACCGCCCTTATTCCAAGCCACATTCACAAACATACAATTGCCCACGCTAACATCAAAACCAAGTTGTGTAATCTTACCGCTCTCCTGCTTTGTCAGCAGTTCCTGATAAGCCTGTAATTCATCCCAGGTTTGCGGTGCACGTACATTGCCGTCTGAACCCACCAAATCAGCAGGTTTTCCGGTAATCGTACTTCCTTCCAGTCCGGCAGCCTTTGTTGCTGTCCATTGATCATCTGTAGTATTTGCAAGCTCATTTAGCAGGTCAACATTATAATAGAGAATTCTGTTATCAAGTGCATAAGGCAAACCATATACTTTTTCTTCATAGGTCATCGGTTTTAAATCAGCCTCATAAAAATTATCTGCATTCATCGTGTCATCAAAGAACCCGGAAAGTTCCATGGATACACCGCCCTTTGCACGGTCCGTGGTATCTTTGATGGTCTGGATATAGATATCAGGTCCATTTGAGTCAGTCATAGAGGTAGTAATCTTCGTGAAATAATCCCAGAAGGAAATGCCGGTATATTCCACTTTTACACCCGGATGTGCTTCCTCAAATCTTTTAATTACCGAGAGTGTCCACTCATAGTTAGGATCACCTTCCGGATAGATTGACCAGAACTTAAGTGTAACATCTCCTCCCTCCTTATCCGATGAGGAGCAGCCGGTCAAAAACACGAGCATTGTAATTGCTACTAAACAGCTTAATAATTTCATTCCCATACGTTTCATATCTTCTTCCTCCATTTTTCTAACATTCTATTTAGAATAATATTGTTGATTAAAGTGTCAAAAGTCATAAGCATACTTTAATGATGAATATGTGTGTATATACATTCAGATGGCGCAGACCGGCATCTTGGGATTGCCTTCTTTTCAGGCAATCCCTGGATGGTAAGGCAAGTCCAGATGAATCAGACTTTTGACTCTTTAATCATTGTTTATTGTAATTATCCCTTTACAGCACCGGATTTAACACCTTCCAGAAAATATCTTTGACAAAACACAAAAATTATTATGTTCGGGATCATAGAAATCAAGGATCCTGCCATTAAAAGACTCCAGTTCGTACTTAATTGTGAGAAGAAAGCTCTAAGACCAAGTGCCACTGTGGTAAGTGCCGTATCATTAATATAAATCATTGGTCCCATGTAATCATTCCAGGAGAACAGGAAGGCAAAAATAGCTACTGTAGCAATCACCGGTTTTGAAAGCGGCAGCATAATTCTCCACCAGATACCCATTTCTCCCGAACCATCAATCTTTGCTGCTTCAAAGATTTCCTTGGGAACTGTTTTAAAGAACTGTTGTATCAAAATAACATTTCCAGCTCCGCCCCCGAGAAAGGCAGGAAGCACGAGCGGCCACCAGGAATTTGTAAGTCCCATCGAGCTATACATCTTATATGTAGGAATCATTAAGACCGATCCCGGTATCATCATTGTCACCAGCATAACAGAATAAACAAAATCTCTTCCGGGCCACCGAAGCTTTGCAAAGGAGTAGGCAACCAGGCTGGCAGAAACTGTTGTACCTAGAACTGTAAGCCCGGTAACAATACCACTGTTCATAAAATATCTTGCAAAAGGGATTTGTTTAAACACATCAACAAAGTTCTGCCAACGCCAGGAATCCGGAATCAACATGTCACGAAAGCCTACCGCTGTCATCAGCTCTGATTCCGTTTGAAGAGAAATTGATATCATATAGACAAACGGAAATAAGAAATATACTGTAAATATAATCAGCGACAACATTACCGACGTTACATATAAGGCTCTTTTTAATTTTCTTATTGTTTTAAGCTTGTTATTCCTTTTCATAGCTGTCTCTAATCCAATGTTGTTCATTTGAAACCCTCATTTACTAATTAGTTTAATATGTAGTTGATAAATCATCATAGCAACTTGTAACGTTTTACAACTTGATATTATCAAGTTAAATTAAATATACAACTTCAATTACTGTAAGCAAATAATATCATCTATTTTCTTGGTCTGTCAACATTTTTGACAATAAAATATACTTTTATCCTCATAAACTTGATAAATATGATATATATTTTAGATTATGTATACTCAAATGACTAAAAACATTTAAAAATTATTGTATTTTTTATATCCATTATCTTTATTGCTATACAATATACAATTTTTCTCTGCTTTATTTATGCATATTGCACTTTATTTTAGCATAATGTTTTTATTTGTAAAATTTTTGTTGACATATTGACAGCTAAATCTTTATAATCATATTAGGATATCAACTTGTATAACTTGTATATATCATATATAGATTATGATGTACTTTAATACATTTTTCATTTTATAATTATTACAACAAAAAGCAGAGTATCAATAGGGGGTACATATGAGCAATTTTCTTTATAAACAAATCAAAGAATACTTATTACAATTAATTGAAACAAATAAACAGGTCGCTCATTATAAGCTTCCATCAGAAAACCAAATTGCTCTGAAGTTTAACACCTCCAGAATAACTGCCAAACGAGCATTAATGGAGCTTCAGGAGGAAGGTTATATCTATCGCTATCAAGGAAAAGGAAGTTATATTAATACCGAGAAAGAAGAGACTAAGTCCAAGAATTCCTCGAATTTCATCTGCATGTTATTACCCAATATAGGGAGCAGCTTTGTATCCAATATTGTCGCAGGTGCAAGAAACGTGCTCAAACAGCAAGGCTATCATCTCCTGCTAATGAGTGAGCGAGAGGACGAACTTGTACAAGAGAATTTAGTCAGCAATCTTGTGGATTTAGGAGTAAAAGGTATTATAGTTTTTCCCAATAACTCTGCCAGATATAATAAAGACTTACTTTTACTTGCCTTCAATAAGTTTCCTGTGGTTTTTGTCGATCGTACTTTAAGCAGCATAGATGTTAGTTCCGTTAGCAGTGACCATACCGAAATGAGCAAAAAAGCAGTACAGCATCTTATTGACAGAGGTTGTAAAAACATCGGTTTAATCACCGTTCCGGCAGAATACGGCAGCAGCACTGCCCGCAGAATTTCAGGTTATGAACGTGCTCATATGGAAAATAATCTATTGATTAAATCCAGTAATATCTTAGTTGTCACAAAGAATATGCCGGACCAAAAGAAACACATCAGCAACTTTCTAACAGACAATCCAGAACTGGATGGTCTGTTATCCTATGGCGATACCATCGGCATCAATGTATATACCGCCATAAGTGAATGCGGCATCCAGGTTCCAAGGGATCTTAAAGTGGTATTTTTTGATAATGAATACTCAAATTATCAGGACATCCTGCCGTTCGCCTCAACCTGCATATCCCAAAGAAGTACGGAGATCGGAGAGACCGCAGCTCATCTCCTGATCAAATATATGAGAAATCATTCTGTCGTAAACGACAAGATTTTAATAGACTGTGATATTATAGAAAAAGAGTCAACAAGAGCGGAATAACTGAAGCAACAGAAAGGTTGAAAGGGTACCCTTTCAACCTTTCGCAAGAATGGAGGCATCTATGAAGATAGAAAAAATATATTATTTTGCAGCAACGCATTGGGATAGAGAATGGTATAAAACAGTAGATGAATATCGATTTAAACTTATTCCGGTCATGGATAAAATTATAAGAACCTTGAAAGCAGATCCTAATTTTGAGATATTTACTTTAGACGGTCAAACCAGTATTTTAGAAGATTATCTGGTGATACAAGGTGAAACCTCCTATGATAATGCCTTAAAATCATTGATTAAAGAAGGACGACTTCTTATTGGACCCTGGTACACAATGCCGGATGAATTTCTAATCTCCGGAGAAAGTATGATCCAAAATCTAATCCTTGGTCATTCTATTTGTGAAAAATACGAAACTACAGCACTCAAGGCAGGTTATGTCTGTGATACCTTTGGTCATATCGCAAATCTCCCCCAGATATTAACCGGATTCAATATCAAGAACGCTGTAATCAGCAGGGGAACTAATGATCATGATCTGGATTGCTTTTTTCACTGGTCTTCTCCTGACGGTTCAGAGCTTCTTACCTTTAAAGCTCCTGAAATCTGCGGTTATGGCTCCTTCTTCTATGAAGTCATAAGCGAATTCTACCCTGACTATTACCTGCACCTGGATGAAATCACCGAGAAAGCAATTAAATATGTGGAACGCGAGCTCACACGAACCTCTCTTCCTTACGTTATTCTTATCGATGGTATGGATCACGAAACCATACACGAATTTATGCCTGAAATACTTGACCGCCTGGCAGAACATTTTGATTGTCCTGTGGTCCAAGAGCGCTTGGATGATGTGTTTGAACAGCTGAATGAAAGCATGGAACAAC
>JASGEU010000011.1:0-6164 GCA_047606065.1 Mobilitalea sp.
AGCCGACAATACCAGCTATTCCTCTGATTTAGACTGCTTATTTGACAAGGATAAGAAGGTCTTAATACAGTATCCGGTAGCATCAAAAAATACTTCATATACCATTCCTGATACTGTAACAACGATTGCAGGCAGTGCATTTGTTAATGCAAATAATCTTATAAGCTTAAGTTTAGGAGAAAAGGTTAAAATCGATCAACTGAATAGTTTAAGATTGCAATTAAAGAGCATCAAAGAATTTAAAGTAAGTGATAAGAATTCTTCTTATAGTGCAAAAGACGGAGTTCTTTTTAATAAACAGGGGGATACCTTACTTTTCTTCCCTATCGAAAAAGGTACTGCTTATAAGGTACCTGCCGGAACAGTTACAATTGATACCTATGCTTTTTTACAAAGTAAGTTGAAATACATTAAACTTCCAGATAGCTTAATAACAATTAATGAAAATGCCTTTTCTGGCTGTACTCAGTTAACTACAATTACGATACCAAAATCAGTTACTAAGATGAATGTGACAGATTTTAAGTATCTGAGGACCTTAAAATCGTTTTATATGGAGAGCGGGAGCAAGCTATATGCCTCTTATTTAGGTATTCTCTATAATATTGAACGAACCCAAATTATATTTGTGCCACAGGCTTATGAGAAAACTGTTCTTAAGTTTCCAAGTACTTTAATAAGCCTGTCCTTAGGAAGTTTTAATTTAGCAAAGGTAACAGAAATAACAATTCCAAAGGCTTTAAAAGAATTGGACGTATACAATGAATATGGAAAATGTTTTGATAAAATTACCTTGGCCGTTGGCAATAAGAACTTTGTTCTATATAAAGGCTCGCTGTACAATAAGAACCTGACAGAACTATTCCTTTTTAAAAATCAAAAAAAAGCGGAATTTCCTAATACATTAGAAAATATCAATAGTTCTTACTTAAAAAATAGTAAAGTTACAGAAATGGTAATTCCAGCAAAGACACAAATCATTTCTTTGATTAACACGATATACGATATATCGAATTTACAAAAGCTTACCATTGCAAAGGATAGTCCATATTATTCTATGGAAGATGGTATGTTGCTTAGCAAGGATAAAACAGTTCTATATGATATTCCAAGGAATATGACAGCGTTAGATATTCCTGCTTCAGTTATATCAATTGCAGATTCTCTTAATTGTGCGAACCGTAATTTAAAAAAAATAATAATACCCAAATTGATGACAGAAATACCTTCCTCCTTTTTACTAAATCAGAAGTATGTGGAATTAATTGAAGTGGATAAAGGCAATAGTAAATTTAAAAGTATTGACGGGATTTTGTATACCAAAGATTTAACAACATTGATTTATTATCCAGTAAAGAAGGCTAATAAATCCTATATTATGCCCAATAATGTAAAGTTTATTGAAAATTCCAAATATATTATTGAAAATTCTTCCCTCGAAAGTATAACCTTATCGAAAGAACTAAATTATTTTGATTATAATTTAGAAAAAAGCAATTCATTACAAGAGATTAAGGTTAATGAAAGAAATGTAGATTATAGAAGTGTGGATGGAGTTCTCTATAATAAGGATATGACAGAATTAATAGCGTATCCATATCAAAAAAAGGATAATTCATTTACTATACCGGATTCAGTAGTAACTGTATCAGGTTTATGTTACATCAAATCATACTGGATTGAAGAGTATGAGTATACTATTGAAGCTTTTTCCAATCCGAATCTTAAAACTTTGAGGATAGGTGATAAAGTAAAAACACTATTTAAAACCTATGAAGATAATCCGATTTGGGATTTTAAAAATCTCCAAAATATTGAAGTTAGTGAGAAAAATCCAAATTATAATTCAAAAGATGGAGCACTTTATAACAAGGATTTTACGACCATGTATCTCTATCCAATGGATGGAAGAAATAGTGTCTTAACCATACCGAGTAGTGTGAAAGAAATACGAGAAAAAGCCCTCGACGCAGTAGTGAGTAATAAATATCTAAAATCTATTATTGTTGAAAATGAAAATCTAGATTTCAGTTCGGATGGAATCACATTAAGTAATCTAGCTGGTAATTATAAATATTGTAGGTTAGGTGATATGGTATATCATAAAAAAAGGTACTATGATTAATTTCAATGAAAAAGCAGAACTTTATTACAACATGAACTATTAACAAGTCCGCATCATAAGTTGATGATAAGGATAATAAATGTTAAGAGGAATTTGATGATAAAGGAAAAAGCGCTGGCAATGATGACAGACCTTGCATATGACTATCTGAATAAAAATCCCGAGAAGCGAATGATAAAGTTAGTTGATTTCGTTGATAAATTAGATAGAAAGGATAGTTTAAAAGCACAGCGTAAGGTTTTTCGTAAGATCATTGAGGATAAGGATAATAATTGGAATGAATATATACTTAGTCTATGGGAAGATATAGATCCCGAAATAAGAAAAACATTTTTTCATAATTTTATATTCAATGCAACTGTATTCTCTGGCAAAAAACATGATGAACTTAAAAGCAAGTATGAATGTAATATTCCCTTTGCAATCTTAATGGATCCTACCTCTGCATGTAATTTAAACTGTACAGGATGTTGGGCAGCACAGTATGGCAATAAACAATCCATGAGTTTTGAAACCTTGGACGATATTATAAGGCAAGGCAAAGCAATGGGAACGCATCTATATGCCTATTCGGGCGGCGAGCCGCTGGTACGTAAAAAAGATATTATACGCTTATGTGAAAAGCACACAGATTGTATTTTTACTGCATTCACGAATGGAACATTAATTGATGAAGCGTTTGCAGATGAGATGCTGCGAGTGAAAAATTTTATACCGGCAATCAGTATCGAGGGTTTTGAAAAGGAAACTGATGCAAGAAGGGGTAGTGGGACATATCAGGCGGTTCAAAAAGCCATGGAAATATTAAAGAGCAAAAAATTAGCATTTGGAGCATCCTGTTGCTATACCAGAGACAATGTAGAGATAATAGGGAGTGAAACGTTTATTGACGATTTAATCGATAAGGGAGTAAAGTTTGCCTGGTTTTTTACCTATATTCCAGTTGGCGTGGATGCTGTACCTGAATTAATTGCTACAGCGGAACAGCGGGAATATATGTATCAGCAAATAAAGAAATTCCGCAAGACAAAACCTCTTTTCACAGTGGATTTCTGGAATGATGGTGAATATGCAGGAGGGTGTGTTGCGGGAGGCCGCAGGTATCTGCACATTAATTCTGCCGGTGACATTGAACCTTGTGCATTTGTTCATTATTCGGATTCGAATATTTACAACACTTCTATTTTGGAAGCTTTACAAGCTCCATTGTTAAATCAATTTTACTTAAATCAACCTTTTAATAACAATCATCTTCGTCCTTGTCCATTAATGGATAATCCGGATCGATTGGTTGCAATGGTGGAAGTATCAGGTGCAAAATCAACAGATTTACTCCACCCGGAGGATGTACATGATTTGACAAAGAAATGTAAGGATGCCGCAGAGGAATGGAGTATTAAAGCAGCCCATCTATGGGAGGAAACTCATCCCTGTAATAGTTGTAATAGGTGCAGGCGCCAAATATAGATACTATAATTTAAGGTTTATAATGTAGAGGGGTCTGTAAATTGACTCCTCTTTTATATTCTCGTGTTCATCTATTTAACTCCTTAAAATCGCTTGCTTTTATGTAACAAAAGGTTAAAGCAAGGTAGCAGAGAAGTTTTGTCGAAAAGAAATAGTAATAAAAAATGATAAATAATGGATTTAGGCTTGATTTTTTAACAGAATGTGTTATAATTGTTACATAAATGTTAAACACTTATTGAATGTGTAAATATTTTGACTTAATTTATTCATTGATTATGGACTTAATTTGAACATAAATTTTCATAATTAAAGCCACAAACAAGGAGAAAAACATGAATTTCAAAAAGTTATTAATTAGTTTATTCGTTGTAATGTTTGCATTAAATATTGGTAACGCCAAGGCATATGCAGCAGAGGAGTCTACAGATAACGAGCAGGATAAAGAAATAACTGCTGACTATTCAGAAAAAGATCTTAGATTATTATCAGCGTTGATTTATTGTGAGGCACAATCTGAAATATATAGAGGCAAAATAGCTGTAGGAATTGTAGTCATGAACAGAGTTAGATCGGACAAATATCCAGATTCAGTGAAAGAAGTCATTTATCAGAAGTCTCAATTCAGTCCAGCTTCCAGTGGTTCCTTAGAAGAAGCATTAGAGCAATATGATAAGGGCAATTTTACATCCAAAGATGAAAGAGAATGTATCAAAGCCGCCAAATTAGCATTAAGTGGTCAGACCTCAATAACAATTAAAGAGGAAGAAGTTGACTTTAGTAAATTCTTATCTTTCAGTAGAAGAGTAAGTGGATATAAGTTACAGCTAGGAAATCATCAATTTAAATAAATATAAATATAAATTTAGGACATGAGAGATAACCTCGTGTCTTTTTTATTTACGTATTTTTCAGTTCCTGAAAAGTAAAATGGCATGACTTTTCCATCTTATATCCTAAAAATCCGTAAAAATAAAGTAAATACAATCATATTTATTGGTAAATATTGATATAATGTAAATTTTATGTTAATTTAGACCTATTACTTTTTCTATTAAAAGTAAGAAATATTACTTAATAGGCTTGAAAGATAAGCATAATTAGTGACATAAATATACTAAATTACAGGACAAAAGAAAAATCGCATTTGGAGGCACAAGAGTGGAGACAGGACATTTTAAAGTTAATATAGAGAATGAAAATCTAAACGAAATACATATCAATGCAATACGCTATGAATATACCAAAATTGATGAGAAGTGGCTTCAACTGCACTATAATACAACAGTAGGTTTAGTTATCTTCTCCTTCTTTGTTGAGATTTTTCTGGGCTTTATTATGATTAACTCAGATATGTTATCGACAACAGTGGAGCGATTCTTTTTTAAATTTTTATTTGTTCCAAGTGGAGTTAATCTAATCTGCCTGGCTGTTGATACCTACATAATGAACGCGAAAAAATTATCACAAACATTTAAAATTTATTCGATTTCACTTATTTTTGTTATAATAAGCTTTACTCTTTTCACAGTGCACAGTGCCTTTGCTGCTACCTATTATATCTTTGCAATTGCTATAATGTTAACAACTATTTATGCCAGTTACAGTGTTACAATTTGGGCAGCACTTACAAGTCTAATTGCTCTTATAGCATCTGAATTGCTCCTATCCTGGGATGTTGACAAGATAAGTGTATATCAAAGTACGCACCGGTTAGGTGAATTTCTAATATCTATTTTTGTTTTAATTGCTTTTTCAATTACTTGTATGGTAGCAATACGATTTGAACAAAAAAAAACTAGTGCAAGTGTTCAAAAGGATATTGAGCGGCATCAATTACAGCAAAGCGTTTATATGGATGAAATGACCGGAATTTATAATCGAAAAGCGTTTCATGACGAGTTGAAATATATGGAATATTCAACTTTTGAAAATACAGTCATTCTTGCAATTGCCGATATTGACAAATTTAAATCAGTTAATGATACATGGGGACATCATATAGGAGACCTCTGTTTAATTGAATTTGGTAAGATATTAAGAGAATATGATAAGCAGATAACCCCATTCCGCTATGGAGGAGACGAATTTTGCCTGGTGTTCCACAATTTGGATATGAAGAGTGCAGAAGCCCTATGCGGCAAAATTCAATCTAAAGTTAATCGTATGGTAATAGAGGAATGTGCAGATCTTAAATTGACAGTTAGTTTTGGATTAGCGGAAATTACAGAGGAATCTGACACAGTAAAATTATTTATTCATGCAGATCGGGCCTTATATGAAGCAAAAGAGGCCCGAAATGCAATCCATGTATTTAAATAGACGATAGATATTAGAAAAGAATCTACTTTAATTTTTCCCAGCTGTTTGGTTTAAATCCAACCAAAATTAATGAGTCTGTTACAACAATGGGGCGTTTAACCAGCATTCCATCAGTTGCCAGTAGGTGTAGCTGTTCATCCTCGGACATGTTTGGTAACTTGTCTTTCAAATTCATGGATTTATATAAGATTCCGCTGGTATTAAAGAATTTATGTAAGGGCAATTCGCTTCTGACGTGCCACTCCTTAAG
>JASGEU010000012.1:0-11942 GCA_047606065.1 Mobilitalea sp.
ACTTCCTTAATTTCAAATGCAATTTCTGTAGTTGTAATTATACTTGTTTCCTTATTAATTGGTTTTCGTTCCTCCGCAGGAATCTTAGCTTGGTTAGCTGTATATGGAATACTTACCCTATTTACACTTGCTTTGACTTGGGTTGCTATCATTACAGGACTTGCTGCTAAAACATCCGATGGTGCAATAGCATTTTCTTACCCAATCATATTTTTACCATTTATTAGTTCTGCCTTTGTTCCAACAGATACGATGCCTTCTGTAATAGGTGCCTTTGCAGAAAATCAGCCTGTAACACCTATTGTAGAAGCAATTCGTAATTTATTATCAAACCAACCAGTTGGAAATGACATCTGGATTGCACTTGCTTGGTGCATTGCAATTATAGTTGTTGCTTATATCTTTGCAATGAGAATTTATAGAAAGTTATAGATTTGCTTATGTTTAGTACATTTACTATAAGGATATTTAAGGGTATTAGATAAAAAGATACCTTGCGTGGGATTAAAGATTACTTCGTTAAGTTAGTGCTATAACAACTTTGAGAGCAGAGTGTGTTGAGATACATACTTTGCTCTTTTTTTGCAGCAACTTAAACACGTTTAACATGTTATTTAGAAGTGGGATAAAGACTTTACTCTAAATTAGCCAGCCTTGTTATTTCAGTGGCAAGTATTAACCAGAAAGTATACGAAAGTTCGAAAAGCAGATTATGAGAAATATTAGTTCATGCCGATGAAATCAACGTAAACAGTATTTAAAGTGTAGTCTGGCAATATTACAATAAATTAGTCTGATTTAAGGGAATATAGGAAATTTCTGTTGAATTATTTTGGCGCAAGCCATAGAATGGATTATAAGTAAAATAATGTTAGCTTAAAGAGAATTAAAAGCTAGATGAGTTAATTAAGTGAAGAATGTTATAGCAATAATTCTGCTAATAAAAGTCAAGTTAAAAATTTATAGGGCTGTTAGACGAAGACTTAATAGGAAACATATATGTAAATATAATAGCGCAAAAGATTCTCTATAGTTTAACAAGGCGAACTACAGATTATTTATATTTTGAACAGGACATACTGTTGTCATTTTTAGCATGGTATGATAAATAAAAAATATAATTACTGGAGGAATAGTTTATGAATGGTATGAATGCTAATGTCGGTGTAGGTCTGTTAGTTCAAGATGTCGGAAAGATGGTTTCGTTTTATAGAAACATCATGGGATTTGAGACCGACTGGGACGGTGGATTATTTGCTGAGTTTAAAACAAACAGTGGTCCTTTATCATTATTTATGTATGATCGAAAAGCTTTTGCAGAAGCTGTAGGTGAGTCCTATTACCCGTCGAAGGGAATTAACCTGACAATGGAAATTGGTATTTGGCTTCCAAAATTTTCTGATGTTGACAGAGAATACGAGCGATTAGTGACACTGGGAGTAAAGTCATTTACAGGTGAACCTGTAACCTATCCATTTGGTATACGAAATTTTTATGTTGCGGATCCTGAAGGTAATTTGCTTGAGATTGGAAGTAGAGGGAATGAGGAATAAATTTAAGGTGTAGGCAAAAGGAGAAACAATGGTAAAATTTATAAAAGGATTAGAATTGTGTGAGAAGTTTTTTTTTGAAATTGCTAAACCAATTATTGATGTTGAATATCCAAAATTGAAATATTCGGCGGGATTGATTGGTTATGGCTCAGATGTATTAGGATACGATGATGAAGTGTCAAGAGATCATATGTGGGGTCCGAGATTTTATCTATTCTTACGGGAAGAAGATTTGAAACTAAAAGAAGCGATATTTGAAATTTTTAGAAATAAATTTCCATATGAGTATCAAGGATACAGTGTTAATTTTACCGAACCAGATCCAAGTGATAATGGAGTCCAGCATTCGAAAATGATATCTGCGGGAAAAGTTAATCCTTTAGTTTTTATTCATACTTTTAATGAATTCTTAAAAGGTGAGCTGGGAAGAAGTGATATAGAAAACCTTAATGAACTGGATTGGCTTACTATATCCGAACATAGACTATTATCGTTAGTTTCAGGGGAATTCTTTGTTGATGATTTAAATCTAATGGTACAGTTGCAACATATTAAATATTATCCAAACGCGGTAAGAAACTATTTAATAGCATCAAATTGGGACATTATAGCATCAGAACAAGCATTTATAAAAAGATGTTCAGATGTTGGAGATGAGCTAGGATCGATAATAATATGTTCGAGAATAGCAGAAAGGTTAATGCGGTTATGCTTTCTATATCAAAAGGTTTATGCTCCATATAGTAAATGGTTTGGCAAAGCATTTACTATGCTTGATGTAGGTGCGTATATAAAAGATACGTTAGTTAGTGCTTTACAAACCACAGATAACAATATAAGAGAAGAAAAAATTATACTTGCTCAAGCTTTAGTTGCTGAATTACATAATAATTCAGGAATAACAGCGAAAATAGATTATGCAATAGAATCGTATTATGGTAGGACGATTAAGGTTATTTTTGCTGATAAATTTTCGTCAGCTACAGCAGACACTTTACAAGGAACAGCACTAGAAAATATCCCATTAATTGGAAC
This sequence comes from Mobilitalea sp., assembly GCA_047606065.1. Lineage (GTDB taxonomy): Bacteria > Bacillota > Clostridia > Lachnospirales > Lachnospiraceae > Mobilitalea. Next base: position 2,589 of record JASGEU010000012.1, read on the forward strand.
GTTTAGTGAGATAGGCGGATTAAGCTCTTTTAGTGATGATAAGAAATATTATAATCAGATTAAGAGGATATACAAATAATGGAGGATATTATGGTAGGAAAGTATAAAGTAATAACTTTATGTGGAAGTACGAGGTATAAGGATGAGTTCTTGAAAGTACAAAAACAATTAACTCTAGAAGGGAATATAGTTATTTCAGTAGGATTGTTTGGACATGCTGATGGTGAGTTTGAAAATGTCATTACTCCTGAAATTAAAGTAATGCTTGACGATATACATAAAAGAAAAATCGATATGTCTGATGAAATTTATGTGATTAACAAAAACGGATATATAGGTGAAAGTACAAAAGGTGAAATAGAATACGCTATAAAGACTGGAAAAAAGGTTGATTATTTAGAGTGCCATAATACTTAGCCTGTTTCGTAATATTTTCAACAGTGAACGAAACATAACGACAAATTCCAACTTGCATGGGATTCTGAACTTCCCATTATATTTATTTCAGGAATGAATTAATATGAAAATAAAAAAATTAAATTTGTGGGGAATATAACATTAACGAATAGATAAATTTGAATTTGTGGGGGTATACAGTATGTTAAGGTCAATAATGCAAGTATATGTAAAGGGAAGCGTTGAAGCTGTGAGTCTTTATCAAAAAGCTTTTAACGCTGAAATTCTTGGTTTATATCCTGATGATAATGGTGGATATATGCACTCCGAGTTAAATGCTCATGGTCAGATATTAGCGGTGTCTGAGATTACAGAGAATCTTGTTAATGGAAATACCATGCAGTTTTGTTTTCATTTTGGAGATGGCGGCGAAGTTCATGTCAAAAATGCATATGAAGTGTTGAAAGACGGAGCAACTATTTACGTCCCTGTTGGACCATGTGATTATAGCCCATGTATGTGCTCTCTAATTGATAAATTTGGTGTATACTGGTGCCTTTTTGTTTAGATTATCACTATAAATATGCAACGTTAAATTCCAAATTATCAAGTTTGTCGGTAACTACCCATTATATTTATAGTATTAAGTAAGAGTGAAACAGACAAATTAGGATTTACAGTCTTAACTACAGATTAATTTATATTTATATGGAGGTAAGCATGAATATTACTATCAAAGCACTCACACCGGGACTTTCCTTCATCTCTCGCATCGTCAATCACGCGTTGTAAAAGTGCAGTAGCAATTATCTGTAAATGCCCGATTTTCGAAGAAGTCAAAGTAATCAACGGAAATATCGCAGTTGAGGGCTTTCCCATAATGCACGACGAGCGTTCGAGTGGGATTGCAAACGCCCACTCCGGTTGTATGAGAAGGCTGGATTTGTCAAAGTAGCTGCACAAGAGAAGAATGTTGTTATGAGGAAAGAGCTGAAATAACAACGAACTATTTATATAATGCAATATTTTACTAACTGAACTTTATTTAAATTAACGGAGGTGTAGCTTTGAAAAAAGGCAATATTATTTTTTTAAATGGCGTGTCAAGCACAGGAAAGACTTCGTTGGCTAAATCGTTACAATTACGGTTAACCGAACCCTACCATTGGCTTAATGTTGATACATTCATTACATTTACTGATATGAAGCATAACCCTGCGACCTACTTTCAAAAAGGTAAAGACCCTGTATCGTTATATCCGCACATTATTAAACTTTATTCAGACTTAGGGGTCAACGTGATAGCTGATGCCGCTTTTATGAAATGGCAGGGGCCAACATTGTTTTTAGCACTGGAAACATTAGATAAATGTATTGAAATGTTACACGAATACCCGTTATTGTATGTTCATGTCACTTGTCCTTTAGAGGAACTGCACCGCAGACACAAAGAACGCGGTGACAGGGGAAAAGAACTTAATATTGAACAGGATGAACATCTGCTTGTGGGAGAAAGTAATGGCATATATGATCTAACTGTTGATACATACCAAAATACGAAAGAAGAATGTGCTGACAAAATCATTGAATTACTGAAAGAACCGAAGAAACATACAGCATTTAAGACTCTCTGGTCGCAACGCTGTAATAGTTAGTAAATTTGTCTTAAAGTATAAGTTAATTGAAAGGAGTTCCCAGTGGCATATTATGATGAAAAAATGCAGCTTCTTCGGCTGCAAGTTGAACAAAAAAGGCACATAGAGTCCAAACTAAAGGAATTATACATACAACGAAAGTCTTTGCAAGACAAAGTAGATACGCTAAAAGAATATAAGTTGGAGGAGCAAGCCGATGTTGACCGTCTGGAAGGCCGTAGTTTATCTGCTTTTTTCTATGGAGTTATTGGCAAGATGGATGAAAAGCTGGACAAAGAGCGTGAAGAAGCCTATGCTGCCAGTGTTAAGTATGACGTTGCCGCATCTGAACTTAATGCAGTTGAAGCAGATATTAAACGCTACAAGACAGAGCTAGGTGTGCTGAGTGAATGCGAGCAGCAATATGAGCAGACACTTAAGGATAAGATGCAGGCTATTAAATCCCTCCATAATCAAGATGCTGATGAAATTCTTCGGTCAGAGGAACGTATTTCCTATCTGGAGGGGCAGAGGAAAGAAGTTCAAGAGGCACTTAGTGCCGGACAGGCAGCGCTTGTGACCGTTAATAGTATTCTGTCTAGCCTTGATAGTGCGGAAGGTTGGGGTACTTGGGATCTGCTGGGAGGTGGGTTGCTATCTGATATGGCAAAGCATGGGCATCTGGATGATGCGCAGCAGAAGGTTGAGAATTTGCAGGTACAGTTAAATCGCTTTAAAACAGAGTTGACCGATGTGACGATTTCTGCGGATTTACAGGTTAGTATTGATGGATTTTTATGCTTTGCGGATTACTTTTTCGATGGATTGTTTGCTGATTGGGCGGTATTGGATAAAATTAATCAATCCCAAACACAGGTACAGAATACCAAAAGACAAATCGGGCAGGTCATAAGCCAATTGACATCTATGCTTAGTGCTGCTGAAAATGGAATTGAGAATGAGAAAGCAATTTTAAAAGAGTTGATTATGAAGTCAAAAATATAAGGATATAGATGATTGTGATTGGCTATGATAAAAATACTTCCCTTCATCTTGCCGATGTCAGAGCAAACTATCCTGGAAAAATATTTGCAAAAGAAAGCAGCGCCATGATAGAAGATGGAACTAGGAAATGGGTTACATATGAAACTCTTGTTGTGGATGGTGAAGATTTCGAACAAATAGGAGAAGCTTTTGAAGCAAATAAAAATGTTAATAAAGTAAACATTGGCAATGCCTTGGTTACCTGTATGAGCCAAAGGGAGTTTGTGGATTTTGCAGTTCAATGGATTGAAAGCAAAAGATCTGACTAGACGTGAGACGGAAATGTGTATTCTAATATAATCTACATATTCAAAGAAAGAAGGTATCATGATGTCAAAATTACTAATTGTTGATGATGATATACATCTTCGTAAACTAGTATTGACTTATGCAGAATTGGATGGATATCAATGTGAAGAAGCAGAAAATGGGCGGATAGCCATTGAGAAAGTAACCAGCACACAGTTTGATATCATTGTGCTGGATGTCATGATGCCAGAAATTGATGGTTTTGAAACGTTGAGCGTTATACGTAAGGAAAGCCAGGTTCCGGTTATCATGCTGACTTCCCGCAGTGAGGAATATGACAAGCTGCTGGGGTTTAATCTTGGTGCAGACGATTATGTAGCAAAACCCTTTAGTCCCAGAGAACTGATGGCGCGTGTTGGTGCCGTACTTAAGCGCAGCGGGAAAAAATCTTGTGATAAGCTTACTTTTGGAGAGTTCTGTGTGTCGCCTGGATCGAGAACCGTAACTGTTGGTGAGAAAGCATTTAACCTGCCACCCAAAGAGTTTGATCTTTTATTGTACCTTGCACAGAATGAAAGACTTGTTCTTAGTCGGGAGCAACTGTTGAATAAGGTCTGGGGATATGACTATTATGGTGATACACGTACGGTAGATACCCATATTAAATCACTTCGGGAGCATCTGGGGGATTACAGAAAAGTAATCCAAACTGCATGGGGGGTTGGGTATAAATTTGAATATGAATAAGATTCGTAAAAGATCGCCTTTTCTTTCCAGGATTGTGGTACGCTTATGGCTCATCATGATGCTTTTAGTGACAATTAGTATAGCATTTATGTGGGTTGTACAGATTTTTCTGTTTGAGCGAAACTATGTGAATTCTACCGTGGCTGAAGTAGAAACCCGCTTGCAGCCTACGATAGATCAATTGAAAACAAAAGATCTCGCCAATTACGATCAACTGCTTCCTTCTATCAGTAAGACAACCAACGGAAAGATGATGCTGATTGATGTTCACGGGAGGTTAATTGCACTTTACAGTTTAGGGTATCGATTACAAGATGAATATTCTTTGGAGGCCGTATGTGAGTTTTTGAATATCCTGGTGAAGAGTGAAGAATATCAGCAGGTTTTACAAGGAAAATCATACCATAAAATTATACAATATGAATCTGAACCGCTAGTACTTGAAATAGGTATTCCAGTGATGTACGACAATCAGAAGGCTCTGGTTGTTTTGTATCATTCTCTGGATCAATTACATACAGTACTTCGTATCAACCGGAGTCAGCTTGTTACCTTAAGCATAACACTGTCACTGGCTGCGGCTATATTAGCTGCACTGTTGTCCCGTCATTTTGTGAAACCAATTCACATTATAAAGTTCACGGTAGACAAACTTACGAAGGGAGAATTAACCGCGACTACTGGGTTGTCACTGAAGGATGAGCTTGGGCAATTATCCGATTCGGTAGACGAACTTAGCCAGGCGCTCCAACGAGTGGATGTCCTTCGTAAAGAGGTTATTGCCAACGTATCACATGAGTTACGGTCACCTTTAGCCGTTATCAGGGGATATGCAGAAATGGTTCGGGATATCAGCTGGAAAAATGATGATAAGCGTGTGGAAGACCTTAATCTTATTATACAGGAAGCAGGTCGAATGAGTGAGATGGTCAATGACATCATGGACTACTCACAGTTACAGTCAGGTTATGTTAAGCTAAAAGAGGATTGGTATAATCTACATGAGCTTGTTAAGTCAGAGGTGGTTCATAGTGAAAAAAAAGCCTTTGAATATGGAATAACGATTCAGTTAGAGAGTAATCTAATGGATATTCCTGTTCATGTAGATGCCGTGAAAATCTGTCAGGTAATGCGAAATCTATTAAATAATGCCGTCAATCATACTGCAGATGGAGGAATAATTCGAGTAACAATTGAGAAATGGAACAAGCAGATACGTGTGTCTGTTGTTAATCCAGGTGAGCCGATTCCAGTAGAGGATCAGGCAATCATTTGGGAAAGATATCAGCGCAGTCAACATCATGGAGGACGTAATCAAGGAACCGGCATTGGTCTTTCCATTGTGAGTACATATCTAAAGGCTCACAGTATGAAGTATGGTGTAGAGTGTAAAGATGGCCTGACTACTTTTTGGTTTGAATACGCAGATCAAAATTATGCAGGTTAAAACAGATTGATAATATTGAATGAACAGTATACGAGGAAGCAGGTGAAATTACATTGCCTGCTTTCTTGTTATAAACTATTTTCATAGAAATCTACTTTTTTTCTCACAAATTTCTCACATTTTAATTTTAAGTTTATGTTGTAAAAATTAGGGCGGTTGAGCAGCATAGACATAATAAAAAGTAGTATGATAATGGAGGGTGTAGATATGACATGGAAAAGGTTTCTTAGTTTTATTTTAATAATTATGGTTACATTTTTCTTTGCAGCATGTGATAATTCTAAGAGTGGGAGTGAGACAGACTCCAAAATTAAAAATTCTGATATAGAAAGCGCTGCAGCAGACAGCACAGGAGTAGAAAATGAAGGCGTTGATAGTTCCGAAGCTGTAGAATTAGAGCAGCCAGAACCCACTTTGGAAGCGGTAACTGAGGTGCCGAAAGAAACACCAAAGGTTTATATGACAACTGATATTAGTCCGGAAGGTTTGATGGCTGTTTATGAAGCATTGGGCTGGACTCCGGAAGGTAAGGTAGCAGTTAAGCTTAGTACAGGAGAACCTCCTGCCAGCAATTATCTGAAACCAGAATTGATTAAAGATCTGGTGCAGGCTGTAGATGGTACAATTGTGGAATGTAATACGGCATATGGCGGTTCTCGAGGAGAAACAGCGATGCACCTGCAGGTAGCAAAGGACCATGGCTTTACGGATATTGCTGAGGTAGATATCATGGATGCTGACGGTTCCATCAGCCTTCCGGTAAATGGAGGCACAAAGCTGAAAGAAGATTTAGTTGGTGCTAACTTTGCAAATTATGATTCTTTCCTTGTCTTATCTCATTTTAAGGGACATCAAATGGCTGGCTTCGGTGGAGCCATAAAAAATATTTCTATAGGAATTGCCTCCAGTGAAGGCAAGTGCCTGATACATACAGCAGGAAAGAGCAATAAAGTTATGTGGGGAGGAATCCAAGACAGCTTTTTGGAATCAATGGCTGATGCAGGTAAGGCAGTATCAGACAGTTTGGATAATGGTAAAAATATTGTCTATATCAATGTTATGAACAGGATAAGTATAGACTGCGATTGTAATGGATATCCAGCGGAACCAGATATCCATGATATTGGAATTCTTTCTTCTACTGACCCGGTGGCGCTAGATCAGGCATGCATTGATCTTGTCTATGCTGCAGAAGGCAGAGAAACTCTGGTAAAGAGAATTGAAAGTAAGAATGGCCTTTATACTCTGGAAAGTGCAGAAAAAATCGGACTTGGCAGCCGAAAGTATGAATTGGTGAACATTGATGATTGAGATATTACATAGAGAATTTATATATCTGTGGTATTATTTTAATGTACAATTGAATCAGATTTTTATATACTGGATGCTGGGCATGGTCATTGGTTCAGTGGTATCTGTATTTGGTAAGGAACGGATACATAGTTTGTTTCATAATTTACAGAATAAAAGGATGGGGGTATTTGGTATTATACCAGCATGTTTACTTGGTATAGCTTCACCCCTGTGCATGTATGGAACGATTCCGATTGCTGCATCCTTTTCCGCTAAGGGGATGAGAGATGACTGGCTGGCTGCTTTTATGATGTCGTCTGTCTTACTCAATCCACAGCTGATAATTTATAGTGTAGCCTTAGGAACGAAGGCACTGATTGTGCGAATTGCAGTCTGTCTTTTGTGTGGTATTGTTGCAGGTCTGGCAGTACACGTTTTCTACAGGAATACTTCATTTTTTAACTTTTCTTCCTTTGCTGAATCGAGAAGCCGTGATACAGATCCTAATATCCTGTTACGTTTACTTAAGAACTTTGGTCGGAATGTAAAAGCAACTGCGCCATACTTTCTTTTAGGAATAGCATTATCTGCATTGTTTCAAAGATATGTACCAACCGATGCTTTTGCCAAACTGTTTGGTAACAACGAGGGTTTTGGTGTACTGATGGCGGCTACCATTGGTGTACCGCTTTATATGTGCGGGGGCGGAACCATTCCTCTTTTACAGCAGTGGCTTTATGATGGAATGAGCATGGGGTCTGCTGCAGCATTTATGATTACCGGACCAGCTACTAAAATTACCAATTTAGGTGCTGTTAAAATTGTACTGGGGATTCGCAGGTTTATTCTGTATTTATTATATGTAATCATTTTTGCAGTTTTAACAGGTCTAATTATAAATAACATTTGAATACAGCATCATGGAGGATAAAATGAGGGCGAACAGACATCTTGCAAAGAGCGATAATTTGAACATGAAAGCAGCCTGTGCAAAACGATTTGAACCTGTCCTGCTGGAAGTAGAAAAATTGTTGAGATCAGATAAGGACAATCTGATCATAGCAATTGAGGGGAAATGCGCCAGCGGAAAGACAACATTGGCATATTATTTGCAAAGTATATATGACTGTAATCTGTTTCATATGGATGACTTTTTCTTAAGAGAAGAACAAAAAACAGAGGAACGTGTCAATGAAATTGGCGGTAATGTTGACTATGAAAGATTTAAAGCAGAAGTAATCGATAAGGTCCTAAGGAAACAAGAGGTGGAGTATAGGAAATATAACTGTAAAGACCAAAGTATAGATAAATCCGCTGATATAATAAAGCATAAGCGTCTTAATATTGTAGAAGGGTCCTATAGTCAACACCCGTATTTTGGGGAAGTATATGATCTTAAGATTTTCATGGATATTGATGATGAGACACAAATTGATAATATCAGAAAACGTAATGGTGAAGAAAGATTAAAACAATTTATAAGTGTTTGGATTCCAAAAGAGAATGCATATTTTAATAAGTTTGCTATAAAGGAAAAGAATATAATTAATGTCAGGTATTAAGAAAATACTATTCGACTTTCAGAAGGTTCAAAACTAGAATCTTCTGAAAGTTTTTCTTTATATCATAGAAAATTTCTCCGAATTTCCTATGATATAAAAACCCTTTGGGTTTATGATGTGTAGCTATGAGAGGGGAACAAAGCTGTACATTAAACATATTTATCTTTTTAAAGCGAATAAATTTTTATAGGTAAGACCCAATGTTTCATGTTGGATTTTTGTTGTATCAAATTTGAGCAGTTTAAAGGTCGTCTGAACACAAAAACCAATTGCAAAAGCAGATATAATTGTTCCGATACCAAACATACCACCAAGCCTCCATCCTGCAAATACGGCTACAAGTTCAATCGTGCCACGGCAAAAACCCACAGGGAGTTTTGTTTTTCGAGTAAGTGCAACCATTAGGCTATCCCTGGGACCAGCGCCAAAGGCCGATCCAATGTAAAAATATGAGGCTAAAGCAATGATGAACAACCCTGCAATTAACATTATGATACCGATTGCGAAGTTATGGGTCGAAGGTATTATATGTAATCCAAGGATCAGATCGAGAAAAACTCCAATTAGTACCATATTTAAAATGGTGCCAAGCCCTACTTTTTCTCCGAGCAGTATTGTTAGGATTAAAATAATTGCACCAACTATAATGGAAGCAGTACCAAGGCTTATTCCTGTTGTTTTTGAGAATCCAACATGGAAAACTTCCCAGGGAGCGTATCCTATATTGGCATTCAATGTGACTACGATTCCTAATGCATATAGAAATAGTCCGCAGACCAAGCGGAGCAGGCGAAGATAAAATTGTTTCATAATAGAATCCTTTCTAAGAGCGAATTACATAAGCATGATATAATGAAAGCGGAATGAGGTATCACAAGCTTGCTTGTGGATGCCGATTGGAGCAACAAGACCATGAACACGTTTTTGTTCATGGTATAATGAAAGCGGAATGAGGTATCACAAGCTTGCTTGTGAATGCCGA
>JASGEU010000013.1:0-74522 GCA_047606065.1 Mobilitalea sp.
CTTTTGCAACACCGGCAGCAATGGTACCAACACCTGCCTCTGATGCCAGCTTAACTGAAATTCTTGCATTTTTATTTGCATTTTTAAGGTCAAAGATTAATTGTGCTAAATCTTCGATAGAGTAGATATCATGATGCGGTGGCGGAGAAATCAAACCAACACCTGGTGTTGAATGTCTGGTCTTTGCAATCCAGGGATATACCTTCTCTGCTGGTAACTGACCACCTTCACCAGGTTTTGCTCCCTGTGCCATCTTTATCTGAATTTCTCTTGCACTTACTAAATATTCACTTGTAACACCAAATCGTCCGGAGGCTACCTGCTTAATTGCAGAGCATTTATTCAGTCCATCCTCTCCTACCTTAAGACGCTCCAGTGATTCACCACCCTCACCGCTGTTGGATTTACCACCCAGACGATTCATGGCAATGGCAAGCGCCTCATGCGCTTCTTTTGATATGGAACCGTAGGACATTGCTCCTGTTTTAAAACGCTTAACGATGGAGTCTACACTCTCAACTTCCTCCACAGAGATGCCCTCTTCCGGATAACTCATCTCTAAAAGACCTCTTAAATGAACTCTTTCCTGTTCTTTGGTCAACTGCCTGGAGTATTCCTTGAACATCTCATAATTACCAGTTCTGGTGGACTGCTGAAGCAAATGTATGGTTTGTGGATTATACAAATGTTCCTCTTTACCGCTGCGCAGTTTATGGGAGCCATTACTATCCAGGGTAAGATCTAAATCTAAGCCCAGTGGATCAAACGCCTTGGAGTGCAAGGAGTCTACCTGTTTTTCCATTTCCTTTAAAGTAATACCACCCACACGGCTTACCGTTTCGGTAAAATACTTATCAATTACTTCTTTGCTAATACCAATTGCTTCAAATATCTTAGAACCCTGATAGGACTGAATTGTTGAGATACCCATCTTGGAAGCAATTTTAACAATACCTTTAATTACTGCTTTGTTATAATCATCTACCGCTGCATAATAATCTTTATCCAGCATATTATTATCAATTAACTGACGAATGGTTTCCTGTGCCAGGTAAGGATTAACCGCACATGCACCGTAACCTAATAAACAAGCAAAATGATGTACATCTCTTGGCTCCGCACTTTCTACGATCATTGCAAGGGCTGTTCTCTTTCTGGTACGAACAAGATGCTGCTGCAAGGCGGATACTGCCAGTAAGGAAGGAATAGCAACGTGATTCTCATCCACACCACGGTCGGAAAGGATAAGAATATTAGCACCTTCTTTGTAGGAACGGTCCGCTTCCACGCATAAATGGTCAATCGCCTTTTCCAGTGAAGTATTCTTATAATAAATCATAGGAATAACCTCAACTTTAAAGCCAGGTATTTTAGAGTAGCGGATTTTTAATAAATCTGTATTTGTTAAGATTGGATTGTTTACCTTTAACACCTTGCAGTTCTCTGCATTTTCTTCAAGAATATTGCCATCTTCGCCAATATAAACGGAAGTTGCTGTAACAATCTCTTCACGAATTGCATCAATCGGAGGATTGGTTACCTGCGCAAATAACTGCTTGAAATAATTAAATAACGGAGGATTACTGGAGGATAATACCGGTATTGGTGAATCCGCACCCATAGCCGCAACTGCTTCCTGTCCACTGCTTGCCATAGGAAGAATTGTAGTGCGATAATCCTCATAGGTATATCCAAATGCCTTTTGAAGTCTGGCAAGTTCCTCGTCTGTATACTCGATTACCTTCTTATTTGGAATGTGAAGGCTCTTTAACATAACAAGGTTTTGATCTAACCACTCTCCGTAAGGTCTGCGGTTGGCATAGCTGTTCTTTAAGTCCTCATCATCAATTAATTGACCTTTTACAGTATCAACTAAGAGCATCTTACCGGGACGAAGTCTTTCCTTTTTAACAATCTTATCTGCCGGTATATCAAGTACACCAACCTCGGAGGAAAGCACCAGATAATCATCATTGGTAATATAATAACGGGAAGGACGAAGACCGTTACGGTCAAGTACTGCTCCCATAATGTCACCGTCGGAGAATAAAATAGACGCAGGTCCGTCCCAAGGCTCCATCATTGTTGCATAGTACTGGTAGAAATCACTTTTCTCCCTGCTGATAGCAGAGTCATTGCTCCAGGGTTCAGGAATTGTAATCATTACAGCAAGTGGCAGATCCATGCCGCTCATAACCAAAAATTCCAAGGTATTATCGAGCATTGCCGAGTCAGAACCTTCCACATTGACTACCGGCAAAACCTTATGCAGCTCCCCTTTGAGATGCACAGATTCCATGGTCTCCTCTCTTGCTAACATCTTATCCGCGTTGCCGCGGATTGTATTTATTTCACCATTATGGACAATTAAACGATTTGGATGCGCTCTCTGCCAGCTGGGATTGGTATTGGTGGAGAATCTGGAGTGTACAATTGCAATTGCACTCTCATATGCTTCATCCTGTAAATCCCCAAAGAAGAGTCGTAGCTGTTTTACTAAAAACATACCTTTATATACAATGGTACGGCTGGATAAAGAAACAACATAGGTATTATCGTTACTCTGTTCGAAGACTCTTCTTGCAATGAAAAGCTTACGGTCAAAGTCCACACCCTTTGCTACATTCGCTTGTTTTTTAATGAAACATTGCAAAATGTGGGGCATACATTCAATCGCTCTTTCTCCCAAGGTCTGCGGTTCAATTGGAACCTCTCTCCAGCCTAAGAACTTTAAGCCTTCCTTTTCTACCACTATCTCAAACATTTTTTTCGCCTGGTTTCTGCTTAATTCATCCTGTGGGAAGAAGAACATACCAACGCCGTAATCACGTTCTCCGCCAAGATCAAATCCCAGTGGTTTCGTTACCTTTGAAAAGAATTTATGGGATATCTGAAGGAGAATACCAACACCATCGCCAGTTTGCCCATGGGCATCCTTACCGGCACGATGTTCTAAATTCTCAACAATTTTTAAGGCATTCTCAACAGTTTCATGAGTTTTAAGACCCTTCATGTGTACTACTGCACCAATACCGCAATTATCATGTTCAAATCTAGGATCATATAATCCCTCTGGAACCTGTGTAATTTCCTCTCTTCTTTTTTCGTTCATATGCATTCCTCTTCCTTTATTTTATTTAGCAGCTACATAATTCAAATTAACATAGAGTTTCCATGATATCATCTCATCAGAAACATCAAAAAAAGCGCCTTCAGACTTCCTATTTGAAGTCTAAAAACGCCTTTGTTTTTATTGAGCTGATTATAATATAGATTATTCTAGAATGCAAGTAATTTGATTAACTTTTTTTGTAATTACATTATTTTATTAGAATATTAATGGAATAAACCTATTTATATAAGGTAATCTCCATTTTTTCATTAATAATTTAAAGTTTCTACACCTACCCTATTAATATTAATAAACTAGCCTTATTTGTCGATATATACATTAGACCGCAACGAAACCCAAACGACATATAAATACATAGAAAGGAGGCGAATACTTTGGATATATCCAATAAGTTAAGAACTACGCAGCAAGGCAAGGCGAAATCTTCCAATGTTGAAAATGCTAAGGCGAAATCTGCTGCCCTGCATTCTGCTAATGATGATAAATCCATGCCTCCCTTAAAGGAAGGTCAAATTGTAAAAGGTCAAATCGTGGATCTTCGCTATCAGGAAGTCAAAATCCAAATAGAGCCGGGCAATCAGATTATATCCGCTAAATTATCGGGGAATATTCCTTTATCCATCGGACAACAGGCTAGCTTTATTGTATCCGAAAATAGTTTAAATCAAATTCTCTTAACATTTCGTCCAGAAAATGCACTATCTATCAATGACGCAATGATAATGAAAGCCTTAAATGCCGCAATGCTTCCAAACACGGACCGAAATCGTCTGCTGGTAAGTGAAATGCTGAAGCATCAATTACCAATTGACACCACGACTCTGCAAAACTTTATTCGACTTTCACAAACAGGTACAGAGTCTTCACCTGCAACACTGATTTTTATGCATAAAAATAACATACCATTAAATTTCAGTAATCTCAACCAAATAAATGAGTTACTGAAAGGTGCAGCACAGCTTACAAACCAAATTAATCAGACAGCTAAAAATATAACCGAGTTGTTCACTGTAACTAATCCTAGTTACTCCTCGACTGCGAGTGCTGAAAATGCTTTCATTCATGATACCTTAGAGGCAAGTCCGTCTTCTGCTTTACAAGCCTCTGGTTCAGCAGGTTCCGTACTTAGAGCAACCTTGCTAAATACAAATCAAAGCCTGATTAACCTTTTATATCCTGAAGATATCAGTAAAATTGAGCATTCTACGGCTACAATACAAGAGCAAGCCACCTTTGGTAATCAATCTTTATTAAGTAATTCCTCTTCCGTGGCAACTACAACAAATATCATAGCCGATGTCCCCGGTAGCACACCACTAGCTTCTGGCAAATCTCTGCCTTTGCTAAAGGAACTTCTAGGTCAAGCAGATCGGTCTCAAATTGCAGACCTGCTTTCAGAGTTGCCAATGGAGTCCTCCACAAAGCAACAATTATTGGAGGGAACTATCTCTACGAAGGAGGTTCTAGGCTTTATTCAAACTGCCTTGCAGAAAGGGGATACGCACACCCTTCAATTTCTTCAAACACCGCTCTATGCCAAACTGCTGGAGGAAGCCTTATTACAGCGATGGACACTTACACCGGAAAAAGTTGCCATGCAAGAGGAAGTTAACAATTTATATCAGCAAGTCGAAAAGGATCTTGGTTTCATTCATCATCTCCTAAAAAATATGGAAGAGAATTCAGATGTTCGCTCATTACAGGAACCTGTTCAGAATTTACAGAACACCGTAGGTTTATTAAGGGATTTTCAAAATGTATTTACCTATCTGCCTATTCCTGTCCAATTCAAAGAACAGCTAAGTCATGCTGATCTCTATGTAATGACTAAAAAAAAATCCACCGCTTTAAGCGATGAACCCCTTAGTGTACTTATTCATTTAGATATGACCCACCTGGGTTCTATGAATATTAAGCTATCCATGACACGTGATATGCTGCAGGTATCGTTTCATATGGAAAACGAAGCTTCCTGCAACCTATTAAGAGCTAATCTACCTTCATTGACTGAAGCCTTAGAAGCAAAGGGCTATCATGTTACAGCAAGTATTCATCAGGAAACTATAAATCCTGATGTGATTAGTAATACTCTGGAGGATTCCCTGCAACCAGATGCTGTGAAGCGTTATTCCTTTGATATCAGGACTTAAGAAACGGACTCAAAGAAGATTCTACCTCTCTTTGAGTCCGCTTTTATTAAATATTTTCATTCACACTTTATAACTATAGTTCCATACTACTCTACATTTTGATCAATCTTCTCTTCATATTCATCAAAGATATAACCTAAAACGGTAGCCATTCCAACAAACTCACAGCCATATAAGGTCTTTTTATCCTCTAACGCCTGGCTGCGGATAATTTCAACTACGGTATGAAGAGTATCACCCTTGTCTCCTAAGCTGAGATTTGCATTGAAATAATATCCGATTGGTAAAACACTCTCTGAAATAAAGCCAATACCTTCTCTTGAAATATTGATTACTTCAATTGGTGCATTTAAATCACTTACCTGCACATTATCCTGTTTATATAAATTAAGTATCTCCAATGACATTGTTGCCGGTAATCGTCTAGACTTTCTTCTCTCTTCCATCGTAATCCTCCATAATATTTCATGAATACCTTATGCTTTAGTAAAAACTGTATGTCTTCATTATAGCTTAAGAAGTTAGGATATACAATATGAATAATAAAAGTAATGTAAATTAGTGGAACAATCATTATATACTCTTATAAACTATCAAGAATTTCTTTTACTATCTGATTAATCATTCCTGGATCTGCTTTCCCCTTCATTTCCTTCATGGTCTGACCAACGATAAAGCCCATGGCTTTTACTTTGCCGCTCTTATAATCGGCTACAGACTGAGGGCTGTCTGCAACAATCTTTTCAATGGTAGTACGAAGTAGTCCATCATCATTTACCATACCAAGACCATGCTTCTCTACATATTCTTGCGGATCAACATTCTCCTTGAAGATTTTTTCAAATACTTCCTTTGCAACGGTACGATTGATCTTATTGCCATCCACCAACATGATGAGAGCTGATAATTGAGCTGGTGTAAAGCTGATTGCCTCCGGCTCCATTTCCTGTTCCTTCAGTAAACGCATGGTTTCAACCATTAACCAGTTAGAAACTTCCTTTGGTTTACCGCAGAGAGCAACAGTTTCCTCGAATAAATCTGCTAAATGTTTAGAACCAGTAATAATAGAAGCATCATAGGTTGGAATATCAAATTCCTTTTCATAACGCTGCATCTTCTCATCACGAAGCTCCGGCTGGCGGTTCTTTATAGACAATAACCATTCATCGCTAATCTCAATTGGTGGAAGATCTGGTTCAGGGAAGTAACGATAATCCTGCGCATCCTCTTTAGAACGCATTGCAAAACTGGTATCCTTATTATCATCCCAGCGTCTGGTTTCCTGAATGACTTTTCTTCCGTCTTCAATTAACTCAATCTGACGTTTACGTTCTCCTTCAATTGCTCTTGCAATTGCTTTGAAAGAGTTCATATTCTTCATCTCGGTTCTGGTACCGAACTCTCTCGCTCCAACCTCACGAACTGAAAGATTGATATCAGCACGCAGGGAACCCTCTTGCATCTTACAATCGGATACCCCAAGGTATTGAAGGATTAATCTTAATTTTTCTAAGTAGGCAATTACCTCTTCGGCAGATCTCATGTCCGGTTCACTTACAATTTCAATCAGTGGAACCCCGCAACGATTATAATCAACTAAGGTGCAATCTTCCCATGGATCATGTACTAATTTACCCGCATCCTCTTCCATATGGATTTCGTGTAAACGTACTGTCTTTTTACCTGACTCTGTTTCAATTTCAATACCACCATCTCTACAGATTGGAAGATATAACTGTGAGATCTGATAAGCCTTTGGAAGGTCAGGATAGAAATAATTCTTACGGTCAAACTTACATTTCTGTGTGATAGTACAATTAAGTGCAAGACCTGCTGCCATAGCAAATTCAACTACTTGTTTATTTAATACCGGAAGTGTTCCTGGCATACCAGAACAAACCGGGCATACATGTGTATTGGGGTCTCCACCAAATTGGGTAGTACATCCACAAAAGATCTTAGATTTGGTGGCAAGTTCCACGTGTACTTCCAATCCTATTACGGTTTCATATGCTCTCATGGTTATGCCTCCTTTCCTGCTGCAATGATTGATGCAGGTCTCTCATATTTAAGAGCCTGCTCAAAGCTATAGGCTGCACGGATGATATCCATTTCACCAAAGTGCTTTCCGATTAACTGTAAACCAACCGGTAAACCTTTTGAATCTTTACCGCAAGGAAGACTGATTGCCGGCAGCCCTGCAAGATTAACGGATACGGTATAGATATCGGATAAGTACATTTTCAAAGGATCGGATAAGCTCTCTCCAAGACCCGGCGCAGTTTCAGGTGCTGTAGGTCCAAGGATAATATCATATTTTTCAAAAGCTTTTTGAAAGCCATCATTGATGATTGATCTAACCTTAAGTGATTTATTATAAAACGCATCATAATATCCGGAGCTTAATACAAAGGCACCAATCATCATTCTTCGTTTTACCTCGCTGCCAAAGCCTTCGCTTCTGGTAAGCTTATATACTTCCTGAAGACCTTCTGCTTTGGGATCACGATAGCCATATTTTACACCATCAAAACGGGAAAGGTTGGAGCTTGCTTCTGCACAGGCGATTACATAATAGGAAGGAACTGCGAAATCAACACTATGAAGTTCAAATTCCTCCACAATTGCACCTTTCTCTCTTAAAAGCTCTGCTGCTTCAAAGATTTTTGTCTTTACATCTGCTTCAAGACCTGCTCCAAGATAATCCTTCGGTATACCAATTCGCATTCCTTTTACATCATCCACAAGTGCTTTTGTATACTGATAACTTTCTGTAGCTGCACAGGTGGAATCTTTCTCATCCTGTCCGGAGATTACTTCAAGTGCTGCTGCACAATCGGATACATTTCTTGCAAAGGTCCCAATCTGATCCAGGGAGGAAGCATAAGCGATTAATCCATAACGGGAAACCGTTCCATAGGTTGGCTTAATTCCAGTTACACCGCAATAGCTGGCAGGCTGACGAATGGAGCCACCGGTATCGGAACCAAGTGCATAAAAGGCTTCCTCTGCTGCAACCGCTGCCGCAGAACCACCACTGGAACCGCCGGGAACTTTACTGGTATCCCAGGGATTTTTTGTCTCACCAAAATGTGATGTCTCCGTGGTACTTCCCATTGCAAACTCGTCCATATTGGTTTTACCAATAATAACTGCTCCTGCTTTCTTTAACTTATCTATTACAGTTGCATCATAGATAGGTTCAAAGTTGTAAAGAATCTTTGATGCACAGGTTGTCTTAACACCCTTGGTACATATATTATCCTTTACTGCCATTGGTACACCAGCCAGAGGTGAATCCTCTAACTCACCAGCATCAATGCGCTGTTGTACAGCTTCTGCCTGTGCATAGGCTTCTTCCTCCAGCACCGTTATATAGCAATGATAATCCTTATCTCTTTCTTTTATAATCTCAAGTTGTGCTTTTACCGCTTCAGCAACTGTGATTTCTTTTGCTTTAATCTTTTTGCCCAGTTCAAGCGCAGTCATTGATGTTAAGTCAATCATATAATCCCTCCATTTATTCCACAGTCTTAGGTACTGCGAAGCAGCCATCCTTTTGTTTTGGAGCATTCTTTAATAATTCTACTCTATTGTCCACATTCGTTACAACATCTTCACGAAATACATTCTTTACTGGAAGAACATGTGACATGGGTTCTATTCCTTCTGTATCAAGACCATTCATTGTTTCGATATAGTCTAAGATTCGATCTAACTCACTTGCAACCTTTTGCTTTTCTTCCGTTGATACGGAGAGCTTTGCCAAGGCTGCAACGTAATCTACGGTTTCCTCTGTTATTCTCATGGCGCTACCTGCCTTTCTGATACATTTTTATTTTAGGGTTCCAATCTGGATACATCTCTCGGAAACATCGATGTCTCACGAACATTATGTTCATTTAACAGCTTCATGGTCAGACGCTCCAGACCGATTCCCAGTCCGCCATGCTTTGGCATTCCATGTTTGTGTATAATTAAGAAGTTTGTGAAATCCTCCGGATTCATGCCTCTTGCCACCATTTTAGCAACCTGTGCCTCATAATCATGAATTCTCTGTCCACCTGTTGTAATTTCCATCCCTTTATATAATAAGTCAAAACTTAATGTGAACTTTGCATCGGTTGGATCATCCATTGCGTAAAAAGGTCTCTTCTTTGAAGGATAATGCGTTACAAACACAAAATCACTATCACATTCTTCCTTAAAGTATTTACCAATTAACACTTCTTCCTCTGGCTCAAGATCATATGGATTCTTAATTTTACGATTATACTTCTCTGATACAAGAACCTTTGCTTCGTCAAATCGAACCGCTGGTATTTTATCAAGTTCGGGCAGTTCCACTTCAAGAAGCTTCAGCTCTTTTGCATAACTGCTGTTTAAGAACTTAAAGACATAACGCAGCATCTCTGTTTCCATTGCCATAATATCTTCAAAACCTTTGATATAACCCATCTCAAAGTCTAAGCTGGTATATTCATTTAAATGTCTGGTGGTATTATGTTTCTCTGCACGAAATACCGGAGCTGCCTCAAAAACTCTATCATACACACCTACTAAAGTTTGCTTATAAAACTGTGGACTCTGTGCCAAGAAAGCTTTGCTTCCAAAGTACTCTAATTTAAATACATTTGCTCCGCCTTCCGCATTACCAGCTACAATCTTAGGAGTACGTACTTCGGTAAACCCCTGGGAGAATAAGAAGTCACGGAAGCCTCTTACAATACCTTCTTGAATCTTAAATACTGCTCTTTCTCTAATATTTCTTAAGGAAATGGGACGATAGGTAAGTTTGGTTTCTAAGGAAGTTTTCATCTTCCACTTGGAAATCGGAAGCGGCATCATAGCTCCTTCCTGCGGAGATGTCAGTACCGTTACATTGGTCAGTCTTACTTCAAAGCCATGAGGAGCTCTTTCCTCAGCATGTAAAAATCCTTCTGCTTCAATTGTCATGCCTTCTTTTAAGTCCTTTAACTGATATCCTGTTACGCCGGACTCAAATACACATTGCACCAGCCCTTCACTTTTTCTTAAAACTACGAATGCTACTTCACCCATATCACGTATGGTGTGAATGTAACCATTCAATTTAACGCTTCCATCCAACTGTCCACCAAGGATTTCTCTAATCTCACTGGTTTCTTTTTTCTCAATTCCTGTGATAAACTCCATTCTATACCTCCATAGTAACTTAATACCTAGTATTTTTAACGCAAAAAAGTCCCGAAGAATATGATTGTTTCAATCACATTCTTCGGGACGAGAAATCGAATTCCCGCGGTACCACCCGCATTGAGAGCATTGCTCTCCAGCTTTCTACAGAACTTAGTTCTATATGCACTTAACGCGTGCCACGCGCAAACCTACTAATCGTTCAATTCACGGGCTCCAGAGTGTTCCGTATTCTACTTATCATCACAGGTGTGCTCTCAGTCGGTGGCTCACCATTCCTGTCGTTCGATTATTCGGTAGAATAAAGTCTCTTTCTTCGCCGATTCATTATTATGCTTTTCATTTGACTTATATTAGCATATAGTTTTTTGAAAAGCAAGTATAAATATTCAATTCTTTTTATCAATATCACTTAATAAGTAATACTGATTACTTATTGCTTTTCCAAACATCCAACTTTGGATAATCCGGAAAGACATAACTGTAATAGTTTTTCGTTAATATCTTTTCTGACACCGTAAACTTATTCTTTACAACTTTAGTCATATTCTCTATATAATTCTCTGGTAACGGGTCATCGGTCAGTTTGATTACTTCACCTGTAGAAGAATTATATTTCACCAAATCTGTAATATAGCTGCGATTTGACAATACAACCAAGGGTGGCGCATCCGATAGAATATCCTGCCCCATAAGAAGTCTGGAATCATATTCCAGCCCAAATAAATTTGATAAGGTAGGAAGAATATCCATACTGGAACATGGCTCATCAATTACAACTGTTTCCTTCATACCAGGATTCCAAAGAATAAAACTATTACGATATATTTCAAAATTAGGATCTATTTCATGTCCTGCAAGTTCATCGTATTTATCTTTTTCCCAGCCATATGGATAATGATCTGCACTTAATGCAATTACCGTTTTATCTGCCACTCCAGCTTCTTCTAATTTCTTAATTAATTGTTCTAGGGCTTTATCAAGCTCTATCTGACAGGAAATATAGGCTTTCACATCATCTGAATATGGCAAGTCAGCTACCAGTTCACGATTTTTATAGGACATCATATTACCGGTAAAGGAATAATTCATATGTCCGCTAACGGTCATATAATACACATGGAATCGATCCTCATTAATATACTCATCCACTGTGGCATTAATCATTTCTAAATCTGATTCCGGCCAGACATCAGGATTCTCCAGTACAAGTCCATTTCCCTTACCCTTATAAACATATCCAAGGTTAGGATGGGTCAAATCTCTTTGATAGTAATCATAGGTGTGTGCATGATATGCCTTGCTCTTAACACCTAACAAATCAAACTGATTACCCAAAGAAAATGGCCATAAATTATTTCTGCCGTGGTACATGCTTCGAGTGCCAATTGGTATGATACCATTCATCGCAACAAATTCACCATCACTGGTACTGGTCTGCCATAAGGCAGTATAAAAATCATTGAACACAAAGCCTTCATGCGTTAATTTATAAAGTGTTGGTGTTTTCTCCTTACTGATTACATGAAGTGAAAATCCTTCAGCCGTCAGCATAATCAGGTTATAACCCTCGAACATTCCTGTATATTCGTTCTTGTTGGTTGGAGTAACATTGGCAAAATATTCATGTAACGTCTTAATTGTATCATCGTCCTCTGACTCAGCAAGGGCATTAAAATCAATGTCCATTACATTTGGCGAAGTATCGATTGGTATTGGAGTAGGTGTAGGATCTGCAACTGGTGTTACATCATTTGGATTAACAACCGGTGCCTTTGTAGGCTTTGGCGTTGGGGTAGGAATCTGCGCTACTGTATCTGCCAGGTCAAGATCCTCTTTATCGTAGAACAATCTGGTAATATCCATTCTTGTCATTGTTGTAAGTCCAAGCTGTTCTCCTGCTAAATCAGGGACTTTTGAATTAAAATACAAATCATAGGGGCTATAATCAGCCTTTCCAAAGGATAAAAGCGCTAACATAGCAATTATCTGAAAAACTCCGGCTGATCCCAGAAGAATTAATTGTTCTTTAATTCCTCTCCGCTTATAATCCATCTGTTTTGTGATAAGCGCCAATATGATAAGCGGGATAATTAGCAGGAATACACCGGGTATATTCTGTTTCAGGGCTAGAATTATCTGCTCACCAAAATTCGTTACCGCATCACTTGCCATACCAAGTGATTGGAAGGAGAAATAAACCTTAAATATATAAAAATAGATTAATTGTACGTTGAATATGATACAAATAGCTCCCGTAATCACCCATAGAAGAACTTTGTTTAACTTGGTATAGAATAAGCCAGTTATAATTCCAAAAAGCAATCCATATGGTATCCCCAGTAAAATTGGGAATATAACCTTTTTATCAAGACTTCGATACAGAAGAAGATGAAGTGCAATTTCAAGATAAAAGATTGTCCCTATCAGGAAGAGAATGGGGAAAATAAAATTTTTCCCTGATAAATTAATATATTCGTTCCAACTATCTGTGAATTTCTTTTTAACACTTTGAAAACCTTTAAACAGCATATTACTTTCTAAATTAACATTCTGCTCTAAATCTTCTTGCTTTTCCTGCTTTTCCTGCTTTTCCTGCTTTCCCTTTCCATCTTCCATAAGTATTTCTTCTACTTGCTCCTTTAACGTATCTATATTCAGATCTTCATTAATTATGAATTTGTCTGTTGAAATATTGATACCCTCCTGATTCGTGCTCTCATAATTATCGTCACGATTTGAAATATTATCCCTCTCCATTTATTATTACCTTCTTTCGAATAAAATAGTACCTTTTCCATTACAACTTTTAATTGTTACGATGGCCCCATTTATCATTGTCATTTGTGGCGGCTTATGTCCAATATCTGCTTCTAAAATAATGGGTAGTTTATCACCCAGTACTGTTTTTATAGCCTCTTCATAACTGGTATCTGTATCTGTATGGTACATGGCAGGTCTTCCAAATATAAATCCGACACTATGTTCAAACCAACCAGCCTCTTTCAATTGCCACAAGCCGCGGATTAACGCTTCACTTCCCAGATCAAAGCTTTCCAGAAACCAGAGAATGCCATCTTCTTTATATTGGTCTATAAATTCTTTTGTCTTATCAAATCGGGTTCCAACCAGGTTTAGCAAGACATCCAGGCACCCGCCAAGAGCACGGCCATGCAGTGTAATCTCCTCCTTATTCTCATTGCCTTCCGGATAAAGATTGACCCACCGTACTACTT
The DNA here is from genome assembly GCA_047606065.1 of Mobilitalea sp. GTDB lineage: Bacteria > Bacillota > Clostridia > Lachnospirales > Lachnospiraceae > Mobilitalea. The sequence continues at coordinate 13,695 of JASGEU010000013.1, forward strand.
TTTCTAAAACAAATTCCTCAAGACCTGTAATCCGTTCTTTATAACCATCCTGAAAGAAATCAAAGCTATTTTGAAGGATTTCCTTACCTTCTAATATATCAAGATTATCTATTAATGAACTATGCCAATGCTCCATTCCAAAGGTACTAAAATTATTCGCATACAAGGTCGCTATATTTAAATTCGTTGTGATAGTAAATAATATTCCTGTTGTATCAGAAAATCCCTGAATCCATTTCGGATTATTCCTTATCAGTTCAAAATCAATATGCGGGAGCATTTCAACCAGATAATCTCCGCCGCTGGCCGCTATAATTGCAGCCACTGTATTATCTTCAAATAACTGCATTAATTCTATGGCTCTTGTTAATCCATCAGTGCTTCTGCCTTTATAGCATTTTCTAACATTATCCGTAGTGACAACCGGATAACCTCTCTCATTAAAATGTTTTATTCCCTGATTAAGGCGTCTATAATCAACCTCTGTACTAAAGCCCGCAGAAGTTGCTGTTACTCCGATCTTTTTTCCATCTTCTATGTTATTTGGATAAATCACGACTTAATTCCTCCAGATTTCCATAAAAATACCATTTTTCTTGAATTAGTATAACACCTTAGTCATATTTAATCAATCGCAATCCAAGTGATTAAATATGTCTGCGTATAATTACAGTTCAGCCATAAACTCGATTTCATTTTGGAAGATCACACTACATTTTTATACTACAATATAAGCTCAAAAGCAAGCTTTCTTCTTTCTCTTGCAGTATAAAAGTGCACTGCTCAACTGTAATAAAAATAGAGTATCCGATTTTAGAAAAAACAATCAGATACTCTTGATATTAGTAAATATATTTTTTATGAAAATAATCCCTTTTTCACAGAAATTGTACCAACTTCGTAGCCAGCTTCAGTTACAGCAGCTTTTAAAACATCATCTGAAACTTCTTTTGATAATTGTACTACCGCTATGTTCTTTTTTAAGTCAACCTTTGCTTGAACACCATCCATTTCATTAAGGGCTTTTTCTACCCTTGCCTGACAATGGCCGCAGCTCATTCCAGATATCTCCATTATTTTTTTCATACTAAGTGTACTCCTTTCTTATATCTTCTATGATTTTCTTGCATTTCCTTATACTTTCTTATTATATTACATTTTTTTAATTCTTTCAATTGCTTCAAGAGTACTCTCATAACTTCCAAAAGAGGTTAGTCTAAAATATCCTTCACCACTTGGTCCGAAGCCTGACCCAGGTGTTCCGACTACATTTACTTTTTCTAATAAATGATCAAAGAAGTCCCAGGAGGTCATTCCCTTTGGTGTCTCCATCCAGATATAAGGTGCATTTACACCACCGGATACCGTAAAGCCAGCACTTTGCAAACCTTCTCTGATTAATCTGGCATTGTTCATATAATAAGCAATTTGCTCTTTTGTCTGTTTTCTTCCTTCTTCTGTATAAATTGCAGCACCGGCAGCCTGAATGATGTAAGGAGCACCATTAAACTTTGTGCCATGACGTCTTGCCCAAAGGCTGTTTAAGGACACATCTCCACACTTTAATTCTTTTGGAATCACTGTAAAGCCGAGTCTTGTACCTGTAAAGCCGGCATTCTTTGAATAGCTGCGAAGCTCAATCGCACAGGTTTTTGCACCTTCACATTCATAGATGGTATGAGGTACATCTTCTTCACTAATATATGCTTCATATGCTGCATCATAGATAATAACTGCCCCAACTTTATTGGCATAGTCCACCCATTTTTGCAGGGCATCCTTTGAAATTGTTGAACCCGTAGGATTATTGGGGAAACATAAGTAGATTAAATCCGGTGTTTCCTCCGGTAATTCGGGTGCAAATTGATTCTCCTTGGTACATGGCATGTAAATTACGTTACTCCATTTTCCCGTTTCCGGATTATATGTTCCAGTTCTTCCTGCCATTACATTCGAATCAACATAAACAGGATATACCGGATCACATACCGCAATCTTATTATCCTCACCGAAGATTTCCTGTATATTAGCAGAATCACTTTTTGCTCCATCGCTTACAAATATCTCATCAATTGCAATTGTTACACCACGAAGTTTGTAGTCATGCTCCGCAATCGCCTGACGTAAGAATTCATAACCAAGATCAGGTGCATAACCTTTAAAGGTTTCTTTTAAAGCCATTTCATCAACAGAAGTATGAAGTGCTGATATAACGGCTGGCACAAGCGGAAGGGTTACATCTCCAATACCAAGACGTATAATTTTCTTGTCAGGGTTTGCTGCACTGAACTCCTTTACCTTTTTCCCTATGGTAGAGAACAGATAACTTCCTGGTAACTTCAAGTAATTCTCATTAATTTTAAACATAGATAACCTTACCTTTCTTGGCGAGTAAGCCTTTATTTGTAACTGCTAAGAACCAATTAGAAGGTTTCATGAATTAGCCGTGAAAGCTTGCTTTTTAAGGATAATTTATGAAATATTCTAGTTTGGCGAGAGCCAAACAGCTCGAAAACCACAGGTTTTCGAGCTTGGTTCTGAATAATTAACCTTATTTTATCTTAATGATTGAACCTTTTCCGCTTGAAACTCTAACTTATCATCGTTAGAATATCTTAGGGACGTTCATTCTTTATAGATCAATTTCTCCATCAAATACTTTTTCAGCAGGTCCGGTCATAAATACCGTATTTAATTCTCTGTCATAGCGAATTTTTAAGTCTCCGCCTAATAACTTAACTGTAACCTCATCCTCTGTTAAATCATTAAGGATACTTGCCACCACACTTGCACAAGCTCCTGTCCCACAAGCAAGCGTTTCACCTGACCCCCGCTCCCAAACACGCATTTCTAATGTTTTGCGGTCAATCACTCGTATAAACTCAGTGTTTACACGGTCAGGAAAAATCTCATTTTTCTCAAACCCCGGTCCAATTTTATCTAAAGGCAGTGACTTAACATCTTCTACAAATACAACAGCGTGAGGATTTCCCATAGATACACAGGTTATCTCATAATTCTGACCAAGAACTGTGATTGGCTCCTTTATTAACGTTTCTTTCTCTGTGATAACAGGAACTAAAGAAGCTTTTGTGATTGGAGTTCCCATATCAACCGTTACTTCTGTAACTTTTCCTTCTTTAACTGTCAAAACAAGTTCCTTTATCCCACTTAAAGTTTCAACGGTAATCTTTGTTTTATCGGTTAATCCATTGTCATATACAAATTTAGCTACACAACGGATTCCGTTGCCGCACATTTTACCTCTGGAACCATCATTATTATACATATCCATTTTAAAATCAGCAATCTGTGAATTTTCAATTAATATTAGTCCATCAGATCCAATGCCAAAATGGCGATCACTCACTTTAATGGCAGTTTCCTCAATATTATCCAGTTTTTCCTTAGTACAGTCAACATAAACATAATCATTACCACAACCATGCATTTTTGTAAATCTCATATATAACCTCCATTCTTATACTATGTGGGAATTATACTTTATAACAATACCCACTGCTAAGCCATGAGATATTGAAAGCATTATAGCAAAAACCTTTCTCGCGGTAAAGTCCCAAAATATATTCGTCGCTTAGCATCTATATTTTTTCTTAAGTATAAAAAACATTATTTCATAAAAATAGCATTATAATGCTTTATTGATTGCATATAATGCTATTACTACCGTTGGGCTAATATTTGAAGTTTTGTATTTTAGGATTTATTAAGAGATAAACATCTTTAATACCATTTCAGACATTTCTACGAGATTCGTACCACTATCCATGCTGGTCTTCTGCAGATAGCGATGCGCCTCTTCTTCCGTCATGTTATTTCGATCCATAAGAAGGATTTTTGCTTTTTGAATTAAAGCCTTTTCTTCTTCGGTTCTTTGCTTTGGTCTCTCTTTTTCTTTCTTCTTTCGCCTTTGATACTGGTAAGTCATTAGCTGCAATGTATTTAATAAATCATGAGATTTGATTGGCATCGGCAAACAGACAATATTACTATTCTGACGATATTCCAGCTTCTCGGGTGAAGCAATCAAGAGCATCTCAAATCCTTTTGGTAAATAGCTGTTTAACTCGCTGTAGTGCATATCTGAAAATCGATAGCCACATACTACAATGCCCTCATCCAGGTCATTTGCCAAGGTAATCACCTGTGCACCAAGTGTACATGCTTCGCTTACTGAAAAACCATTTCTGGTTAATACATTCTTAATATTATTAGCATCTTCCAATTTTGGAAAGCCAACTATGATACTAAACAAATCTGATCACCTCTCCCCGTTATTAGATTATTAAGTGATGATTCAGATTAAATCCGATACAGGTATTGATCCAGCTCCCATTGTGAAATCTGGTTGCAGTAATCCTCCCACTCTTTCTTCTTTATCTCAACATATTCTCTGCTGATGTGTTCACCCAGAACACTCTTAACAAAGTCATCCTTTTCCAGATGTTTCACTGCTTCCTGCAGATTAACCGGAAGTCTTCGAATGCCTAGATCTTCCCTTTCCTTATCTGATAAAGCAAAAATATTTTTATCTACACTAGCAGGAGCAGTTAGTTTATTCTTTATTCCTTCAAGACCTGCAGCGATGCAAACTGCAAGAGTCATATAAGGATTTGCTGCGGAATCAGGAAATCTAAGTTCCACTCTCGTAGAAGAACCTCTGCCAGCTGGTATACGGATCAATGGGCTGCGATTGGAAGCTGACCATGCAATATATACCGGTGCTTCAAAGTTTGGAACAAGCCTCTTATAGGAATTAACCAAAGGATTTGTTATTACTGTCATTCCTTCAATATGTTTCATAACTCCTGCCATGAATTGATATGCTTCCTGACTTAATCCAAGCTTATCTTCAGGATCTGCAAAAATATTTTTGCCATCCTTCTCCAATGAAATATTCACGTGCATTCCTGAACCATCTACACCAAACTTAGGTTTGGGAAGGAAGGTCGCATGGAGTCCATGACGTTTCGCAATGGTCCGAGCAACAAGTTTAAAGGTCATAATTTTATCCGCACTGGTAAGAGCATCGTCATATTTTATATCAATCTCGTGCTGTGCTGGTGCAACTTCATGGTGGGAAGCTTCAATTGCAATTTCCATTTCTTCCAGAGTAAGTACCATGTCACGTCTAGCATTCTCACCAGAATCCAAAGGTCCAAGGTCAAAGTATCCAGCCTTTTCATGCGTAACAGTAGTTGGCTGTCCGTTTTCATCCAAATTAAATAAAAAGAATTCCAGTTCCGGTCCTACGTTAATCGTATACCCTAATTCTTTGGCTTCGCTTAGGACTTTCTTTAAAATGTATCTTGGATCACCTTCAAAAGGTTTATTTTCTGCTGTATATACATCACAAATCAAACGTGCCACTTTCCCCTGCTGTGGTCTCCATGGAAAGGTTACATACGTATCTAAATCCGGGTGCAGATACATATCTGAGTCTTCAATTTTAACAAATCCCTCAATGGAGGAGCCATCAAACATACACTCATTATTTAAAGCTCGTTCAAGCTGACTGATTGTTATTGCAACATTTTTTAAATTACCAAACATATCAGTAAACTGCAGGCGGATAAATTCAACATCATCTTCCTCTACCATCCGTAATATATCTTTTTTTGTATACTTATTCATATTAATCCTCCATTCTGTTGCAGCACTGTGAATTTGGGTACTAGCACAAATCCACCGATTGAAAAATCTTTTATTTTTCAATCTTCTCTCCTTCATTCTTCAATGTATCATTAGTCTTAGTATCTTTAGCCTTCAATAATCTGTGTAAATCAAATTTTATTAATTCGTATTCTCTCCAAAGACAAAGAAATTCAGTTCTATAAAAATTTTATTTATCTATATAAGTGAACTTGTGCTGTATATAAACAAGATGAAACGACAAGTCGTTTCACTTGTCATGAATCAAAAATGGACAAAATATCCCAATAAGGAACATCTTTGCCCATTTCACCTAAGATAATAACAGCAGGTCTCCTGCTTGTCAATATGTATTTGGGCAGCTTCCTTCGTATTATATGCAGCTTTTCCCTTAACTTTGCATGCTTCTAGTAAAAATTTGTACAAGATCCTGTCTATCGGGTACAACTCTTGAATTCATTATATTCCTGGCATTAATAGCAATCGAAGTAAATCGCTCTATTTCTTGCTCTGAAATAGTTTCACGTTCGCCAAGCAGTCGTAAGAACAATGCCTCAAACTCATCAATCGTATCCAAACCCATAGCTGCAAGTATTTTTTTAACTAATTCCTGATTGCTTTTCATTACAAACCTCATGAAACTTGGCAGCAATAAGCCATTTGCTCTTCCGTGATCAATATTTCTGAAATAGGTTAAGCTATATCCCATCGCATGAACCGCTGTTGTACCAGTGTGTGCGATTACTACTCCTGCAAGCATGGAACCATTGAGCAGTTTCTCACGTACATCAATAGTCAGATTGTTGCTGCTAAGGGAATAGTCTGGGGAAAGATACCTTAGACAAGATACTAATTTTTTCAGACTTTCACCAGCAATCATATTACTCATCTCCGTAGATCTCACACTTAGTATTCCCTCTATTGCATGGGACATTGCATCAATTGCTGTATTAACTGTAATTTCCATGGATAGATCTTTCATATATTTTGCATCCAGCAAAGCGAGCTTAGGAAAGATCAGAGGAGATGCAATGCTTGTCTTTGTCTGTAAAGCAACATTGGTCAGAATGGAATACTGAGTCACTTCTGAGCCAGTACCTGCGGTTGTTGGAACCAAAACAATCGGAAGAACTTTATCCCCATACTGTCCTTTAAAAAGATCTGCTTCCTCAATGTCCTGTGCTGCCAGCAAAGCAATGGCTTTTGCTGCATCCATTGGAGAGCCTCCCCCAATTCCTATTACAAAATCAGCCTTATGTTTCTTTGCCAGTTCTGCACCTTCATAAACACATGCCACAGTCGGATTATTCATAACCTTATCAAATAATATGTAATCCATTTCCTGTGTTTTTAAAGCATCTGTTATGTCCTGCAAAGCTCCATTCTTTTTTGCAGAGTTAGCCCCAGTAACAATCAGGGCCGATTGTCCAAATTCTTTCAACAGATGTGCATTTTGCCTAATGCAGTCATCCATCATAAGGACCTTAGTAGGCATATGGAAATTTAATGTCATAGCATTTTTTCTCCTTTATTTAAACTTGCTTACACTTCACAACGCATTCCTGTTAGAATGCGCGATGAAAAATTACACTATCACGTTCCAATAACATTATTTTCATTATACAATTAATCCCTATCGTGTCAATACGAATAAGTATTACTTCCAACGAGTAACCGAAAAAGCCTGTTTTATTTTTAAGATTAACATCTGGTTAAAGAATTCTTTCCTAATCCTGCTTTTAACAAAGGAGATAATTGACAGTCTAACAGGATATGAGTATAATAAAACATATGTTGCAAAACACGTGTTTTTAAATGGAGGGAATGGAATGCCGCCAAAGCAAAAATTTACGAAGGATGAAGTTATTTCGGCTGCCTTAGAAATCACAAGAAGAGAAGGCATAACTGCACTTACTGCCAGAAGGCTGGGGGCAGAGCTGCATAGTTCAGCCAGACCGATTTTTACTGTATTTCAGAATATGGATGAAGTACAGAATAAAACAATTATGGGCGCAAGAGCACTTTATAATCAATATGTTGCAAAAGGGCTTGCTGAACCAAATCCATTTAAGGGTGTTGGAAAGGCTTATATCCAATTTGCAAGGTTTGAACCTAAATTGTTTCATCTGTTGTTTATGACAGAGAGCGGAGCAGTACCTGAACTTGCAGATGTTCTTTCCATGATAGATGAAAACAGTAATAAAATTTTAGATACGGTAAAAAAAGAATACGGATTAGATGATGCAAATGCAAGAAAGGTTTATCAATATTTATGGATATTTACCCATGGTATTGCAACTCTGTACGCAACCGGAGTATGTCAGTTTGAAGAAGCAGATATAAGTATTATGCTAGATGATGTATGCAGAAGTATTCTGCTAAGGATGAAAGCAGGTGAAAAGAAATGATTAAGATTAATAACATAACCAAATCCTATGGAAGTAAGGATAATTCCTTTTCTGTGTTAAAAGGTATCACTCTCGAAATGAAGGAGGAAGATTTCACTGTTATATTAGGCCCATCCGGTTCCGGTAAATCAACCTTGCTTAATGTTGTATCTGGCCTTGAACGACCGGACAGCGGAACAATTCTATATGATTCGGAAGTTATAACAGCCTTATCGGATGCTAAATTAACGCTATTTAGAAAAAAGAATATCGGTTTCATCTTCCAGCAGTATTATTTGCTTCCTAATTTGAATGTGGATAAGAATGTAAAAATGGGCGCCGATTTGATAGGAAACCGTGATTATAGGCAGATAATAGAAGCGGTTGGCCTCGGAGATAAAACAAATAAATTCCCCAGTGAACTTAGTGGCGGTGAACAGCAAAGAGTTTCGGTAGCCAGAGCCTTAGCAAAAAAACCAAAGGTATTGTTTTTAGATGAGCCAACAGGAGCATTGGATGAAGAAACAGGCAGGTTAGTTTTAAATTACATATCCAATCTGCAAAAGGAATATCATTTTTCAATTGTCATGGTAACGCATAATATCAATATTTCAGAAATGGCAAATACAGTGATCAAAATGAACAGCGGTAAAATCATTGAAATTAGTTCCAATGAAAACCAGAAATCTGCTTATGAGATAGGATGGTGACCGTATGATAATCCGCTTTAAAGATGCTGCTAAACTTATAGGAGTTTCCATCATCTCCTGCTGCGCAGTTTTTGTTTGTACCTTGTTTTTAAATTTCAATATTGATATTGTTGAAGTAAGAGGATTAATTACCACAGAAGCTATAATGGCATTTTATGATGCACAGGTTTTAATGGGGAAAGTAACAAGTACCGTAAGCGGTGGATGCTTATTATTAACTTCTGTTATCATGTTGTTTTTCTATATTAAGCATTATATCGATGTTCATAAAAAAGAATTAGGTATTCTGAAAGCACTGGGGTACTCAAATTTTAGAATAGCAAAAGGATTTTGGGTGTTTGGGTGCAGCATTTTTATAGGATCAGCTTCAGGCTTTTGTTCCTCCTTTGCATTAATGCCGACCTTTTATAAAGTTATGAACGAAGATTCCCTGCTTCCAGCAATACCCATGCACTTTAATATCGAATTAGCATTATATCTGGTTGTTTTGCCGACCATTATATTTGCTCTGCTTGCAGTTGTTTATAGCCACCATAAGCTGAAATCCCCTGTATTACAATTGCTGAAAGGAAAAGGTTCAGTATCTTTTAAGAAAAATAAACTTAAAAAACAGCCGCATATAGAAATGACATTTTTACAAGAGTTAAAGCAAAGTACGGTAAAAAGTCGAGCATCACTTATTTTCTTTATTGCTTTTGCCTCATTTTGTTATTCTTCTATGATGCAAATGTCCTTTAGTATGGATGAGTTATCAAGTACAATGTTTGCAATCATTATAATTGCTATCGGTCTAATTTTGGCTTGTACTACTTTGTTTTTGGCTATTTCAACTGTTGTAAAGGCAAATCTTCAAACGATTTCTATGATGGGGATATTCGGTTATTCATCACGCGAATGCAGTGATGCAATCTTGAATGGATACAGACCTATTGCTTATATGGGGTTTGTAATAGGAACCCTCTATCAGTATGGTTTATTAAAAACAATGCTTTGGTTATACTCCAAATCATTAGCGAATATCCCGGAATATCATTTTGATTTTAAAGCCTTAATAATCGTTCTTATCTCTTTCGTACTTATATATGAAACTATCATGTTCTGTTACGCTTCAAGAATAAAGAAGATATCCATTAAGGAAATTATGTCACCGTAATTGAGGCGGCAGAAAAAATATGCTAACTGCAGAGAAAAGAAGGAAAAACATGCTTTCCAAAATGCAATGTTCTTCCTTCTTTTCTTTCTATCTATTATTATCTATGCGTTTCCAAATTCGGACAATACCAGTTCCTTATTACGGTCCAGCGCCATCTGAATACTCCAGCGGTTAACAAATAAAAGTAGTGGATTGCCCTTTAAATCTTTAATTTTCTTCGTATCCGAGGATACACTTAATTTGGTTACATCAATATTCTTATTTTCAATCCAACGGATATACTCATAACCTAAAGTCTCCATACGAATTTCCACACCATACTCGGATTCCAGACGGAATTTCAACACATCGAATTGCAGAACACCAACTACACCTACAATAATCTCTTCCATACCAGTGTTATACTCCTGGAAGATCTGAATTGCACCTTCCTGTGCAATCTGGGAAATACCTTTTAAGAACTGTTTTCTCTTCATGGTATCTACTTGACGTATTTTGGCAAAGTGCTCCGGTGAGAACGTCGGAATACCTTCATAGGTGAATTTTTGATCAGCAGAACAAAGGGTATCACCAATGGAAAAGATGCCGGGGTCAAACACACCGATAATATCCCCAGCGTAGGCTTCTTCAATTATGGTTCGTTCGGAAGCCATCAGCTGTTGAGGCTGGGATAATCGTATTTTCTTATTTCCCTGAACATGATTTACTTCCATACCGGCAGTAAATTTACCCGAACAAATTCTCATAAACGCAATTCTGTCTCTATGTGCTTTATTCATATTAGCTTGAATTTTAAATACAAAAGCTGAAAACTCATTGGTCAATGGATCAATCTTTCCCTCGGAAGAGTTTCTAGGAAGAGGGGAAGTTGTCATATCCAAATACTGCTCTAAAAATGCCTCTACACCGAAGTTAGTTAATGCCGAACCAAAAAACACAGGAGTCAGCTTGCCGGATAAAACTTCCTCCAAATCAAACTCACTGCTTGCTCCGTCAATTAATTCAATTTCCTCAGTCAAAATATCATGATTATCCTTACCTATTAAAGCATCAAGTCCCGGATCACCCAGTTCTACCTCAATGGTGTCTACTTCCTTTTGTCCATTATTCGCGGCATAAAAACGTGATATATGCTTTGATTTACGATCGTAAACGCCTTTAAAATTCTTACCCGACCCAATTGGCCAATTCATTGGACAGGTCCGTATACCAAGTACGGTTTCAATATCATCCAGAAGCTCAAAGGTATTCCTTGCTTCACGATCTAACTTGTTAATAAAGGTAAATATCGGTATGTTTCGCATAACACATACCTTGAATAACTTTTTCGTCTGATTCTCAACACCTTTAGAAGCATCGATTACCATGACAGCGGAATCGGCTGCCATCAGGGTACGATAGGTGTCCTCGGAGAAATCCTGATGTCCCGGTGTATCCAATATATTAATGCAGTAGTCTCCATAGTTAAATTGCATTACAGATGAGGTCACGGAGATACCACGCTGTTTTTCAATTTCCATCCAGTCAGATACAGCATGTCTTTCTGTCTTTTTCCCTTTTACGGATCCAGCCAGGTTGATTGCTCCTCCGTATAAAAGAAGCTTTTCTGTTAATGTTGTCTTACCGGCATCCGGGTGCGATATGATTGCAAAGGTACGTCTTTTCTTTATCTCTTCAGCATAATTACTCAAAATAAATCCTCCAAACTAGTGTATCTTCTAATCGTTTTAATCATGTCAACAATATACTGTAAAGTAGCGCACAAAAATTTCACGCAATAGAATAACTTTACCCATCACGTAAAATGTGTTGTCATGAATTAGCACAACGAACCCTGTATCAATACAAGCTCGTTGTGCCATTTATCTTCTTAATGGTTATGATATATGATGCCAAAGTTCCTTGTCAAGTTAATTTAAGGACTTCTGTATCAAAACAAGGCTGCAAGGATATTATGATTTGTCCAACAAAAGCCTACTCAAACTAAAAGAGATGAATATAACTGCATTTATATTCAGATGGCGCAGACCGGCATAGCATAAATTATCTTTCTTTTAGATAATTTATGCTATGGTAAGGCAAGTCCAGATGAATATAGATATAGTTATATTCATTATTGATAGACTTGATTGGCTTTTGTTGGGCAAATCATATTATTGTCACTTCCAACCTGTTCTATTTCTTAGCTCCTGTGGTCGGTTTAGGGGTTACCGTTGGCAGTACAATATCAAAATCCTTGAATTTTGCATTAATTCCCATCTTCTTTAGCATCTGTTCCACATAGGTCAGCATTGATTCACTTAACAATTCCTTCATGGATACCTCAAGTTCAATTACATACTTTAGATCCGAACTGTCCGTCGTTGATTTTACTGTCTTTGTTGGATCTGCTTCTGTTATGAATTGAAAGGTGTATGCCTTGGCTAAGGAATTACCTGCTGCATCCTTTACTGCTGCTGCCGGGATTGTCACGGTATAGGATGTGTTGTATTTTAAAGTAGTCTTTGGTTTAATCTTAATAAATTTATCACTGATTTCATAAGTAAAGGTTACTTTCTTTGTTTCTTCTTCCTTTAATGTAATCTTAGCTATATTCTTCCCTTTTTTCACCGTTTCATTAAAACGGATTAATAAGGTACTTTCCACCATTACATTTGTTGCATAATTGACCGGATTTGTATTGGTAATCACAGGTGCTTTTGTATCCTTCTTTGTTGTAGCTGCCTGTACCGGTGTCAGTATACTGCTTAGTAACAGTACCATACAGAGAAATGCTCCTAATCTTTTCATAAATCCTCCTTTTCACAACTGGAAAATGCAAATCTCTGCACTCTCCTTAACTCTACTATTGATCTTACGATTGAAGTGGTAAATTAATCTGAAAGGTCGTACCCTTCTCCTTCTCACTTTTGACTGAAATATCCCCCTGACATAACTCCACAATTCGTTTTACGATAGATAGTCCCAATCCGTTGCCTTCTAATATATGGGATTTGTCTCCCTGATAGAACTTATCAAAGATATGCCCCATAGTTTCCTGATTAATTCCTATCCCCTGGTCCGTTATTTCAACTACAATATTTTTATCATTCTCTGCTCTGCAACTAATAATTATAGTGGCTCCAGGATAACTAAATTTAATCGCATTTGAAATTAAATTCATCCAGACATGGGATAGCATCTCCTCATTGGTATAATAAATTGTTTCTTCCAAATTAAGCTGAAATTCTATTCTTTTCCTGCTCCATTGCTTTTCTAATATTAAAACACATTTTCGAATCTGCTCATCCAGATAGAAATCTTTTCTATCAATAACAATCTGTTGGTTTTCAAATCGGGTCAACAAAAGGATATTTGCTGACATATTCGTGAGTCTTTCTGATTCCGTTATAATAATGTCGGTATACTCTTTTCTTTGCTCCTGTGTTAAAGATTCCTTTTGTAATTGCTTAGCAAATCCTCTGATCGATACAATCGGTGTTTTAAATTCATGAGAAAAATTATTAATGAAATTCTGTCGAAAGATTTCTATTCCCCCCAATTCTTTTGCCATTATATTAAAACTTCTTATAAGCAATCCCAGTTCATTCTCTTGTTTTATTTCCTTTACGCGAACTGTAAAATCTCCCTTTGACACCGTTTGTGTAGCTTCAATTAATTCGTGCATCGGTCTTAAAATTTTCTTACTGACGATGATTGTAATTAATGTTCCTAGAATAATACTTACACCAAGACTGATGAAGGGCATTAGCAGCAGACCCAGATGATTGTTTGTATTTGGCAAAACACCTATATAATATAGGAAAAGCAAAGTGATTACCGTCATAAAGGCTGATAGTATCATGATGATAAAGACCAAAAATACCATAATAACATTTAAGGTACGCAGTTTATTCATGCCTTCTTCACCGCCTTATAACCAAGTCCCCGGACCGTAATAATGTCCACATCTTCGTTCTCCTTTAAACGATCTCTTAATCGGTTGATATGGACGTCAACCGTTCTTTCATCGGAATCACTGTCCATGGACCATAACTCATCCATTAACTGCCTTCTGGTAAAGATTTTACCCGGATAGGACAGTAATTTATATATTAACATGAATTCTTTCTTTGGGAGTTCCTGTGTATGGCTCCCATCCGTTATGATTAATTCATCATAGTTAAGAGTTGTCCTTCCAATGACTAATTTATGTTCATTTGCTATCTTCATTCTCCTAAGGAGCGCAGCAATTCGAAGTAACATCTCCTCTTCATCTACGGGTTTTACCATATAATCATCTGTTCCCACGAGAAAGCCCTTCTTTATATCCATCGGAGTTTCTCTTGCAGTAACCATAAGAATTGGAATTTCCCACCCTGCCCCTCGGAGCAGCTCAGTAAATTCATAGCCATCCATCTCCGGCATCATAATATCCAGAATAATCAAGTCCACCTGAACTTTATCCAATAGATCAAGTCCTTCCTGCCCATCCCCTGCGAGAAACACCTCATAGCCATTCTGTTCGAGTACAGCCTTCATTAGTTTCCTTGTATGAAAGTCATCCTCTACGACCATAATATGAAACATAAGAACCTCCCTCTATTTCTTAATATGATTTTAGCACATAATAGATTATATTGTCTAAATTATTCCACAAAGCAAAACTTTTTTATTACTCGAATCATACCATTTTACATGCAGAAGAGCCAGACATATCCAATGGAATAAATTATTAACTTTTCATAAAGTTTGCTTTTGTTAATATTCAGTTAATATAGGGCGATTATACTCCCCCTATTATTATGGAAAGGGGCACATTAGATGCTTAAGCTTAAAAATGTCTTTAAGGACTATAAAGCAGGCGACACCACTGTCAAAGCCTTAAAGGAAATCAATATTGAATTTCGTAAAAATGAATTTGTATCAATTCTTGGTCCATCCGGTTGCGGTAAAACCACACTTTTAAATATTATTGGCGGTCTTGACCGCTATACCAGCGGAGATTTATCCATCAACGGCAGATCCACCAAGGAGTTCAGGGACAGTGATTGGGATAGCTATCGTAATCACTCCATCGGTTTCGTATTCCAAAACTATAATCTCATTCCACATCAAAGCGTACTCTCTAACGTTGAGCTTGCCATGACCTTATCCGGTGTATCAAAGGCTGAACGCAGACAAAGAGCCATTGACGCCCTTACAAAGGTAGGTCTTGCCGACCAGATTAAAAAGAAACCTACACAGATGTCCGGTGGTCAGATGCAGCGTGTGGCAATTGCCCGAGCACTTGTTAATAACCCTGAAATTCTGTTGGCGGATGAGCCTACCGGTGCTTTAGATTCAGAGACCAGTGTACAGATCATGGAAATACTAAAGGATATCTCAAAGGAACGCCTCATTATTATGGTAACCCATAATCCTGACCTGGCAAAAGAATATTCCAGCAGAATTATCCGACTGTTTGATGGTAACATAGTAAATGACTCAAACCCTTATGAAGTTGCAGAGTACACAACTGCAAAACCAGAACATAAAAAGAAAGTAAAAACAGAGAAAAAAGCATCTATGGGTAAAACCTCCATGTCGTTTTTCACTGCACTCTCTTTATCCTTAAATAATTTAATGACTAAGAAAACCAGAACCTTTATGACTGCTTTTGCAGGCAGTATCGGTATCATCGGTATTGCCTTGATCCTATCCTTATCCAATGGTATTCAGGTCTATATTGACAAGGTGCAAGAGGATACCTTATCCTCCTATCCGATCAGTATCGAATCAGAAACCATAGATATGACCAGCTTATTATCCTCCATGTCGGATAATGCTGATCGTAAAGGTGATCATGAACTTGATAAGGTATATTCCAATACAATCATGTTTGATATGATGAACACCATGCTGGCTGAAATTCAGACTAACAATCTTGAGGCATTTAAACAGCATCTTGAAGATCCGGAGAATGAGATTTCTGATCATATCAGTGCTGTTAAATATGGATATAATCTCGATTTAAATGTCTATTTGTCCGATACCTCAAAGGGTGTACAACAAATAAATCCAAGCAAATTATTCGATGCAATGTACGGAGGCGGTAACAGCTCCATGAATTCACCAATGAGTTCTATGTTTAGTACAGGGCTCGAAGTATGGTCAGAGCTATTAGGAAATCAGGATTTGTTGAATTCCCAATACGATGTTATTTCCGGTAGATGGCCAGAGTCCTATAACGAAGTCATTTTAATTGTTGATCAAAATAATGAGATTAGTGATATGGTAATGTATTCCTTAGGGTTAAAAGATCCCACTGAAGCTGAAGAAATCATGGCTGCTGCTATGAAGGGTGAGCCCTTTGAGACAGAAAGCTCCAGCTACAGCTATGAAGACATTCTTGCTATGAATTATAAGCTGGTGCTTCCTACGGATTATTATCATCAGGCAGACGAAACCGGCGCTTGGAAGGATATGCGCGATGATCTCGCTTATATGACTAATTTATTAAACCAAGGTATAGACCTTAAGGTAGTTGGTATTGTTCGTCCAAACGAAGATGCAGTTTCTACGTCCATCACTGGTGCAATTGGATATACCCACGCGTTAACAGAATATGTGATTAATACCACCAATGAGAGAGAAATTGTGAAACAACAGCTTGCAAATCCAGAAACAGATGTATTCACCGGTATTGAGTTCAAGACTGGCACAGAAGAAGCTGCAGTAACTATGGACGATGTCACTGCTTACATCGCAACCTTGGATCCAGCATCACAGACACAGATGTCTGAATATATGAAGACTATGACCGAAGAACAGATTCTTGAGATGTTTTCAGCACAATTAGCGAAGTCTGATACCGATGCGACTTATGAAGGAAATCTCGAACTTCTTGGAGTTGTAGACTTAGACAAACCAGACACCATTAATATTTATGCTGCCAGCTTTGATGAGAAAGAATCAATTTCCGATGGTATTGAAGCTTATAATAAAGAAATGACGGATGCTGGAAAAGACGAATATGCAATTAATTATACTGACTTGGTAGGGCTAATGATGTCCTCTGTCAGCTCCATCATTAATGTAATTTCTTATGTATTAATTGCCTTTGTGGGTATCTCTCTTGTGGTTTCCTCCATTATGATTGGTATCATTACCTATATTTCCGTACTGGAACGTACCAAGGAAATTGGTATTCTTCGTTCCATCGGTGCTTCCAAGAAAGATATCTCTCGTGTATTTAATGCAGAAACCATGATTGTTGGTTTTGTATCCGGCAGTTTAGGTATCATTGTAACCGTATTACTCAACTTACCAATCAATGTGCTTATTAAAGCCCTTTCCGGTATTAACGGTGTAAAAGCTGCTCTGCCACTATCCGGAGCGGTTGTATTAATCATTATAAGTATGATCTTAACATTGATTGCAGGTTTAATTCCTTCAAAGATTGCTGCGAAGAAAGATCCAGTTGTGGCTCTTAGAAGCGAATAGGATTTTTTCTTAAAAATAGACCACCAAATCAAAAATCTTTAATTTTTATACTATATAAGAGAAATCAGGAGTCTTGCAAATTGCATTCCATTGCTTTAGGGGAATCCCCTTATTGCAACAGGAATCAACTTTGCTAAGGCTCCTCTTTACATTTTCATATTAGTAATTGTTTCTATGTATTTTTTTCCATTTATCATCTTTCTTGGTATTGTATTCCCATATTCTCTTTTGATTCCTTGATTTCCACCAATCATCTATAGAACTAAAGTACTAACATAATATAGAATATACCTGTGTCGTAGTAACTTATTCACCAATGGAAACAAAGGAGGTTCCTATGAAACGAGTAAAAAGTATTTTAGCAATCGCATTATGTATCTTATTGATCCAGCCGGTTACGACAGCAAGTGCATACACGGTAAAATCAAATGATACATTAACCAAGATCAGTAATCGCTTTAAGATCTCAACCAGCACTATCAAGTTGCATAACAACCTTAAGACCACCACTCTTAAACCTTCGCAGAAATTATATATCCCCGTGCATAAACACAAAGTATTAGCCGGGGAGACCTTATATAAAATCGCAACAAAGTATGGGGTTACCCTCTCTGCACTAAGAACAGCAAACAACAAGTGGAATGATTCAGTAACAACAGGTCAAAAGTTAGTCATTCCTGGTGTTAAACCTATGAAGGGATATGATCATGTAATTAAATACACCTCTGCGGAAGTAGATTTATTAGCCAGATTAATCGAAGCCGAAGCAGGCGGCGAAAACTATCAGGCAAAGCTTGGTGTTGGTGGTGTAGTAATTAATCGTGTACAGAGTTCCAACTGGCCTAATTCAATTTCTGAAGTTATTTATCAGAAATTCGGCGAGTATTATCAGTTTACACCAGTAAAAAATGGGATGATTAAAAAAAGTGCATCACAGGACTCCATTAATGCAGCCTGGGCAACAATTTTTGGCAGTGATCCAAGTAAGGGTGCTATCTACTACTATGATGACAGTGCTACAAATTCCTGGATCTTAGCAAAACCTACCACAGCAAAAATTGATTCCATGGTATTTGCCAAATAAGTAATCCACAGTATTTATGTCTGAAAATATAAATGTCTCATCCTTAAAAAGAAAACAACGGGCTCTATTGGCATGGGAACAGATTTAAAAGTAATCTGTTCCAGCCAAATTGCCCGTTGTTTTCTTTTATTAATTCCTACTCAACCCATACACTTCTATAAATTCGATCTATCTGCTCCTTTGTTGCAAGCTCTTTTGAAAATGCACTGGCACTGCCGGCGCTTACTCCCATTTTAAATGCTTCCTTATAATCATTCGTAGTTAAATAACCAGCGATAAAACCTGCAACCATGGAATCTCCTGCACCCACCGAATTCACCAATGCCCCCTTCGGTGCTTTGGAATACATAGTGTCGCCTTGATCTGTAAGCAAAACTGCTCCCTCACCCGCCATGGAAACTAAGACATTCTGTGCGCCAAGTCTGGAAAGCTTTTTCGCCTGCTCCAGAATATCCTCCATGTAATAGAGTTCTTTTCCGGCAATTTCACTTAATTCCTGTTGATTGGGCTTAATTAAGAAGGGTTTGTAGAGTAACACATGCCGAAGCAATTCCTTTGTAGCATCCACAACAATCTTTATTTTTCGACCCTGGAGTTTCTCAAGGATTGTTCGGTATATGGTATTGGGAAGCATTTTAGGTATACTTCCCGCAAGTACCAGCACATCCCCATCCTGAAGGAGCTCCAAAGTATCTAACATTGCATACAATTCCTTACGATTAATCATAGGACCCTGGGCGTTGATTTCACTTTCTTCCTTCGCTTTAATTTTAACATTAATTCTAGTCAACCCTGCTCCAGCAGTAACAAAGTTGGTTGCAATTCCTCTTTCCTGCAGATTTCGTTCCAGTTCAACACCAGAAAAACCTGCAATGAATCCCAGTGCTGTACTTTCAATCCCAAGATTTTTAAGAACTAAAGATACGTTAATCCCCTTACCTCCTGGAACAATATGCTCTTCTTTTGCAAGATTTAAACTTCCTATTTGAAAATCCTGCAGTTGGACAATATAATCCAACGAGGGATTTAAGGTTACGGTGTATATCATGCATTCTGCCCCCAATCTATACTTATTATATTAACTATAAGTATCATATTCTTGGAATTTATTATAATTATATTAATAAATACAAGGCTTAATGTCTATTTTAGTACAGATAGCAGAATACTTATCTCTGTACATAATAGGATAGGAAATCCTTTAAGGAATCAGCTGCCTGTTTCAGCTGCTGCATTTCCGGAAGATAAACAATACGGAAATGATCCGGTGTTTCCCAATGGAAACCACCACCGTGTGTTAGCAAGATCTTTTTATCTACTAAAAAGTCCAATACAAACTTCTCGTCATTCGTTATCTTAAATTTCTTAATATCAAGCTTAGGGAAAATATAAAAGGCTGCTTTCGGTTTTACTGCTGTCACTCCTGGTATCTCATTTAAGGCATTATAAATATACTCCCTCTGCTCGTAAATACGTCCGCCTTTTACAAGCAGCTGATCGGTCTCATCCGTCATATTTAGCGCTAATTCAATTACCGATTGTGCAGGTACATTAGAACACAGTCTCATGGAGGATAACAGGTTTAATCCCTCAATATATCCTTTTGCACGTGATTTATCCCCGGCTAAGCACATCCATCCGCATCGATAACCAGCAATTAAATGTGATTTTGATAAACCATTAAAACTAATGGTCAATAAATCAGGTGCTAAGGACGCAATTGCTACATGCTCTTCCCCGTCCATCACCAATCGATCATATATTTCATCAGCAAAAATAATTAACCCATACTCTCTTGCCACCTCTACGATTTCTGCCAGTACTTCCTTAGGGTAGAGAGCACCGGTGGGATTATTCGGATTTATTACTACAATACCTCTTGTCTTTGAAGTAATCTTCTTTCTAATATCTTGTATGTCCGGATACCACTCTGCCTGTTCATCACAGAGATAATGAACTGCATTACCACCTGCCAGTGTTACGGATGCGGTCCAAAGAGGATAATCCGGTATGGGTACGAGAACCTCATCCCCATAGTTTAAAAGTCCTTGCATGGACAATGTAATTAATTCGCTGACTCCGTTGCCGGTATAAATATCATCCACCGTCACATTTGGAATTCCTTTTTTTCTACAGTAGTTTGCAATGGCAGCTCTTGCTGACATTAATCCTTTAGAATCAGAGTAGCCCTCCACCTCTGTTAATCTATCTGTCATTACCTTAATTAATTGGTCAGGAGCTCGAAAACCAAAGGGTGCAGGATTGCCAATATTCAACTTTAAAACTTCCTCTCCCGCAGTAATCATTCTGTTCGCTTCATCCATAACCGCCCCTCTGATATCATAGCAAACATTATCCAGTCTTGTTGATTTTTCAAATACTTTCATATGAACTCTCCTTTTCATATATAAACCATGATTTTAAAATAACGCAACTATTCAGAACCAAGCTCGAAAACCTGCGGTTCTGAACAATTACAAATAATTAATGACTAAAGGTCGCGAATGCAATGCTTTTATACGAAAAAAAGCCCTAAACGCTATAAAAACGTTTAGGGCGAATGTATTCATCCGTGTTACCACCTAAATTCAGAGAAATCTCTGCACTTTGCCAGTACTATCATACTGTATCCTTGTAACGTAGGATTTACGTTGAAGCCTACTAAGTAAACACTGTTCGGTTCAAAGCTCCAAGACTGCTTCAATATTAACTCCATAAAGATTCGCACCAACCATCTTCTCTCTGAGCTATTGTTAATATCTACTTCTTCTCTTCATAGCCATTTATTAATTTCACTCAGTTTAGCAGAGTAAAGTACGTTTGTCAAGAACAATATATATGGATTATATTGTGGGAAAATCAGAAGATGGCATTAAACTCCGTAATTACAGCACTTTACAGAGCAGCCTCTAACATATGCCCTTTTTATATCGAAATTATTCTAAGATATTAGTCTTATATATTGATTTTAGTTAAATATTTACTGTATAATAATACCATTCATTTCGTATTTATCAATTTCATATAAACCTTAGAAAGGTTTTATGATTTACTTTTTCAATTAGGGAGATGCTATGGATGACAATAAAGCATGGTTAATTGAACACGGAGATTTACCAATACAATATCAGTTAACAAACAACAAAGACCTGATTGATGGATTATTAAAAAATGAAGAGTGTATTTATTGGATGGGGCAATTAAAACAAAAGGTCAGTAATTCCGATATGTCTAATATCCATGGCAGCCATGATTACCGTACTGAGAATATATTAGGTAAATGCTGGTTGCTTGGAATGCGTAAAGATATTTCAGAATTTGATGTCTTAATGAGAATGTACATAGATTTTTTGGATGTTCATGTTAATACTCAACATGAACATGAAACAACATATCAAAGAATTTATGCATATCATGATTATGAAACAGTATTATCATGCTTCTTGCCTTTTTTAGGTTATTCTTCCGAACCGAGTGTTGTAAGTATCACTAATAAACGTATCGAATATTTATATAATTTTACGAAAGAAAATCGCTATGATATTTATGTGAATGGTGAAAAATATTCAGGCGTTAAGAAGGAGTGGCAGCCTTTACTTATTAATCCCTCATTATACGCAGATGGTAATTTGTCCATACCTTCCGTACATGATATCATCTTATTATCAGGAATGTACAACCACCTAAACGAAAATCAAAAAAAGAAAACAGATATTATAATATCATGGATTTTAAATGAAAAATACTATGAGTTTAAATCAAGATACGGCTACATCTATTCCGAAGATGATAGTTATAAAGCAAAGAGCTTAATGAGAAGTTTTGACCTGCCAAATACCCCAGACACATTGAGCGAAAACAAGATGGCTCAGCAAAGTATAATTTTTAAAACGTTTATCTTATCTCATTTTATGGAGGCAAGCAAAACACCTATTCTTAATAATATGCTAACCTACCTGAAATCTTTTAGATTAGTAAACGGAAGATATTTATTTTCTAAACCTCTTTTAAATGAAAAAAAGGATAGCTATTTTACAGAGGGTGGTCATATGAATATTGGAGAAAATAAACGTTCAAAGATATATCAAGAAGTAGTATCTACTTTTTGGATGTTTTTAATTGAAGGCTTACATTAATTCATCTTCCTTACACTAACCCAATTTATTATTTATTGAAAATCCTGCCATAAATGTTGCTATAGCTACAGCAAAACAATATTTTTGATAATATAATAGAATTATATTAAAGGATATATCCTAGATTGGTTGAATTAAAAGGAGGATGTTTATGAAAGCGCATGTTGATGGAAATGGCTGTATTTCTTGTGGTCTCTGCGTAGCTACTTGTCCAAATGTATTTCGAATGACCTGCGACGATGTTGCAGAGGCTTATGTTGACGTTGTAGCAGCAGAGGATGAGGCTGATGCTCAGGAGGCCTGCGATAACTGTCCCACAGGTGTAATCACTATAAAATAGTATTTATAAAACCAAGGTCTTATAAATGGCAATTACAATGCTCTCTCCCCCCTAATATATATTGACTGCAAAAAAAGAACGGATAAATAGCTCCCTGATTGGGGAATATTTATCCGTTCTTCTCATAATATTTATATTTCTATGTTATTGTTTATAAGGTCACGTATTAATAATTTGCAACATAGTCCTTTTTTATAGAATGAATTCCCCATATAGTTATGCCTATAGCTATAATTACTGAATAAATCACGAATAGCAAATATGGTACAATACTACCCTTATTATATTCTGGATTTATCAAAAAAAGGTTGATCCATAGATTCCCTGTAAAATGCCATACGGAAGCTGGAATGATATTTCCTTTTGATTTTTTAGTTGCCATAATGCCCATATGCCACCCAAAATTATAGGTGTTGTTAAGTAACCAAAACGCTTATCTAATTTTCCTTGTAAAAACCCTCTCCAACCAAGCTCTTCTGCTATCAAAGCCCACATTACTATTATTAATTTTTTTACAGAAATACTTGTTATAAATGGGGTAGTATCGATAAAAATAAGTGACGTTACCTTTGTAATTAATAATACAACGAATGGGAGTACCAACGCTAATACAATATAATGTATTTTAATATTATCCAAATAACACTTCTTTATAAATACTCTTATCCTTCCCTTGCCGCCTAAAATTGCGGTTACAATCAATGCCGACAGCATTGGAGTCATTGCCTCAATACCATACAAAATAAAATTTATCTCTCCAGATTGAAAAACGTTGAAATTCTTTACTAAAAATACGCATATAAAAGGTAGACCAAATGCAAATATTAAAAATAGCACAATACATTACTTGATATTCTCTTCCTGGATATTGGCATCTCTCATATTTGCATCTCCAATAAGTTATATAATTAATCACGCTATTTCATTTTAATTATCTCTTCCATTTGCTCAAGTACTCTTTCATCACAACCGTAACTGCCCAGGGGATGTGGCTGTTTGGTATATTGACCATGGAAGTCACTGCCTCCTGTTAAAATTAAATTGTAAGCAGCTGCCAGTTCCTTAATCCTTCTTCTGCTCTCTTCCCCATTCCTGGGATGATCCAATTCCAGACCATCAATTCTGCCAGCCTGCGCTAATTCTTCAGCAAGTTCAAAAGAGTCATATTCTTCCGGATGTGCGATAACAATGACTCCTTTTACTTTCTCAATTACAACCAGCATTTCTTCCACACTGGAATAATTCGTTGGTACATAACAACTACCCTTTTTTGAGATTAAATCCTCCATCAGCTTTCCGATTACTACATTACTATAGCCTAAATCACACAGAGACTGCATAATATGGGATTCATAGATGGACTGACTATTTTTAGCATAGCGATTAATATGCTCTAACTCCAATAAAGGGTAAATTTTTTGAATCTTTTCTATCATCTCTAGTTTTTGATTTCTTCTGCTGTCCAGGGTTTTCTGCAGAAATGAATTTAGCAAATCAGTGTTTTGCGGAAAATAACATAGAACATGTACGGGTCTATTTCGCTTCTTATCCAGCACTGACATTTCAACTGCAGGGATTACTCTTACCTCTAATTGCTTGCCTAATTCCACTGCCTCGGCTACTCCTGCCAAGGTATCATGATCGCTGATTGCAATATTTTTAATCCCACTTTTATAAGCATAATATACAACATCCTTTACTGACATTGATCCATCCGAATTAATTGTATGAATGTGCAAATCACAGTCCATTGAATACTCCTTTTCTATAGAACGAATTGCGAAACCAGTAACTAACCGACATGTTCTATCATATTCGGTAGTAACTGATTTCGCAATGTGTATTTTAAATATTCTACAGTTCTTTATTAAATAGCTTATCTTTTCTGCCTTCATATGGATTCTTAATCATTAAAGGTTTTAAGAAAGCAGCCACTTTCTCTACACCATCCATACGGCTCATGGTAACATCTTCGTGCTCATAGCTTAAGGACCCGGTATATCCAACCATGGATAATTCTGTGATAACACGTTTCCAGTCAACTTGTCCCCAACCTGGAATTCTAAAACGATAGGTGTGGTTCAGTGCCGCCATATCTCCATGCATTAAGGTTCCGCCTGTTGGCAGGTTATGGGATGCCAGCTCAGCATCCTTTGCATGTACATGGAAGATTCTGTCCTTTAAGCGATCAATTACAATTGCTGGATCAATCATTAAGTACATGGTATTAGCAGGGTCAAAATTATAGCCAAGTGCCGGATGATAGTTTACAAGTTCTAATGCTCTTTCTGCTGTGTGAATATCATAGATAAAACTATTTGGATGAATTTCAATTGCAAATTTAACACCATATTCGTGGAATTTATCAAGGATTGGTGTAAATCTTTCCACGAACTGTTGCTCATATTCTTTCCAGCCTTCGCCATAAGGAAAGAAGAAGAATCTGCCCCAGTTTTCAACTCCCGGATAACCAACTACAATAGGAACCTCAAGTGCATTCGCTGCCTGCGCGGTGCGGATCAAGCTTTCCGTACCATGCTTGATTTTCTCTTCCGGAGTACCTTTATAGATAAAATCGGTATCCTTACCAGTTGGTCCCATAATCAAAAAGGAATCTGAATGATTACTTAAGGCCTGAATTCTCATATCATAACCAGCAACCATTTTTCTAATTTCTTTTGCTGTATTGCCTTTAATTACGTCTTTTGTTTCGAGCTGTCCATTTCCTTCATAAGCTGGTATTTCCAGTGTCTCATATCCATAGGCGGATACTAATTTTACTACTTCTTCTAACGGTTTCTCGGTAAAGTTTGCTGTAAAAAATCCTAAATTCATAATTTAACCTCCAAGTTCTAAGAATGAGTGTTTGAATTAACATCATATGATGTCGAATTTTAATAATATTGGAAAAATGAATGCACTTTCTTGACCTTTTAAAAAATTATGCTATTATTAATTATAACCGTTCGAAACACATAATAAGTGTTTCTCTGGTTATCGCGGGTGCGTTTCACTTATACCTTCGCGTAAATATAAACCTAAGGGAGTTAATCATGTACACGATCGAACGTAAAGCAGAGATATTAAATCTATTACAAAAACATGGTAGTATTAACATAATAGAATTGGCAAAATATTTTGAATCCTCAAAAGAAACCATACGCCGTGATCTTCGCGAACTTGAGGATAAGGGCTTATTGGTTCGTACTCATGGTGGTGCCATTCCTGTGGAAACAAAACAGATTGTTCAACCAAGTGTACCAGAGCCTCCTGTGAATGTTCGTGAGTTTACCAACTTTCAAGAAAAGCAGGCAATCTGCAAAAAAGCTGCTTCCTTTATTCAAAATGATGATAATGTATTTGTTGATAATAGCTCTACTACTATCTACTTGGCACAGTATGTTCCACAAAACCTTCAAGTTACCTTTATAACAAATTCCATACCCTTTTTAATGCATTCCGCTCAATTAAACAACCCTAATCATTCTTACATATGTCTAGGAGGAATGTTCAAACCAACAAACCTTTCCATCCATGGTAATATGACCTTACACAATGCAAAGGTTTACTATCCCAACAAGGTGTTCTTGTCCTGCACAGGCATTTCACCTGACCGAATGCTGACTGATTCGAGTATCCAGGAAGTTGATATTAAAAAACTGATGATTGAACGTTCCCGAGAAAGATTTGTGCTTGCTGATCATACGAAATTTGAAAAGAACGGTCAAATTTACTTATCTTCCTTCCATGACATTAATCATATCATTACCGATAGTAAGGCAACCCAAAGCAATTATGCCTACCTTAATAATTATAATATTGATGTTATCATAGCGCAAGATTTAGACTAAATTTCTATTGCTTCGCGAAGTTTACTAATATTCTTTGAAATATTTCTTTTATCACAAAAGATGCTCGAGGATCCTGCTACAAAAAGATCTGCCCCTTTGTTTGACATGATCCTCGCATTTTCAAAGCTCACATTACCATCAACACCAATTGAAATATTCGGATATCCTTTTCCATCAAGATAATCTCTTAATTCTTTCAACTTATCCAGCATTCCCTCTACCAGTGGCTGCCCTGCATAACCAGGATTGACCGTCATGAGTAAAACACCACCAATTTGATTTAAAAGATAATCCAGTACAGAAAGAGGAGTCTCTGGATTCAGTGCTATTGCCGGAATTGCACCTTTATCCTTTATCAGCTTAAGCGTTTTATTAATTTGATAGGTACTTTCCACGTGAATTGTAATTCTATCCCCTTCTCGAATATCAAACCATTCTATCTTTTGTTCCGGGTTTACAATCATTAAATGAATGTCCAACGGAATCTTCGTCATGCTTCTTATCTGATCAATATAATGCTTTCCCAACATAATATTAGGTACAAAGACTCCATCCATTACATCCATATGCAAATATTCAATTTGTTCTTTCTCCATGATTTTTATCGCATCCATTGTCTCTGCGAGATCCAGGCACATGAGGGAAGGTGATATTTTCTTTGTCATTTTTATCTCTCTTTATTAAGGCTCATCTGTAACAGAACTGCCACTACAATAATTCCACCTTTTACTGCACCCACCAGGAAGGAATCCACACCAAGTAAGTTCATCATGTTGTTAATAATACCAAGGGTTAAGGTACCGAGTACAGTGAAAGCAATTTTACCCTTGCCGCCCGACATGCTGGTTCCACCAATAACAGCTGCAGCGATTGCATCCATTTCATATTTGTTACCGGAGGAGGCTGAATTAATACTTCCAAGTCTTGAGGTCTCAACGATGGTAGCGATTAATACCAATACTGCGGATGCCATGTAAGCAAAGCATTTTACTTTGGTCACATTAATTGCAGAGAGAGAGGCTGCTTTTTCATTACTGCCTACTGCATAGATATGTCTTCCAATCGCTGTATGCTTCATGATAAACAGAACTACAATAACACAGACAAACCATATAACGATAGGCATCGGAATAACACCGAATAAATTAGTATTAGAGATTGCTATGTAACTTTTCGTATGGTCTCCGGAAGCAGTTAAACCTCCACCATTTAAAAAGTACTGTGCTATGGAACGATAGATAGTTAAACTTCCTAAGGTCGTTATAAAAGGTGGTATCTTAAATTTAGAAACTAAAACACCAGTGATAAGACCTAATACAAGTGCTGTGCCCACACCCACGAGTATGGTCATAAATAAACTTTGGGTACTATTAAAAATAGTCAGGATGACAACACCTATAAAAGCTAACTGTGCACCAACCGATAAATCAATTCCTCCGGTAATAATGATCAAGGTCATACCAAGAGCAATGATACCGATAACTGAGTTATTTCTTAAAATATTAAGAATGTTATTCACAGATAGGAACATACTGCCTTGTAAAATTACTGATAATACTAATAGTACAACAAATGCAATCAACGCACTATTATTACCAGCCCATTTTTTCCAATCCTTTGAAGTAACTGCATTATGTACTTTGTTTTTTTCTGGGTTTACAATTGCACTCATATACTTCCTCCTGTTGCAATAATCATAATATTTTCTTCGTTTGCCTCTTCATGTGTGAATTCATGTCTTATCTCACCATGGTACATAACATAAATTCGATCACTTAGTGTCATTACTTCCTGTGCTTCACTTGATAAAACAATAAAGCTTGTACCCTGCTTTGCCAGCTCCATAATAATTTTGTATATCTCCAGCTTAGCTCCGACATCCACACCTTGGGTAGGATTATCAAGAATTACCAGGTCTGGATTTGAGCTTAATGCCCTTGCTAAAATTACTTTTTGCTGGTTACCACCTGAAAGGCTGATAATCAAATCTTTCAGATTATTTATTTTAATATTTAACTTTTTTACATAGTCAGTGTGAAATTCTTTTTCTTTCTTCGTATTTATTTTACAAAGCTTTTGAAATCTTCTGATAATTGAAATTGTCATGTTCTCGCCAACACTAAGATCCTTTATAATACCATTTTCCTTACGGTTTCTTGGTAAATAAGAAATCTTATTTTTATGTGCTTTTTCAGGACAATTCATTTTGCATACTTTCCCATTAATAAGTACGTCACCCTGATAATCCTTGCGGCATCCATAAATTGTATGAAACAGCTCAAAGCGGCCATCCCCAAGAAGCCCTGTAAAGCCAACAATTTCTCCTTTGTTAATATGAAAGTCGATGTCTTTAAACTCTCTTTCTCTAGCCAATCTCTTAACGGATAACACTTCATTTCCGATTGCCCTTGTTGTATAAACATCGTTGTTTGACAAGTCTTTACCCACCATAAAGCTTGCTAACATATTCTCTGTTACTCCACTTACTTCACCTGTACTGATAACATTACCATCTCTCATGACCGTATAATGATCGCATACCTCAATAACTTCATTGAGTTTATGAGAAATAAAAATAAAACTTACACCCTGATCTCTTAGTCTGCGCATTATTTTAAACACGTTTTCAATCTCGATATTTGTCAAGGCTGTCGTAGGTTCATCCATAATGATTACCCTGGCTTCTTTCATTAAAGCTCGTGCAATCTCAACTACCTGTTTATAAGAAGCATCAATATTTTCAACTAAGGTGTTAGGGTCCAGGATAATCTCCATTTTCTCTAAGATTTCCTTTGATTTTTGATACATTGTCTTCTTATCTAACAACCCGTTTTTCTTTAGTTCACAACCCAAAAACAAATTCTCACAAACACTTAGATCATTGATAAGTGTTAACTCCTGATGGATAAAAGCTATGCTGTGATTTCTACCAAATGCCGAATAAACTTCTTTTTCCAAATTACCAATTGTAATATGTCCGTCGTCACCGGGAATGACGCCACCTAGGATGTTCATTAATGTTGTCTTTCCGGTACCGTTTTCACCCAACAATGCATGAATACTACCTTTTTCTAATTCAAAATCCACACCATGAAGTACGCGATTTCCGCTAAAGGATTTTGTTATATTCTTCATTTTTACTATGTGTTTGTCCATCTAGACCACCTCTGTTAAAAATACCTGGGATATTAAAATATCCCAGGTAATATTTTAATTAATATTATTAGTATGGTGAATCAGCATTGATATAGTCTGCAACATTAGCAGAATCTATCGTAAGTGGCTCAAGAATTGTGTCTTTCTGATATTCTTTTCCCTGCTGAATATCATATGCAACCTGAATGGTATCACCAATCATAGCTGGGCTGTAAGTTTCTGTGAAGCATTTGATATCTGTTTCACCTTGAATCTTAGCATACCAGGACTGTGCACCGCCACCACCGGAGATGTATTTGATATCTGTTCTGCCGGATTCTTTAATTGCCTGAAGAATACCTAAGGAAGGCTCATCATCAATAGAGAACACAGCATCAATCTGTGGATTAGCAACTAACATATCGGAAGCCATAGTTAAACCAGCTTCTTGGGTAAATCCGCCTGCTGTAACTTCAATTAACTGCATATCAGGATAGTTTGCTGCCATTTCAGCCTTGAAAGCATCGGTACGTTCAATACTTACAGAACCAACACTAGGAGCTGACATAACTGCTACAATACCTTTTCCGCCTAAAGCATCTCCAATATATTTTGCACCTAAAGTACCAATTGCCGCATTATTACCAGCAAGATATGCAGTATAATCACCACTAATCTTACGGTCAAAAACAACTAAATTAATTCCTGCATCCATAATTTTCTGTGCTGCAACAGAAACTTCATCATTGTGAGGTAACAATACAATAGAAGTACATCCTAAGGAGATTAATTCTTCAATATCATTTGCTTGGTCATTAACGTTCTCAGAAGTAAGAATCTTATAACCGGTTCCTTCTTCTAAACCAAGTGCCTTTACCTTTTCCTGTGCATAGAAGATTGCGCCTGCAATCCAGCCATGATCAGCTGCTGGTAAGGAAATTCCTATAATACCATTTGTGGATGCTGTGTCATCTCCATCTGGTACAGGAGTAGTCTTATCCTCATTTGTTGTATTTGTGTCAGTACCTGTTTTACCAGTGTCTTTTGTATCATTTTTTGCACAACCGGTAACTAATGCTGTCATTACTACAAGCATTAATAAAATTGATAACATCCTTTTCTTCATTGTTTGTATCCTCCCAATATTTTTTCTTATATAAGAATAGCCCTGCTGCAATAACTTGAACTGAATTCAACAACTAAGCTTATTAAATATTAATAATTCTTAAAATGTATTAGAAAACTTCAAACATCTGAAACAG
Source organism: Mobilitalea sp. (assembly GCA_047606065.1). Classification (GTDB taxonomy): domain Bacteria; phylum Bacillota; class Clostridia; order Lachnospirales; family Lachnospiraceae; genus Mobilitalea. The sequence continues at coordinate 44,890 of JASGEU010000013.1, forward strand.
AGCTATTTATATAATTCTTTTATTTATTAGTTCTTTTACTACAACAATCAATCTTTTATTATGTATGACTTTGTTTTAACTTACCTTTTACCCTACGTGTTTCAACTAATTCAGCTGCTGCAGCCTTATCATAAACACAACATCCCACCTTACTTTGCTGAATAAGTAATTCCAGGCAAGCATCACATAAACGGCAAAACTTAATATCTTTATCGTTACCCTGTGCTAATTTAGCTGGAAGATATGGATCTGCAAAAGATTGTCTTCCTAAACCAATCATATCTGTAACATTATTCTCTACGCACCAAGCACCATAGTTAAGAATATCGCTCTGACCAGGTTCAACTGCACATAAGTCATTCTTTCCATTTCTAAATACGGAGAAGTTTGATCCAATTACTACTGTTTCAGGCTTAAGAGCTTTCTTGAATTCCTTAGCCCAGTACTGATGAAGATATGCATAATAAGGAATATGCTTGTCTACCTGTGTTAAGCTGATTGTAATCGAAGGGCTGCCTGCTGACTGGATAATGTAGCTAGCGCCTCTTTCTTCCAAACCTTGGATGAGCTTGATTGGCTCTGTTAAGTCCATGATCGGGGATCCAGGACCTTCTGTACCAAATCCACCAGGGAAGCCTTCCCAAGCTGATATTTTAGAACCGATAATAAAGTTCTTATCCGGTACTTCTTTACGAATTCTTTCGATTAATTCAAATGCAAATCTGCTTCTATTCTCCCAGCTTCCGCCGTATTTCCATTGTCTGTTATTGTGAGGACGAATCATCTGGCAGCCTAAGTAACCATGAGATAATTTTAAGTCAATACCATCAGCACCAGCACTGTATGCAATCTTCGCTGCTGTAACATAACTGTCCATAATTCTTGCAACATCTTCTTCTGTAAGAAGATCACCGCCGTAACCTGGCAATGGATTAGGAGTTACCCTTCTTGAAAAAGCAGGATTTGAAATCTCACCGGAATGAGTTAACTGAAATACCAGTAGTGACTGTGCATTTGCCTCATGAACTCTTCTCACAAACTCGGTCAGTGGCTTTTCATTCTGTGGCATAATTGTAAGCTGATTGTCTCTTGCGCGGCTTTCTCTAGTCACAGTAATTGCTTCTAATGAAATTAAACCAGCACCACCTTTAGCTAACTCTATGTAACGGTTGGTTGTTTCCTCTGAAGGGTTACCTGTCTCATCCTCGGAGTTACATTCCATCGCCTGAATAAAGAAGCGATTTGGAGCTACTCTAGGTCCGATATTAATTGGTTGAAGTAATGTTTCTTGGTATGACATTTTGTTACCTCCTGTTTAAAAACGTCTGTGTATTTGTTTTTGTTTATGTTTGTATTTTATCACCTTTTCGAAATAATTACAACTACTAAATGCTAAAACTTATGATTTTTAGTAATATTTCATATAACACAATGACCGTTTATGTTACATATACACAATGCCAAAAAATAATGTTGCTTTTATGACCGTTTTGTGATAGTATCCATATATAAAAACAAAATATATGTGCATACGGAACCAATTACACATATTATATAGAAAGGAGAACCAATGATACACACAGTAACTCTCAATCCTGCTGTCGATAAACTTCTGTTTTTAAATGAATTTAAGAAGAATATCACAAATAGGTTGCAATACTCACAGGATTCCTTAGGTGGTAAAGGTACACATGTATCCATTAATTTAAAGTCCTTAGGTCTGGACAATAATGCTCTGGGTATTGTACACGGGAAGACCGGAAAAGATATTCTTCTATTATTAGAAGCATCCGGTGTTAATGTGAAATTTCTACATAGAAACAACCAAGAGGAGAACAGCAGAACGAATTACCTTATTATAGAAGAAACTGGTGATTGTTCAACGATATCTTCAAGAGGAGTGGATCTTGATCAGAACGATATTGAAGAGCTTATAGCATTATTACTGGAAACAGTAAAGGAAGGTGATTTTGTTATTCTATCAGGAGATGCTACCAATTGTTATGACCCCTATGTGTATAACACGATTATGAAACGTTTGAAAGACCTGAAAATCAAATTCTTTCTTGACGCCAGCGGGCCAACATTAACAAACTGCATTGAAGAATCGCCTTATTTAATAAAACCAAATCTGGATGAACTCTCCACCTTATATGGAAAAGAGCTCTTAAATGATGAGGATATTATACTTGCAATTCAATCACTTGCAAAATACAACATCGAAGTAATTGCAGTCTCTCTTGGCGGAGATGGGTCCATTGTTAAAACTCCAGAAGGTATTTTTAGAATAATACCTCCCAAGGTAGATGTGAAAAACACCATCGGCTGCGGTGATTGTTTCTTATCAGGAATTATCTACGGTATTACAGAAAACTATACTTTTGAGGATACGCTTAAATTAGCTACAGCAATCTCCGCTGCCACCGCTGAATCAACCTCCTCGGTTGGATTTGATAAAAGACGTGCCAGTGAACTAATACCACTCGTCGACATTACAAAGCTTTAATTAAGAAAGGGAAGATATCATGAGTAATTTATCTTATATAGAAATGCGTAAAGAAATGTGTAAAGTAGCAAAATTAATGTGGGAAAGACGTCTTACCAATGCAGCAGGTGGAAATTTTGCTGTTCGTGTAGATGAAAACAGAATCTTAATCAGTCCGTCACTAATGTCCGAAGAAAAACATTGCGAACTCGAGCCCGAAGATATTATACTAATAGATTATGAAGAAAACATTATCGAAGGCACCGGTAAACTTTCACGTGAAGGCTTGATGCATGTTCTCATTTTAAGTAATTTCAAGGAAATCGCTTGTACGATTCATGCACATCCCTTCTACTGTATGCCTTTTGTTGCACAGGGCAAGCCTATTCCTAATGTAACAGAAGCTACTATGGGCCGCGGATATGTTGGATGCATCGAATATACCAAAGCATATACTCCTGAACTTTCTCAAAACATATACAACTATTTTGAAGAACATAGAGAATTAGCAGTTAAAAAACCTATCGGTGTTATTCTGCCTATGCATGGTGTTGTTGTATCCGGACCAAGTATTTATCACGCATACAGTATGCTGGAACGTATCGAATGTGACGCCTTCTGCACCATTACAAGAAATGCTATTTAATCCATACTAATTCATAGGGTATAAAACCCTACAAAAGGATATCATTACTATGTATATTGAAGAACGTCAAACAAAAATAATTAGTCAACTTAATAGCATGGGACGTATTGATGTCAGTGAATTGGCAAATATATTTCAAATCTCTAAGGAGACCATACGTCGAGATCTTAATGATTTAGAAAAAGCAGGCATGTTGAAACGGACCCACGGTGGAGCTATACTACCTAACCTACCTGGCGAACTTATTACTTCCAGTCCAGCTTCACAAATAAAACCCTACAATGCACCTGGTGAAACTCCTGTTGCGGAGCGTTCCTTCTGGCATGTAGCGGAAAAACAGGCAATTTGCAAACTTGCTGCCTCCTATATTGAACACGAGGATACCATTTTTATCGATAACAGTTCAACCTGCATTTATTTATATCAGTATATACCCGCCGACATTCAAGTTACTATTTTGACTAACTCAATTCAATTTCTGCTTGAATGTTCGAAGAACTTAAGCCCACATCATACCATTGTGTGCTTAGGCGGAATTTTTAAAAACACTAATTTGTCCATCTTTGGAAATACAACCATTAAGAATGCACAACAGTATTTCCCTAACAAATCTTTTATATCTTGTACCGGTATTATCTCGGAGACACAGATTACCGACTCGGGAATTCAGGAAATTGATATCAAAAAAACATTAATCAAGAGTTCACAGGAAGTATTTTTACTTGCCGATTATTCGAAATTTAAACAAATTGGCCCTGTTTATCTTGGTTCCTTTGCAGATATTGATTATCTGATCACTGATTCAAATAGTGATATGGCTTACTTGAATTTTTCTAAAATTACAAAAACACAGATATTGATGGCTTAATAAAATATGGCTTAAGTAACACAACGACAGAATGGAGATCTATATGAATGTTTTAGCATTTGATTTAGGTGGCAGCGGTGGAAAAGTTGTACTGGGAGTTCTTTCCGATAACCTCTTGGAAGTAAGAACGCTGAATAGATTTGATCACTGTGCTACTTCAATTAATGGCGGTCTATATTGGGATATATTACAAATATATAAAGAAATGTGCAAAGGAATTACAACTGCAATTGAAGGTACCGATGACAACATAACTTCAATTGGGATCGATAGTTTCTGTAATGACTTTTCTATTATCGCTCCAAACGGAGATATGTTAACTCAGGTTCACAGTTACCGTGATGAACGTACGAAAAGACATATGAGCAAAATATATGACATTATGTCTCCTGATCAATTATATAAGATTAATGGCAATCAGAATGCACTCTTTAATACTCTCCTTCAATTAGCTGCCATGAACCTTGATGACCAGTCCTACCTGTTTAAGCACGGAAATAAACTCTTATTCGTTCCCGACCTGCTGATCTACTTCTTGTCCGGTAAACAAATAACCGAGTATACTCTTGCATCTGTAAGTCAGCTCTTTGACTATAATATCAATACCTGGAATCAGGAAATTTTAGATGAATTCCAGATTCCCCAAGAGCTTTTTGCAGATCTCGTACAACCTGGTACAATTAATGCTCATACTAGTAAAGAATTTAATAACGAATACAAAACCAAAGGCTTTGATATTGTATCCGTTTGCGAACATGACACAGCATCCGCATTTTTAGCTTCTCCTTTTAACAAAAACTGCGCTATCATCAGCTGCGGAACCTGGGCTCTTGTAGGTACGGAAGTGCAGAAGCCTATTATTAATAATTTTGGATATCATTTTAACATTGCAAATGAAGGTGGCTATGAAGGTCATCACCGACTCCTTCATAATGTAATGGGTACTTGGATTCTTCAGGAAATCCGTGCTGAGTTCAAGGCTCTGGGACAAACTTATAGCTATACAGAGCTAGAGGAACTTGCCGAAGCAGCAGCACCCTTTCAGTATGTAATTGACGTAGATGACGAAGTTTTCTATTCCCCAGGCAATATGATAGCGAAGTTAAAAGAATATTGCAAAAACCTTTATCAATCATCTCCAGAATCCATTGGTGAAATGGCTCGTTGTGTTTATGAAAGCTTAGCCCTAAAGTACTTCTGGAATATTAACAATCTTCAAAAGCTGACTGGAACTGAATTCGGCATCATCAACATTGTTGGCGGCGGTTCCCAAAGTAAATTAATGTGTCAGTTTACCGCAAATGCTTGTAATTGTTTTGTTGCTGCAGGTCCGGTTGAAGCCACTGCTCTCGGTAACATTCTGGTTCAGTTAGTAGCCAACAAACAGATTAAGACGATTGAGGAAGGCAGAGAAATTATCTCCCGTTCCTTCCCGGTTACAGAATATTATCCGCAAAATATTGAGTTATGGAAAGAACAATACGAACTCTTTACCAGTAAATTTAATTTAAAATAATATTTACGCCGTTATAACGGCAGATGGAGGTTATTATGAGAATTTTCAGAGCAGGAATTATTGGTACCGGCTTTATCGGCAAGGTGCACATTGAAACCCTAAGACGTCTTGGCAATGTTGAAGTTGTTGCTTTGGCAGATAAATTTAATGCCGATAAAACAGCAGAAGAACTAAATGTACCACATTATTTTGCGGACTATAAAGAAATGATTGATACTATGAATCTTGATATGATTCATATCTGTACTCCAAATAATACCCACTATGATATTGCTATGTATGCAATGGACCGTAATGTAAATGTTCTATGTGAGAAACCTATGTGTACTTCCATTGAAGAGGCAAGAGCCCTTACTGCAAAAGCAGAAGAAAAAGGTCTTGTGGCTGCAATTAACTTCCATAATCGTTTCTACCCAATGAACAATCATCTGAAGAACATCATAAAAGACGGTGAACTTGGAGAAATCTTCTCCATCACCGGAAGCTATACTCAAGACTGGTTGTTATACAACACTGATTACAGCTGGCGTTTAAATTCAACTGAATCCGGCAGAACTCGTGCTGTTTCAGATATCGGTTCTCACTGGATGGACTTAGCAGAATATGTAACCGGTCAAAAAATCGTAGAAGTAAATGCTGATTTCTCAACCATTCATAAAAACCGTAAGAAACCCAAGGGCGTTGTACTTGCCTTCTCAAAAGAGAAATTCAAGGACGAGGATTACGAGGATGTTCCAATTGATACGGAAGACAATGCAAGTGTAATGTTCCGTTTTAGTAACGGTGCAAAGGGAAGTGCTTTCTTTTCACAGGTTATCGCAGGCAAGTCAGTTGCGATTGATTTATTAGTTGGCGGATATAACAAATCTGCACAATGGAATAGCGAGAACTGTAATGCCCTTGTTGTAGGCAATCGTGACAGCTATAATGCCTTTATTGAGAAAGGCTTAGGAACTGTTCATCCTGATACCAAGCCATTAATTGCTTATCCTTTTGGCCATCTTGAAGGATTCCCGGATGCCTTTAAACAATGCTTTAAGAGTGTTTATGGCAGCATTGGAAATCCGGACGGAAAACATGAACATGCCACCTTTAAGGATGGTCTTCATGAGATGATTTTATGTGAGAAAATTTTTGAAAGCAGCCAAAAAGAAGGTTGGGTAAAAATAACTGACGAGGAATAGTAAATTAGCCCCAAATCAATGAATATAGACACAGGTATGCCTCTTTCTTAGGAAAAGGCATACCTGTTTTCACTCTAAAATATAAATAGGTAATTACGACTATATTTTCATGATTACAGAACATTTTATGATAAATTATAAAAACCAAACGATATGACTTGACATATGTGATTATGGGGATTTACAAATTCAAATGAACAAGTAACAAGTCTATTGAACTTCCAATTAAAATACCAAGGAGAAGGATTATGAACCTAATTAGAAACAGAAAAATTGCCACAAAGCTGTGGCTAATGATTTTACCAATATTTGTAGCATTATTATATATTCTTTTTCAATTCTCATATCAAATGAATCAGTTAAATAAACAGGCAGAAACCACTTACTATGATACCCTTTATGTAAATTCTACCTTGCTGCTAAAAGCTGACCGAGACTTTTATAAGGCAACCCTTGCAGAACGAACTTTAGTCGAGGCTGGTGAGTCCATTGACCAAAGCACGAAGGATCGCTATATTAAAGATTACAATGATAACTGCGCTTCCATCAGCAGCAACATTGAAACTGTTATGCAAAATATTAACTCCAACACAGAACTATATTCAGAGTTCAAACATTCAAAGAAGCAATTAACCATGTCCCACCTTTACGAGCAATTTACAAACCAATTTAAGGAATGGCAGGCAGCCTACGATCCAAGTACGGGAAAAGGCTTTATCATAGCAAAAAACGCTATGTTTGAAGGTATCCGGGATGAAATAAAAACCATGTCAGAGATTCTTGAGGAATATAGTGTTAAGTCCCAGTCCGATATGGAAAATCATATCAAAGCCTCCATACGGGAAATTGTTCTCTTATTTGCAATTGCCTCCGTATTAATGGGTGCCTTCAGTCTCTACTTAGTTAATTTCATAAGGACTAACATAAAAGCCCTGACTGCCAACATGAACTCTCTCGCTGCAAATGACTTGTCCATTACTCCGCATCATATAAATAGCAAGGATGAACTTGGAACCTTATCTCAATCTGTGTCCTATTTAGTTCGTTCCTTACGTGACATTACAACAAATATACTAAGCACTTCCTCTACCTTATCAAATTCCTCCGAGAGTATGAAGCTTACTTCTAATGAGGTAACAAATGCTGTGGTTGAAATTTCAAAAACCATTAATGAAATTGCAGAAGGCGCAGCTAACCAAGCCGAGGATACCCAACAGCTGTCAAGTGAAATTAATCGCTTAGGCGAAATCGTGCAAACCAGTACCGCAAGTACAAAAGAATTATCGAATAATGCCGCTGGAATTATGACTGTAATACAAGAAGGACTTGATACCGTTCATCATTTGGATGAAACCAATGCAAAAAATCAAACTACGTTCCAATCAAACTTTAAAACAATAGCTACCGCAAATCAAAATGCTGCACAGATTGTCGAAGCAACCGCTATTATTTCAGCCATTGCAGAACAGATTAACTTAATTTCCTTAAATGCTGCAATAGAAGCTGCCAGAGCAGGGGAAGCAGGAAGAGGGTTTTCTGTCATTGCAGACGAGATACATAAGCTTTCGGAACAAGCCAAGGATTCTACCGCTCTAATTGACCATATGCTGAATGAAATTAAGCACAATATCAATACAGCAAGTAATCAAAGTAAAGAAGTTGAGCAGGCTGTGCTGCTGCAAACGGAAAACATTAATGCAACAAAGAATAAATACGATACCATTGTCAAATACATTAATGTTATTAATACTGAGATATCCTCTCTGGAGAGAGTTTCCTTGTCCATAAATCAGAGTCGCTCCATTATCAGTGAATTCAGTACCAACGTGTCCGCTATTTCACAAGAATATGCTGCAAGCACACAGGAAACCTCCGCAGCAACGCAGCAGGTATTAGCAGCAATGACAAATATTAATCAAAATAGTACCGAGATAGACGATCAAGTTCTTGACCTTAAGAAAATTATAGATAAATTCATTCTATAATAAGAATACATATTTCAAGATATCTTACCAAAAAGCACTTATTCATTTATAAAAACAATTTATTATTCATCTCTGCTGTATATAAAATTAGCGTTAAGTTACAAAAAAACTTGCTCTTAGAAGGTTAACAGAACTTCTTCCAAGAGCAAGTTTTTTTATAAAAGCTACACATTCTATTTTATTTAACATTTTAGACATTAATTTATTACAATTTATATCCTCGCTATTATTTCTATATTAGATTACAAACTGTTCCATGTATTTTTTTGACAACTTTAAGCTGTCCAGAATTCTATCTTTGGAAGACTCAAAAGCTCTGTCTTCTACTTCAATACATGCATACCCATTATAATGAATATCCGTTAATGCTGAAACGTAATTACCCCAATCCACATCTCCCAGTCCCGGTAATTTAGGTTGCATATATTGTAATGGATATGCCATGGTACCAACCTTATCTAACTCTTCCTTCATTACCTTAATATCTTTAAAATGGATGTGAAAAATTCTATCCTTAAATTCATAAATAGGCTTAATATAATCTATCATTTGCCACACAAAATGAGAGGGATCATAATTGATTCCAAAATTATTATTTGGTAAAATCTCAAATACTTTTCTCCAGATATAAGGTGTCGTCATCAGATTATGTCCACCGGGCCACTGTCCTTCATCAAATAACATTGGACAGTTTTCAATTGCAATCTTAACTCCCTTTGCTTCTGCATAATTTACAATAGGCGGCCAAATTTCCTTAACAAGCTCCAAGTTTTCTTCTACTGACTTACTTTGATCCCTGCCAAGAAAGGAAGTCACCATATTGATTTCAAGTTTCGCACTGGCGTCTATTACCTTATATAGATGTTCTATGTTTTCTTTTCTCTTATCCAAATTCCCATCCATGGTATTGGGATAGAACGCCAGAGAGGATATTTCAACCTTCTTATTGTTGCAGTAGTCCTTTATGTAAAGCGCATTTTCATCGGTAAGATCAGCAACATCGATGTGACTAATACCAGCATACCTTCGCTCCGCTTTCACCTTTGGCCAACATGCCGCTTCGACACAGCTATAACCCATATCACTTGCTATGTCAATCATTTCTTCGAAATTCCAATCCCCAAGTATTGAGCTTACAAATCCCAGCTTCATAATATCCTCCTTAACCATAATTCTTTGCTTTCTTCATACTTCTCACAACCACAATTCAAATTCCTTTGCATATTCTTGCAGTCATATTTCTGAAATAATTGTAGCATTTTTATTTTTAATTATCAATTATACCGAACTAATTGTGAGATTTTCATTATATACTCTAAATACTTCATCTCATTTTTATAAAACCTTTACATAATTAGCAGTTTCTTTCTGAAAACTTTTCATATATATTTCATAAACAATTGATATTTTAACGCAAATCAATTAAAGTAGAACTAAATAGCTTATCACAGATAAAAAAAAGGAGTATCACATGGCTTCATTTAACAAAATTACTGTTCAACAGATAGCAGCACAAGCAGGTGTTTCTCCTGCCACCGTATCCCGCGTTATCAACCACAGAGAACTTGTGAAGGAAGAAACCCTAAAACAGGTAGAGGCTACTATGAAACAGCTTGGAGCAATTCTTCCAGAGGCTTCAAAATCCAAGACCACAGATCAGCCTGTCATTATTTTAAATATCCCAAATATTAATAATATTTTTTATACAGAAGTAATACGAGGTGCAACAACTTCCGCGAAAGCCCATGGCTGCCATCTGCTAATTAGTCAATCCCCACTCGATCATGGTTCTATCAGCGTATTCTATCATTTAATAAAGCGTGTTCATGCAGCTGGGGTAATCCTCTTAAACCAAATATCCTCTGAATTATTAAACCAATTAAATAACCTTCTTCCAATTATTCAATGCTGTGAATATAATCACGAATCAGAGGTTCCCTATGTCAGTATTGATGATTATGCCGCTGCATTAAATGCAACTGATTATTTAATTTCCAGCGGTAAAAATAAAATTGCCTTTATCAATGGTCCTCTTACGTACAAATATGCCAGAGACCGCCGCAGCGGATTTCTGGATGCACTGAGTAATGCTGATTTAGTCATACCAAAGAACTGGTTAATTCAGCTGCCGGAAGTCAATTATGACATGGCTTATGCTGCTGCTTGTCAGCTGCTGACCGATGAAGTTATCCCAAATGCATTCTTTACTGCTTCTGACACCCTCGCTGCTGCCGTTATACGCGCCGCTAAGCGATACCATTATAATGTACCAAAAGATATCACAGTAGTTGGGTTTGATAATATTGAATTATCCTCCATGTTCTCTCCCACCATAACAACAGTTAATCAACCCAAATTCCAAATGGGTTTTTCCGCATGTGAGATGTTATTAGAGAAAATCTCTAATCCAAACTTCGCAACCAGATCGATTCTTCTGGATACAGAACTTATCATACGGGAGTCCACTTCCAGCTCTTTATCAAAGCTATAGAGTAATTAATTATGTACCAATTAGTATATTGCAGGAAAAGCAAAATGCTCCAGTCTCTGGCAATCATATCAACGGCTGCCGGGAGCTGGAACATCTTTTATCTTTCTAATAAACCCTATGTATTATTACCAACAACATTAGTTCTTACCATCCAACTCCCTATATACAAAGGAATCAAAATCTGCATACTCTCTCGAATTCTCAAAATCCTGACAACTCATCCCGATAAAAGCACCGGTAAATCCAAAAGGAGAAGCATACTCATCGTTTACATAGATCATACTTGGGTCTGGATGAAAACCTTTTTAAATTGGATTCTGAATTATGAATTTATCCTCCTATACAATACTTAGTATCTAATTTAAAAGCACCCCGAAGGATACTCTTATTTTATACATACATAACAGTAACTACAACTAAATGATATGGAGCCTCGTCCCTATTTACCTCTGATGATATGGACTGTTTAATATCAATGACCTTTTTTCCATTTATGAAATTATTAACTTGATCTTCTATATAATCCTTATCACCTTCAAGATTCATTCTTCCCGTAAACATTTTAATTCTCATGTTGCTTCCTCCCTTGTACAATTACATTGTTATTTTTTCTTATTCTTACGAACGATAACTAACACAATACCTGCAAGCACAGCAACTCCCGCAACCACTATCATTCCTATAAAAATATATGGTGTATTGGAAATTCCATCCTTTTTCTCCGTGCCTGTACCCAAATCCGTTGGTACAACTGCTGGTACTTCAGTCGGTGCTATTGTTACTACTTCTTCCACCTTATCATAGGCAAAGCCGGATACTGTAAAAGTTATTTCAATTTCATCACTTCCATCGCCTCTTAATGCCTCGACACCACTGCCAGTTTCTGAAAGACCATTCTCAGATAAGAATTTTACCAATGGTGCTCTCCAGTGGTTAACCAAAAGAAATGTAATTCCGCCTTCTAAGAATTTCGCATCCGTCTCTATAAAGGCTTCCTCAAAAGTAATCAAAGTTCTGCCATTTATCTTCATTTTTACATCTGAAATTGAAATACTTTCATTCATTGGTATATCTGTCGCTACATGGAGCTGGCTAAGGGTAACTTCATTAGCGAAATCTGCCCCGGAAAGTGATACTGTGTAGGTTCCATTACCCTTGATCTCTGCATCATTAAAGGTACCGGCATATTCCACATAATTATTAGTTGCCTCCCCGCCAGAGAATAAAACAGAATATTGATCTGTACCATACTGTTGGTTTGCCTCTGCCTCATAGTAGGCATATCTGCCAATCCAGAGCGTATTACAGGTCTGTACACCCAGTGCTGCATGATAAGTTCCATTCGGGTCAAAGTTTATCGCCTCTCCCTGCGTCTTCTCTGGAGCCTGTGCCGCTTCCTCTTGCGTCACTTCTGCTGCCAAAACTGGAACTGCTGCCGGCATAACAAGCAATACGATTGTTATCGCTGCTATCCTGCATCTGACTTTTTTCATTAACCTCATCATAATTATAACCCCGCTTTTTTTGTATTTATTACCATTTCATTGTATTATGAAATCCACGCCTTGACAAGTTTTCTTAAACATATATGTAAAACAATGTAATGCACCTCAACTCTAACAAGTATGGCTTGCTGCTCGAAATTATTAAAATTTGATTTCAGTCACAGAAAATACTCTTTATCCAAATTATAATTGACTCAAATCAATAGAAAAGGAGTATTCCATATGTATAATTTCGCAGCAACAGTTGATGCCACACAATATGAACCCAAGGATAAGCATCCTGTTATTTTTGATACATTCTTTAGTTTACAATCCGGAGAGAAAATGCAACTTATCAACGATCATGATCCTCGCCCCCTTCATTATCAATTTATCATGGAGATAAAGAAAGGATTTGATTGGGAGTATCTTGAAGAAGGACCAGAGGTTTGGCGTGTAGCAATTACTAAGCTTTAACACCTGCCAGGGTATAACTTTAACGGGCATTGCAAATATATCTTTTGCAATGCCCGTTCTACTGGGGAATTTATGTCAACAATAACTAGCTAGCTACCTAAGATTAGATTTTCTCTGCTTAATAAAACTTCCAGTTCCTTCTCCGGTAATGGCTTACTATATAAGAATCCCTGAATTTTATCGCAGTTGTTCTGCTTTAAGTAATTGAACTGTTCCTTTGTTTCAACACCTTCTGCCACCACATTCAACCCCATACTGCGGCCAATCATAACTATTTGTCCGGTCAATTGCTTATTTTTAAGTTCCAGGGTAATACCATCAACAAATGTTTTATCAATCTTAAGGGTATTAATTGGTAACTGTAATAAGTAATTTAAAGAGGAATACCCTGTTCCAAAGTCATCTAAAGCTATTTTAATCCCTTTCTCATAGAGAGCAGATAATTTATTCTTTATCATATCATAGGATTCCATAAGAATTGATTCTGTTATTTCTAACTCCAGACATTCCGGATTTAACTCATATTCTTCTAAAGTTTGAAATACACACTCAATAAAATCATTTTGAACCAACTGTAGAATTGATACATTAACCGATACTGTAATATCTGAATGTCCTTGTTCCTGTAACTTTTTTATATAGGCACAGGATTGTCTTAAAACCCATTTACCAATGGGTATAATTAATTGTGTTTCTTCTGCAATTCCAATGAATTGTAAAGGAGATACAAAACCCAACTCTTTGTTTTTCCACCGTAGCAAGGCTTCAATTCCAGTTATTTTATTACTTGAAATGTCTAATTGAGGCTGATAATATAATTCAAATTCATCTTCTTCCAATGCAGCGTATAAATACTTTTCAATTATCATTCGCTTCTGAAGATCTTCCTGCATACCGCTGCTATAAATAAAAAAGCTATTTCCGCCAGCCTTTTTTGCTTTATACATAGCGATATCTGCACACCGCAAAAGTTCATCACTATCCTTACCATGTTCCGGATACAGGGCAATCCCCATGCTGATACTAATATGAATTACATTGCCAAAGATATAAAAGGGTTCTTCCAGACTATCTAGAATTTTTTTAGCCTGTACTTTAATTTCCTCCAGATTCCTGGCTCCCTTGAGGACTATAATAAATTCGTCTCCGCCCAGCCTGTAAATCAAGTCACAATATGTAATATAAGAACTTATTCTGGTGCTAAGTGACCCAATTAACTGATCTCCGAAATTATGTCCCCAGGTATCATTGATTAATTTAAAATTATCGATATCTACATAGCATACCGCAATTAAACTGTCTGGTTCCTTTATCCCCAGCTCCCTGTTATCTTGATCAAACGAAAGTCTATTGGGCAGCTTCGTCAGTGTATCGTGATACGCCAGGAAGTGTAATTGTTCCTGATATTCCTGAGTTCTTTGTTCACTCACTGCAAGCATGGTTTGACTTTCCATTAGCAAATCATACTGCTGTCTAATTTCTTCTTCGGAGGCCGTTAACTCTTCATAAGTGGCTTCTAGTTCCTCATAGGTTGCAGTTACCTCTTGATAATTGTTATCAAGCTTAATTCTATCCTGATTAATACGCTTTAGAGCTACATACACTAACCCAAAGATTAGTACCGCAGTAAAAAGCACATAAATCCATCCCTTAATTAAGTTAATTCGTGCCATTGTCTGTACATCCTTCACAAGCAATTCCAAGAGCTTGTCCGATAACAGTATCCATAAGATACCACTAAGTGCATAAATTCCCGCGACTCTAAATGCTCCTCGTCTTGGGACAAACTCCTGCTTGATTTCTAAAAATTGATGTACCTTACTAAGCATCAAATAAAAAATTTTCATTTTCAACCTCATTCTAATAATATGAATCCCAGCTTTTCTAAAACTTCCGTGAGTTTTCGTGTATCTATCGGCTTCGTGGCATAAGCATGGCATCCATAGTCAAAAGCTGCATGTACTATTTGTGTTTCAGCAAGAGCTGTGGTCATAATAACTTTTGTTCGTTCCTCCTGCACAATTCCATGTTGTCTCTCGAATTCTCTAATTGCCTTAAGTGCTTTAATTCCATCTACTTTCGGCATCATGATATCAAGGCATATCAGATGGTAAGGAACTTCCTCCTTTAACGACATTAGAAATGCATCAATCGTTTCCAATCCATCTACTACTAAATCACAATCGCCATATCTGGAAAAAAACTTTAGCATAAAGTTCCTGCTAATTAAATCATCTTCTGCAATAAGTATTCTCATAATAATCTCCATTCCTAAAACTGCGAAATATATATCCCTGTCACTTTTTCATCCCATCATATTCCTTGCTCAACTTTCTGAAATACTCCTCTGCTTTGACCCAGTCGTATTTTCTAGCTGCAAGCTCAATTTTAAAAGCAAAGTCTCTCATGGCAACCGCATTTAATAAAATAGCGAGTTTTTTTACTCTGATTGCTTTTTCTTCCAGATGGTCATAACTGTTATCCATACTAAATTGTAAATCTATCATAGCTTCATCCAGTTCTTCCAGTTCCATTAACATGTCACTATTGAACCCACTTTTTTCTTCCTGAACGAACACCATCTCTCCGCTTTTGTCCATTTTCACACCACTATATTTAATTTGATTCTCAGTGCTGCTTACAGGTATCGGTATCTGAGCCTGATATTCCAGTTTTAAATCCTCTTGCTGGATTATTGATTCTATACGGTTCTTATTAATTCGCGCTTCTTCTTTTAAATTACTGCTGCGATGACCAATTTCAAAGGGCAATATGAAATAGAAAGTACTTCCTCTGCTATTTTCACTTACAACACCAATCTCACCGTTCATCATTTCTATGAGCTGCTTACATATAACAAGGCCCAGACCAGTACCACCGTATTTACGTGTAATTGTTCCATCTACCTGGCTAAATCTTTGGAAAAGTAAATCAATCTTATCTTTTGACACACCTATCCCGGTATCTATAACATTAAACTTTAACTTTACCGACTTATTATTCCTCTCTAAGAGAGAAACTGCTACTGTAACCTTACCTTTTGGAGTAAATTTAATTGCGTTTGATATTAAATTGTTGAGTACCTGCCGAATGCGATCCGGATCTCCATTTAAGTACTTTGGTACTTCTGGATAAATCTCAAGCTCTAAATTTAATCCTTTATTCTTGGCGAGCTTCGCATGAATTTTTATGACATCTTCCAGGAGCTTAGAGGTTTTGAAGTTGATTGAATCAATCATGAGTTTACCCGCTTCTATTTTTGAAAAATCCAATATATCATTCATAATTTTAAGAAGAGAGTTTGCACTGTACTTTGCCATAGTAACATTCTCTAATTGCTCAGTGTTCAGCGACGTCAATAATAACAAGTCGAGCATACCGATAATACCATTAAGAGGTGTACGAATTTCATGACTCATATTGGCTAAAAATTCACTTTTAACTTTATTGGCTGCTTCTGCTGTTTCCTTACCCTTTTGTAAATTATCTTCATACTTCTTCTGTTCCGTTATATTATCAAATGCAATGATAATCTGTTGTTCATTCTTAGATACAAGGGGTATAAAATTGATTTTAAGCCAATAATCTCTTTGAATCTCCTGATCTACTACAGAGTGAAAGAATACACTATCCTTGTTTGGAGTACCCTCACGCAGCACTTTCTTAATACTCCTATTAATATTGCATAGTCTGCATTTTTTCCCTTTTCCACAACCTTTTTCAAAGCTGTTTTTACAATTGGTGGCATCCCCAAAACGATTACCCACGTAAGTGTTTTTATTCCCAAACACTTCCTGAGCAGGTTTATTTGCCCATTGAATTACAGACTTATTATCAATCACAAGAATGCCTGTGGGAAGTGCCTCCAGCACATTCTTTAAGTTATTCTTTTCTCTGTGGATTTCCTGTTCCATATTCTTGATACGGCTGATATCTCGGAATACAATTACTGCACCTTCTGTAAGGTTGTTGGTGTCCTTTAAAGGAGAACAGCTGGCAGAAACAAATAGCAATTTTCCTGTCTTAGTAACTAAGGCAGAATTGTTTTGCAGCCCCACTGTTTTATTTTCTTGAAGTACGGGCTTAATTGGACTTATCAAGCTTTCTCTGCTATAGAAATTGACTAAACGAAATATTTCCTCAAAGGTCTTTCCAATTACCTCTCTATATGTCCAGCCTGTCAATGTAATACCAGCTTCATTCATATATTGTATTTGTCCTCGCCAATCAGTTATAATTACTCCATCACCAATTGAGGACATTGCAGTTGCTAAAAGTCTTGGATTGTATTTCATTTGCATTTTTTTAACCTACCTTCTTATGAGTTATAAGGGAGCTTTTCCAGCCCCCTTTCGGCGGGGAATAAATACTTTAACTCTTCAGTCAGTTAATTATTAAAACGAATATTTACCAAATTCTTTGTCACTTAAGTCTATCTTAACCGAAGGTTTTTTCCCTTTCGTACCGGGATTTGCCTCTTTGGGAATCGTCATACTATTTTTATAGCTGATATCATCCAGTAACTTAATTACCTCCGGGTCAAGTTCTTCAAAACTACGATATGAATTCGATCTAGTTTCCTTTTTTAATTTGAATCGGCCTACCTGATCCTTTAGTAAATCAGCCTGGCTGGAAAGTTCTTCACTTGCTGCCGCACTTTCCTCCGAAGTTGCCGAATTCGTCTGGACCACCTGTGATACCTGCATAACACCTTGATTAACCTGTGTAATTGCAGCTGCCTGCTCATTGGATGCAGAGGTAATATCACTTACAAGATTAGCAACCTTCGCAACTCCATCAACAATTTTAGTTAGTGCATCCGCTGTTTCATTGGCAATCCTTGTACCTCCCTCCACCTTCTTAATGGAGCCTTCGATCATATCCGTTGTTTCCTTTGCCGCATTTGCCGAACGGGCTGCCAGGTTTCTTACCTCCTCCGCTACCACAGCAAAGCCTTTGCCATGCTGCCCCGCTCTTGCAGCCTCTACTGCAGCATTAAGAGCCAGAATGTTTGTCTGAAATGCAATTTCATCAATAACTTTAATGATTTTTGATATATTTGCAGAGGATTCATTAATTTCTGTCATTGCCTTTAACATCTCACCCATCTGATTATTCCCCTGCACTGCATTCGTTCTTGCAGTTTCAGCTAATAAATTTGCTTGATTTGCATATTCTGCATTTTGTTTTGTCTGCGTGGATATTTCCTCAATGGATGCAGTAAGTTCCTCAATTGAGCTGGCTTGTTCTGTTGCTCCCTGAGATAGAGCTATACTTGAATCTGACACCTGTTTTGCTCCAGAAGATACCTGTTCTGCTGCCGAATTAATGTTGTTTAGAATTTCATTATTCATGTGCAGCATTTCGTTAAGTTTTCTGCCCAGAAGATCTTCCTGGGACTTTACTCGTATTTGTGCAGTTAGATCGCCGGAAGCTATCTTTTCCACAACCTCGGCTTGTTCCCGGATATTTGCAATCATTTTTCCAAAGGAAACCATCAATAAACCTACCTCATCAGTGGTTTTAGCTTCTATACCAATGTTAACATCCCCCAGCGCCAGCTTTTCTGCAATACCGGTGAGCTCTTTTACTGGCTTACTGATAATAATACTAATAAAGGTCCCTAGGAATATGGAAAGGATAACTGCTGCAACCACAATTATAATCATTACTATCGAAGCAGAATCCGCTGCTGCATTGTTGCTTTCCGAGCGTTGCTCTGCCTGATCTTCATTCCATAAATTCATCGTATCCAATACTTGCCCCAAGGAATCTCCTAACGGAGTAGCTGCCTCAAATAATTCAGTTACCTCTGCTTCACTTTTCCCAGCCAGTGCAGTATCAATGATTTCTTCCACTGCATCTTTATAGGATTTCATTAAAGAAGTAACTTCATTAAAGTTATCTCTGTCCTCCTGGTAAGATATTGTTGCATCATATTGCGCCATAGCTACATCAAAATCCTCAAAGTATTGATTGACTTTATCTACATACTTTGATTTATCAGCTTCATCAAGATGCATGATTAAATCTCTCATACCGATTCTTACACTTATGAAATCCTGATTCATATTAGCAATACTAACAATACCAATTACATTTTCTTCATAAAGCTTTGTATCATTTTCACTTACCATTCTTAAATTTATAATTCCATAAACACCGATAACCCCGGCGATAACAGCTATTACGATAAATCCAATTAGTAATTTTGCTGCTATCTTTAAATTGTAAAACCATTTCATTCCCATGTCCTCCTTAGTAACAGTAATTAACCCACATTACTTAAGCTCTCTATTTCATTGTCGCTTAATAATTTCTCGCAATCTAATAAAAGCTTAACTTCACTTCCCGCTTTCCCAATTGCTTTAATATACTTTTGACTGTTTTTATTAATATCCGGAGGCGCAACAATCTCATCCTCCGAAATCGCTAACACTTCTGAAACGCTATCAACAATTAACCCTATTGATATATCATTCGTATCGATAACCACAATACAGGTTCTGTCATTGTATTCTCGATATTCTTTTTTAAATCTCAAACGTACATCCATAACAGGAATGATTTTCCCTCTTAAATTAATAATACCTCTAATATAATTAGGAAGCTCCGGTACTTCAGTAATCGGTTGAATTCCTATAATTTCTGTTACATACCGTATTTCCATACCATATATCTCGTTCCCCATGGAAAAGGTCAAATATTTTCCCTTTTGAGTATCCTCTTCCTGTTCCAATTCTTCCCGCTCTGCTATTTGTGACATTCCACTATCCCTTTCTAAGCTGAATCACATTATGCTTTCATACCCAATAATCCACTGATATTTAAAATCAGACTGATACTGCCATCACCAAGTAAGGTACATCCTGCTAAACCTTCGATTTTCTTTGTTTTCTTTATATAATTAGGAAGTGCTTTTACTACCACCTGTTGCTGACCTATTAGCTCATCAGCAAGCAGACATACACTTCTACCATCCTGTTCCACCATAATAAGTATACCTTTAGATACATCTGTTACTCTTGTTTCTACTCCATATAATTTATGAAGGCGAAGGATTGGATAACATTGTCCTCTCACCATAATCATCTCATTGCCGTCCGGGTCAATGATGATCTGACTCTCCTTGGGACGGAAGGATTCTTTAATAGAAATTGTAGGCAGTGTGTATCTGGATGCCCCTACAGATATATTCATACCATCGATTATTGCAAGGGTAAGCGGTATTTTTAATATTGTTGTTGTACCCACATCCTCCTTGCTTTCTACTGATATACTTCCTCCGACAGCCTCAATATTCTTAATCACAACATCCATTCCGACTCCTCTGCCAGAAAATTCTGATACATTGTCTTTGGTAGAGAAGCCCGGAAGAAAAATAAGATTAAATATGTCCCTATCCGTCATATCACATTCTGGTTTCGTTAATATTCCATTCTCTCTTGCCTTATTTAGGATTTTTTCTTTATTTAAGCCCTTCCCATCATCCCTTATACTAATAATTACATCACTTCCTGAATTTTTTGCTTCCAAAGTGATTAATCCATAACTGGTTTTTCCTTTTAGTAGTCTTTCTTCGCTAGTACCAATTCCATGATCAATGGAATTGCGAACCAGATGCATCAGTGGATCAGAGATATGCTCAATTATTTTTTTATCTACCTCGGTTTCCTCTCCCAGCAGCTTTAACTGAACTTCCTTATTTAATCTCTTGCTCATATCTCGAACAATTCGGTGCATTTTGTGAAATGTTGCAGATAACGGAACCATTCGGATTGACATGACCATATCTTGTACTTCATTTGTAATTTTACGAAGTTGACGTGCTGCCTTATAGAAATTCTCTAATCTTAAATCTTGCAAGTCAGGATTTTGCGTTACCATTGCTTCCGCAATTACCATCTCACCCATCAAATCCATTAACTTATCCAGTTTAGTTACATGGACACTAATGATGTTCTGCTGCGCATGGAGATTATCAGCTTCTTTGCTTTCCTCCATTCCACTATTTATATTTGACACCTTAATAGGTTGTTCCAAAGTAAAACCACTCACCGCATACGGTTGTCTGAAATCAATATCTTCACCAAGCTCGACTACTTCCAGACTTTTAAGAAAAAGCGTTTTCATAAAAAAATCATATACTTCCTGTTTCGTTATCACAGTCTTTAGATATAATTGAAAACCCTTCTCTCTTATGGTAAAGATGCTGTCATCATTTTCAATAATATCGCTGGGTACATAGTAGAACTCCTCTGTAATTTCCTTCACATTATGTACAATATTGTAGGCTCTTAGGTTCTCCATCTCACATCCTGCATCAAAATGAAATGTTACTTTATACCCTTTCATTGTTAAATCGGATACGCTCATTTCATGGGTCAGATAATACTGCTGCATAGTGGATGTCCTATCACTTTTTGCACGATAATCCTTAAAATTATCCTTTCGAATCGATGATAAATAGGATTTAATTTTTTCAATTAAACTACTTGCATCTCCATCACAGCTTCCCATATTGGTAATTTTAATTAATTCTACTTTAATAAAATCAACCCCTTCCAGAACTAAATCTGATAGGATTGAGTAATTGAGCTGGGTTGGTTTTTCTTCACGAAGAAAGTAAAACAAATCCTCCATTGCGTGCGCCATTGCAGCAATATTATTAAAAAGCATCATGGCTGAAGAACCTTTTATCGTATGCATGACGCGAAAAATATCATTTACATCTTCTATTGTAAGAACACTGTGCTTCTCACCGGACAGAATTGATTGTTCCAGCTGTTCAATGTTCTGATTTGTTTCAAATAAATACATATCCAACATTGGATCATTTAAAAAGCTATCTGACAATTCTTTCACCTCCTCCTTTTTCTATATTGCATATACTGATTAAATTTCAAATGGAAGTATTTATCAATATTTAGATTGTTTTAACAACAAAGCTTATATTACAAAAACTATTCCATACCATAAATAGGAGAAAGAAGACGAATTACCCAGAAAAAACCTACATTATGTAATGTTTAGTACTAAAAATGTCGATATATAGCTATATTGGGAAAATGAGGTTCATTAATATGTATAAACTTTTACTTGTAGATGATGAGTGGACGCAACGTTATGCTCTAATCAAGATGCTTAGGGAATACGATCAGGATTTTGTTGTTAAAGCTGAGTGTGAGAACGGCGAAGAAGCCTTGCAGGCCTTGGAAGAACAAGATTTTGATGTGATCATTACTGATATACGGATGCCTGTTATGGATGGCATTCGATTATTACAGGAAATAAGAGAGCGCGGATTGGATATCACAGTTGTCCTTGTTAGCACACACAGTGATTTTGAGTATGCCAGAAAAGGTATTAAGTATGATGCCTTTGATTATTTGGTTAAGCCCATTGCAAAAGATAAGTTATCTTCTTTATTGCAACAAATAAAAATAGACATTGAAGAAAAAGCCAAGACCCGTAATATCAAAGAAAAGGTAGAGCAGGTATTAATCGAAAAACTGGATTTTGGCCTTATCCACAACTATGAGGATACCATATTTTCCGTATTATATAATTCCTCAGAAGAGGTTGACCTCTATATCAAACAGCTCATAAAGTATCATTTGGCCATGTATGATAATGATTATTTTAAACTCGGTGTTATGTTTGAGAAGTTAATAAGAAATACAGAAGAAAAACTTCTTAATAAACATCCGTTCATTAAGAAGCTCTATCAGCCTAGTGAATTTACAAAAGACCGTATTATTTCAAATAACAGCGAGTCGAAAATAACTGAAATAATCCGTATGGAGTTTCTTCACATATCAGATTTTATTCAACGATTTCATTTAAGCACTTCTGATGAAATTATCTATAAAATGTGTTCGGAGGTTCTGTCCGGGTTAGACAAAAAAATAACTCTAGAAATGGTGGCCTTACGTTTAAATTATAATTGCGATTATTTAGGAAGATTATTTCGAGCGCACACAGGTGAAAGCTTTTTGCAGTATTATACAAAGGCAAAACTTGAATTTGCTACAATTCTTTTAACCGATAAACATTACAAAGCTTATGAAATAAGTGGGCTTCTAGGATATAAGGATGCTGAATACTTCAGCAAACTTTACCGAGAATATACTGGCGTCTTTCCTTCCGAATTCAGAAAAACTTACTTCGGTAAGGTAAAGGAAAAATTAGTTCCGCGATTGACTTCTGATTCCACCCATACTCTGCCGTGATGTCTCTTAATTATTTTTTTAGCTATAGCAAGACCAGTGCCAGCACCATCATAATCTTTTTTTGAATGCAATCGGTAAAACATTGTAAATAACTTTTCTGCATTCTTCATTGAAAAACCCACGCCATTATCCACTATCTTATAGACATGTTCATTCTTTTCTTCAGAATAAGTTATTTTAATTACGGAATTTTTATTTTTACTTGTATATTTAAACGCGTTAGATACAGCATTATATGCTACTTGCCGAATAAGTAATCTGTCCGCATAAACCTCCGGCATGGGATCAATTTGTATCTCAACCGTTCTACCCATATTTTCATCCAATAAGGTCCGATACACCTCTTCAAACACATCATGAATTGCTATCCACTCTTTCACAAGGGGATCACTGGATACCTTGGAAAGATCGGATAGTTTTTCAATAAGCAGAATTGCCTCTGAAGCCTTTTCTCCCAATGCCTGCAAAAATCGTTTTGTTGAATTTTCTTCTGTAACAGCCATATCATCATTAATAAAGTTAATCAGGTTTTTAATCGCCCAAAGTGGTGATTTTAAATCATGGCACACCATATGATTAAAGCTCTCTATCTCTTTGTATGCCTCCTCTAAATTTTCTGTTTTACACTTTAGTTGTACATGTACATCCACTCTGGCTAATAGTTCCTTTGGATTAACTGGCTTTGAAACGTAATCCTGTGCTCCTGCTGAGAAAGCGTTGATTATTATTTCACTATCGGTAATCGCTGTTAAAAATATGATTGGGATAGATTTGTAGATCGAGTTGCTCTTAATCCTTCTACACAAATCAATCCCATTGATCTCAGGCATCATAATATCCATTAAAATCAAGTCAGGGACTTTATTTTCTATTACTTCAAAGAGCCGATTTCCTTCTACCAATACCCTCACCTTATAACCAGCCTCTTTTAAAATCATTGCGACAAGGTGAATTTGGCTAGGAGTATCATCAACAATTAGTATTTCAAACTCCCTCGAACTATCTCTCATCTTATGTATACCCTCCAAATATGTAAATTAATATAGCTTACTAATAATATTATAAGCCTCCGACCATTGGAATTGTACAAGTACCTTTTGCAAATCATTCACTAGTGCTGAGTCAAATGCTTTCTCTAAGTCATTTTTTAAGTGCTCAAATACCTCAATTGAGTCAAAATCGTTTTGCTTTACTAATTCAGCCAGGCGCATAAGTTCTATTTTGAGCTGTGGGTTAGCAGTTACTTTTCTTGCAGCAGAACTATAATCCGTTAATAATATGGCTCGGATTGATTTTTTTACAACCTCTAACTCTTCTATTATTAATGGTAAATCTTTATCGATTTCATAATTATACTTCTGATTTTCTAATCCATGCTGAATTCGTCCTGCAAGCACGGATACTCTGACTGCACCAATATTTGCCGAACTTCCTTTTAAGGTATGGGTTAACCTAATTGATAATTCCAAGTTTTTATTGTTTATTGCTTTCCTCAAATCTGATATAAAATTGGCATGGTCAGATATGAAAAATTGCAATAGTTTGCAGTAAATCTCTGGCTTACCATTAATACGTGAAAGTGCTTCTGCAATTGCCAATCCAGGAAGAGAATCAGGGAGGCTATTGTTATTTTTTAAATACATTTCTGTTTTTAATTCTACCATATTATCTGTGGCAGCTGCTATTTCATCCAACACTTCTATTGTCTTATCCTTGCCAATCATTTTTTTTATCAGCATCAACATATTGACCGGATTAAAGGGTTTCGAAATATACTCATTCATGCCCGCTTTCAATACCTGTTTACTTACACCCTTTACAATATCGGCAGACATTGCAATAATCGGCGTTCGCTGATCAAAACATCTGATTCGCATGGAAGTATCATAACCATTGAGTATCGGCATATGCAGGTCCATTAATATTATATCATAGGTATTACCTGCCTCTAGCATCTTAAGTGCTTCCATTCCGTCTTCTGCGGTATCTACCTCTATTCCTGCTTGATTCATCATCTCAAAGGAGACCTGCTGATTAATTTTATTATCTTCTACTAACAACGCTCTGGTATTCACGAACTGAAGCTTTAATTGAGATTCCTGAATCACTGCCTCTTCGTATTGATCTTTGTCCTCATAATCAAACTCGGCTTCAAAGCAAAATACACTTCCATTCCCTAATTCACTGGAGGCCGAAATCTCTCCTCCCATTAGATATGCCAGGCTTTTGCATATGGATAATCCGAGTCCGGTACCGCCATATTTTCTGGTTATTGTAGTATCTCCTTGAGAAAATGGATTAAATATCTTATCAATCTGCTCCTGACTCATACCAATCCCCGTATCTTTTACTGAAATCCTTATATGTGCCTTTTTCAAGGTCTTAGACACTAGATTTAAACTGATATGAACTCCACCATTATGAGTAAATTTTACTGCATTATTTGCTAAGTTCAGCACAATCTGATTAATTCGGTTAGAATCTCCCACCAAGATACGAGGGGTACTCTCGTCGACACTGATACTTAAATCAATTACTTTTTCAAAGGCCTTGGGTTTCATAATACTCTCTATATTATGAAGTATTTTACGGATATCGAAATGCGTGTATTCGAGTTCAATCCGATTGGCTTCGATTTTTGAAAAATCTAAAATGTCATCAATGGTATTCAATAAATTCTGCGCTGATATCTCTGATTTAATTAGATAATCCAATTGTTTTTCTGATAAAGTGGTATTCTTAAGCAGATGGTAAAAACCTATCACTGCATTTAAAGGAGTTCTTATCTCGTGGCTCATATTAGCTAGAAATTCACTCTTATATTGACTGGATCTTTCGGCGGTATCTCTTGCCTCATTTAGTTCTCTTTCCAGCTTAATACGTTCCTGAATCTCTTCCTCAAGTCCTGCATTTAATTCTTCCAACTGGGAATTTACCCTTATCAGCTCAAGTGTCCGCTCTTGAACTTTATCTTCCAGCACCTTATTTAATTGAAGAATTTCCTCCTCGATTAATTTTTGATCCGATATATCCTGTAAGGTTCCTAAATAACAAATAGGTATCTGGTTATCATCAATCTGATAAAAATAGTTATGCCTGATATAAATGATTTTACCAGTTCCCAGCAGCAGCCTGCATTCGAAGGTACCAGTTTCTTTGGTCCGTATGAATTCATCGTGTACTTTAATCACAAAGGTTCGGTCCTCTGGATGGATAACTTTTAATAAGGAAGAGAAGCTTACTTTTTCATCCTTCCATTCTATCATACGAATCATTTCATCTGATAATCTAAACTCCCCGGTTATTAAATCATACTCCCAGTGACCCGTCTTTGAAATCCGCTGCGCCTCTTTTAGCCTGTATTCATTCCTTTTCAACTCCAGTTCAATTAACATCAGCTCTGTAACGTCATTTGCATAGACAGAAATGGAAATCAAATTATTATTCTTATAAATTGGCGTAATATATAACTTTAGATATCGATTTCCTTTCATTGTTCTATAATCTGTGTAAAAGGCACCGTCTTTTATGGCTTTGAGATACATATTTGTCCAGGAAATAACACCTACTTCCGGCATAATATCCTCTAAACTTGCATTAACACAAACAATAGTACCATAGTTACTATATATAAAATCCTTCAAAGTCTTATTATAGACCTGTATTCTAAATTCTGGGTCGACAGACCATATCATATCCTGTGAATTATCAAAGACAGCTCTTAAATTATGTGAGAGGATCTCTGCTTCCGTTAGTTGATTAAATAGCTCTTTCATAATATAGTTTTTTTCTGTAATGTCAATACCAATGCTAAAGAAACAATCAACCTCTTCCTGTGCATTCAGCACGGAACAGGAATACCATTCCACCAGGCGAATCATTCCATCTTTGCATAGCAGCTTATTCTGCGATATGTAGTGTGATATCTTCTTGTTTTGAATTTCTTTAAACAACTCCCCTACACTTTGCCTATCCTCTGTATAAACAAAATTGTCTACATAGTTAAGATGCTGCAATTCCTGCATAGTTTTTCCAATCATATTCTGCATATAATAATTCACATATCGAATCGTTCCGTCTATGTTAATCATAACCAGAAAGGTCGGGAGTGTATTAATAATTGCACTGTTAAGATTTCTTTCCTGAAGAAGTTGATGGGATATGTTTTTCATCTCTGAAACATCTCGCAAAATATAAATTCTATTATCCTTGTCTTTCCCTTCAATAATATCAAATTCAAGGTCAAATCTATTCCCCTCCAATGTAATTCCAATACCATAGTAAGAATTTGATACATGCTCTGCCGGAGCGGTATGAATAAGAATAAGATCACCAATATCAATTCCCTGTAAATTTGTTGGATTGTTGCCAAACATTCTTTTAAAAGATGCATTGGCATACTGAATGTTTCCCCCACTAACAAATACGACTGCTTCCTTCATATTCTCAATAATTCTTTTGTAAACATCCATAGAAAGATCCCCATTGATCTCGTTATGATTTGTCATATGCAAGCTGCTCCCCTTCATTGAAAATGATATTGAATACATAATAATATTATAGCATAAAAATTGGTAAATACATCTTTATTCCATTAATTTCTAACAGAAAAAGATGTATTCCAATCAGCGTTATATGCCAGAAGGTAATACATCCTCAACTTGAATTATCACATTATTTTATTGTTCTCAAATAAACGGCAACTGCTTTCCAGTCATCAGCAGGCTGATAGATTAAACACTGATTTACCAATGTTACCGCACTATCCCCATCGGAATAAATCTGACTAATCTCATATGACCTATTCTTTGGCAGTTCAATTTTGCATTCCACTTTATCCTTAGGATTATTAAATATATGAAACACAGCATATGCATCTCCATTATTACCTGTACGTAAAATCCCCTGCCATCCCTCTAAATGACGATAGCTTTTAGGCGTTGTTCCAAACCAAAAGGTATGTCCATTTCGTATAATAGGAACTATTCTCTGATAAAAAGCTATCCCCTTCTTAATCACCTCCCACTGTGCCTCCTCAAGATCAATCACGTCTCCAGAAAGACACATCCGGCCCAGGAATGTATTCGCAAGGGAATATACTATTCTTTTCAAATCATCTTCCTTCCGAATCACTGCCCAGATCTGACTTTGCTGTGGAAGGATTACCCGGTGTAAGTTCGCCGCAATCACAGGAATTTCCCGGCACTCATGAGCATCTGAAAATGATGCCATACTACAGGCTCTCATCATCAGCGGTTCCAAACGGTGACCACCAGAGGCGCAGTTTTCAAGGAGAATCCCCGGTACTTCCTTTTTTACCTTTTCAAGGAATTGATAAGACGCCTCCATATTCTGACGCAGCCCCTCGCCCAAAGATTCTGCACCGTCACAGCCAAGTCCAATGGTCTCGTTGTAATCCAGCTTCATGTATTCAAACTGATATTCTTTAAGTAATCCGATTACCTTTTCTGACAAATACCCCTGAACCCCGGGGTCTCGCATATCCCAAAATCGTCTCATGGAAGTTGTAAGTACCTTACCATCCCTTTTTAGCAGATGTTCTTCTAATTGATACGCTTTGGCAGCAGAGCCAACATTCTCAATCTCAAACCAGATACCCGGTTTCATATCATACTCTCGTATCAACTTTACTGTTTTATCAAGTCCATCGGGGAATAATTCCTCTGAAACTTTATAATCTCCCATGGCAATATCCCAGGGAATTCCCTCTTCTTTATACCACCCGCAGTCAATTACGAAATACTTAATTCCCAGACCCTTAATCTTATTAAGGATTTGCTCAATATTTCCATGAGAAGGACATCCCCAGGTGGTGCAATATTCATTAAATATAATTGGAAGTTCCTGTTCACTTTCAGGAAATTCCTTTCGAAAGCGATTTCCACTCTTCGTCAGTTTTTGGGCAATATCATCCACACCGCCACCCTTGCATACCGTAATGATAGCAGCTGGTGTGGTAAATACCTCTCCGGGTCCAATTGTTTTCATCCAATGACCAAATTCCCTGTCTGCAAGTCCTCCTGATATTGCAACTCCATCATCCTTACGATAGATTTCCATCTGCCAGGACGCATTATGAGCAAGCTGTGCTCCCCAGAATACCTCATTCCTCTGATCCTCAAGCACTAAGAACGGGAAATATCGATTAACCGCCATAGAACCAACCTGTCCAAATCGTTCCGCCCTAACCGCATGCCCTGCCCAGGAAGGCTCTAATTGCAAATCCTCTAAACTGGTACTTTCC
>JASGEU010000014.1:0-13983 GCA_047606065.1 Mobilitalea sp.
CCAGTACAAATGGTAACCTTTTCTTTCATATAAGGAAGAACACCTACCCCGTATTCAAAATCTGCGCTTGGTCCAAGGAAAACACCTACATTCCATTGTCCATCGGTAGCCATAACCACCTTCTTGCTTCCTAAAGAAGATTCCAGAGCATTTGCAGCACTCGTTACCGGAGGTGCACAATGATATTTGTTAGATAAATCCGCTATTTTCTGAAGTGCATCTACAGTTGCTTCACTATCAATGGTACAGGCTGTTCCATCTTTACTGTAGTACCCACCGCCATTGGACAGGGTCCATACTTCCAGCTGCCAGGGAAGAGTATTTATTGTACAACCGTAAACATCCACGTTATTAGGGTCAAACTCAGGATCTAACGCATTTTTACCATTAATATCAATTGTAAGTGTCTGTGCCATTTTTACAAAGGTATCCCAATCCCAAGCTGCATCCGCTGTTGCAGGTGGTGTAAACTGTGCAGGATCTAATCCTTGTTTTTGGCAGATTTCGTTTAATAAATCAATGTTATACCACAGATTTAACACTTCATTTGCTGCTGAATAAGCCACTGGCTTATCTTCATAACGGAAGGTTAAAGCATCCAAAGGCTTTGCATCACCTTCGCCGTACATATTACTGATATCTGCCAGCAATCCATTTTCAGCAAACTTTAGAACACCTGCTTCACTCATAATTCCGGTATCCGGAAGCTCACCT
The DNA here is from genome assembly GCA_047606065.1 of Mobilitalea sp. Classification (GTDB taxonomy): domain Bacteria; phylum Bacillota; class Clostridia; order Lachnospirales; family Lachnospiraceae; genus Mobilitalea. The sequence continues at coordinate 715 of JASGEU010000014.1, forward strand.
GCTGTTGCCATTGCATTTAATTTTGTAACATAAGTATCATGATCAATTTTAACTACTTCTACTGTAATTCGATCCTGTTGGCTGTTAAACTTATCCGCTACTTTCTGCGTAGCAGCTGTCTCCACTTCATTTCCCCATTGTGCATATGTAATTTTAATTCTGTCTCCACTGTCCTTGCCCTCGTCTTTGGTAGTTTCACCATCTTTTTCGGTACTGACATTTGCATCTGGATTTGATGTATTCTGCTCGCCACCCTTAGAGCATCCTGCCAACGCTATTGTCGATACCATTACTGCTACTAACAACCCACTCAATACATTTTTCTTCACTTTTTTTCTCCTTTTCTCTTATTTTATTATAACGACGCATGCTTGTCGTATAAATACAATTAATGTGCATTTCTACTTTCCCATAATCTTCTTATACAAGGGCAACATACCCCTGCACAGTTTAATATAATTCTTTAACCCACACAAGCATTTCACCTGTCTTGCGGTTCCCCCAGTAGGGGTAAGGTACAAAAGTCAGCTCTTTTTCTTCAAATATCGGTCTCTTTTCCGTATAAAGCTCCTCTGATTCCCAACCATTTGACCTTATTTTCTTTCCTTTGCAACGTATAACATTGGTTCCTCCCAGGAGTCCCTCATCATAATGTTCTTTTAATTCTGCTCCAGTATCAAGGAAATAGGCTGGCAGATTAGGCTCATTATCCAGCTCCTCCATACAATAAACGAGCGGTCCTTTCATGATTGACACCTTTCCAACATTCTCTTTCACAAGTGGATTGGCACGGACAATTCTGGTCTCTAATTCAAAGTTCAATGAAATGACTTTGTGAGACATCTCCAGCTCAAGTTCATAATATCCATCCTTACTTGCCTTAGTATCCAGCACTTCACCATCTACACAAACCTTATACTTTTTTACATACTCCGGTATTCTTATATAGATCTTACCTCTAACCCCAACCGGACCGTCTACACTCACTGTAATCTGTCCATCATTTGGAAATCTGGTATTCATCTCAAGCTCAACTTCCCGCCCTTGTATTATTGTCTTTGCTTTACTTGATATGAATAAATTAATCCAGATCGCATCCTTCTCAGCCAGATAGATATACTCCCCTAAGGAAGCCAGGGTTCTGGCAATGTTAGGTGGACAGCAGGCTACACCGAACCATTTTTGCCTTATCGGCTTCACATGCTCTTTGGAGGTTCTTGGAATACAATTATCGGGCCACACTTCCAAAGGGTTAACATAGAAGAAGCTTCGTCCATCCTGAGCAATGCCGGAAAGTACTGTATTATAAAGAGCTTTTTCAACAATATCATAGTATTTCGCTTTTTTTGTAATTTGTGTCATTCTTCGTCCAAAGAGTGCGAGAGCAATGGAGGCACAGGTTTCTGAATAGTTACTGTTATTCGGCAAATCATAATCTGTTGTAAATCGCTCTAATATTCCAGAGCTTCCTATACTTCCGGTGATATACATCCTCTTATTCACCATATTGTTCCACAATATCTCACAGGTGTCTAACAGCTCAAGGTCATCATACGCTGCGGCAATGTCTGCCATGGCATTATACATATATCCGGCTCTTACAGCGTGTCCTTCGGCAGTTTTCTGCTTTCTAATGGGAAGATGGGACTGGGAATAAACAACATCATAGTTCTTAAATTCATCAAAGAGATGTTTAAAATCCGGTCTTTTTTTCTCTTCCAGGAAGTAGTTTGGCTCTTCACCCCTGCGGTCTAAAAACATCTTTGCCTGTTCTAAGTACCGAACTTCTCCTGTTATTTCATATAGTTTATAAAGACCAATTTCCACCTCCTGGTGTCCGGGATATCCTTTTGAATTTTTATGTATTGAGAATTCCTCACAGATTAAGTCAGCAAATCTTCTCATAATATGAACTAACTTATCTTTTCCTGTTGCCAGGTAATATGCTACTGCAGCCTCCATGAAATGGCCGGCACAGTATAGCTCATGGCCTTCCATTAGATTCTGAAAGCGTTTACCAGGCTCTTTGATCGTATAATAGGTATTAATGTATCCATCTTCCTGTTGCGCTTTTGCAATCAGATCAATCACTTCATCTACTCTATTCTCCAATTCCTGGTCTGGAGAGGATGCCAAGGAAAAAGCAACTGCTTCAATCCATTTCGCCAGATCAGAATCCTGAAAAACAGCTCCGTAAAACTCGCCTTCTTCCTGCTTTGCAGCAATCTTAAAATTCTGTATACAATGACTTGTTTCAATGCCCTCGATCTTATCATTTAAAATATCCCACTGATAAGGAATAATCACTTCCCTAACAAGACCAATATATCTATCCCAAAAGTCATCTTGTATTTTAATCTTATTTAATGGAATAATAGTCAATTTATTCATCTGCGCGTTTTTCCTTTATTTTTATGATTAAACGTTTTATCTTATGAGCAAATAATACAACATATGATGTTTTATTTCAATACTTATTATATATTTTTTCTATTCAGATACATATCTTTTTATATAATAGTATTAATTAATACTATTAGTTTTCGTTTATACTATTTTCATTGTGCTAATTTATTATCTAATGCATTTGGTGTAACGTTTTATCAATACATTTTACACAATTAACTTTTTTTAAGAGTTATGTTTAATACTAACAAAAAAGGTGATTGCAGCAGTATCACCACAATCACCTTTCAATATAAGGTTTATTTTAAAACATCTGTCTTGTATTGATATAATTATTATTCCTATTTATCCTGACACCCTTCTATATGATTTACAGAATCACGCTTTACAAGGGTACATTTTACATAATTCTGATGTCCGTCACGGGTTCCCTGCTCATCCAGCTTATTCACAATCAACTCTGCTGCCTTACGTCCAATCTCACTTAGGGGTATCGCCATCGTCGTCAATGCCGGCAAAAATGCCGTACAAATTTCACGATTATCAAAGCCTACCAGAGCGAGTTCCTGGCCAATAACCAGATTAGTTTCATGAGCATAATCATATACTCCTGCCGCCATTTCATCATTCATGGAAAAAATAGCAGAAACTCCTTTTTTAATTAAGTCTTCGGCAGCCTCCCGGCCTTTTTCCCTCGACCAATCTCCCTCATATATATAACCGGGATTGAACAGAATACTATTGTCATAAAGTGCTCTCTGATAACCTTTCAGTCGCGCATTTGTATGCATACTTATCTTATCACCCATGATTAAGCCTATTTCACGATGTCCATTTCCAATTAGTTCATTCGTTACATCATAAGCCGCCTGTTCATCGTCGTATATAATAGAAGAAACTTTTTCATTTTTAGCAAAACCGTAGGCGATGGCTACCGGTACCTGATCCATCTCGGGTAAAAACTTAATTTCACGGCAATGGGCGCAGACATAGATTACACCAGCAACCTGTGCACTTTTCATAATATTGAATTCCTCTTGCACCTGCTGATGGTATTCTTCTTTATGATAGAAATCATTGTTATATTTTTTATATAATCTCAAGTTACCAAGCAGAAAGGAATATCCTTGTTCGTCCAGAAATTCATGAATACCATCTACGATTCCCACACTATTAAATACCGTAAGATCTTCCGTGATGATACCAATGACATTTGATCTGCGTTGTTTCAAATTCTTTGCCATGATATTCGGAACATAATTCATTTCTTTTGCAATTCTTATAATTCTCTCTTTGGTCTCCTCGCTTACACGACCTTTACCATTAAAAATATTCGAAACCGTCGCTATCGACACTTCACAGGCTTCAGCGACCTCTTTTATGTTTGCCATGTATTCACCTCAGTTAATGTATGCTGTTCCCAATCCTTAAGAATTCAGTCTAACGTAAACCTATGTGAATATTATTATACATATTTCCTTTGGATGCAACTAGATTTTCTCAAATACTAACGGACATCCGGGTTGAGACTCCCTGTATATTTTCTCACCCTGACTTAATATCTCCACATCTCCTAATTTCCAACTTCCTTTTGGCAGATATACCTCTCTTCCGCTACAGTTCTTTTGATAAATCGGTGCCACCAAAAGGTTATTCCCAAGCATAAATTGATCGATAATTCTTTCCACCGGCTCCTCCGGGAATTCATAGCTCATATATCTTATCACCGGTTCGCCTGTCGCAGCTGCCAAGTCAACATAATGTAAAATCGTATCAAGGTATTTATGTCTAACCTCCAGACTTCTTTTGATTGCTTTGAAATTCTCTTCGCTGAGCACACGGTAAGGTGCTGCGGAAAATTGAATTGCTGGCATCAAACAAGCAATTTCACAATGTCTCACAAATAACTCCTGATCCAGATTTGATTCTTCCATTTCCTGAAAGTTCAAATATTCACCGCCGCCGATCATGTCAGGGCAGCTATAAGGATGCCCTGTCACCCCCTGTAACAAGGTATCTGGAATTAATGAGCTAATTCCATTATTACCCCAGGAATGATCCTTGTCACATAGTCTCTGAAGGAGAGCATACCCCCCTGCACGAAAACCAGAACGATATTCATTATATTCAAACTGCTCCCCGAAACCAGCCCACAAATTACAATGCTCATCGGGACTAATACTTAAAGCAGTAACATTATCTTCTCTGAAATGCAAACTATCTCCACCATCAAATTTAAAGCCATCTACTCCTAAGACCTGTAATTCTTTTAATTGTTCACTCAACCATTCTTGTGCTTTTTGATTGGATATATCTAAAACCGCAGAATAACCATTCCACCATTTCACTATGTAGGTATCACCATTTTCCTCTTTGACTAAGAGGTCTTTTTTTACCGCCTCGCGATATGCCACTGTATCAGCCGTAATATAAGGGCACATCCAGAGCATGACTTCAAATCCCATGTCATGCAGTTTTGCAATCATTTCTTTTGCATCAGGGAACTTCCCGCTATGAAACTTCCAATCACCATAATTTTCTGACCAGCCATCATCAATTATTAATACCCCCGCTGGCATTCCGTGATCCAGAATACTCTGCGCATATTTTAGAATATCTTTTTGATTTTGATAAAAGGTTAATTCAATCCAGGTGCAATAGATATTTTTACGAAATAATTTTTTCGCAGGAGTCTTCTTATGAAATTGAAAATGCTCCTGCATCGCAGCCAGATACGCACCTTTTAGATTGCTATACCCTGATCCCAAAAGAACCTCATCAGGAAATTCCATTATGCCATTATGAAATTTAATCTTAAAGCCAGTCTCCCTCCAGAGGTATCTGCCCTTACTGGACACTAGCAATGGCATTGCCTGATTCGGTGTGTTATTACTGCTAAAATCCAGTACACACTCACTTTTTTCATGAAGCGGCATATCCAATCCAAATTTTACACAAGCCCCATACCAGTATTCATTCTCTAAAATTCTCTCTTTCATTCGTTACTCCTTGTTACTGATTATTTTCTCTGTTTAATTTTACTGTCACATTGAAACAACTTAACTTCTTGATATAACAAGACCACCATAATATAAAACAGTTAACCTTACTTTAGTTTTACATTTAGGTGGTCCGGTTATATTACATGTTAAATATATTTGCTAATTTTATTTACTTGTTTCTATTTACTTGCCTTTATTTGTCATAAATTCATCGAACTGTTTCTGAACTTCTGCAATATATTCGTCCATTCCTGCATCCTTTAACTTCTTGATCGCAGCATCATAGTTTGCGTCAAAATCCACAAAACCATTTCTAATAGGAGCTAAGTCTTTGGAACATACTTCAAATACAGCTGTTTCGATTTCTTTTACATTTTCATTGTTAAATACAAATCCAATTGCATTGGATAATTTTGCATCATCATCCCAGTGCTGATACTGCTCGATATAGGCATCATCAACATTTGGTGTAAATACAGTGTAGTTTTTATTACGGAACATCCACTCATAGAAGAAATCGTTGGTTACTAATCTGTTAATTCTTCCGTCCACCATCTCATAATCGGTTCCTTCTACACCATAGATTGCAAACAAATAATTCTCCTGGGAAGAATAGATCCAATTAAGGAATTTCATAGCACCTTCTGGATTAGGAGCTGTGTAAGGAACACAAAGAACCTCACCGCCAGTAGCTGTAATATAACGTGGCTTATCGTCTGCTAAGATATAGTTCTTTAATACAGAAGCAGGTGCATTCGCTTTTACTGCATCAGAAATTTCAGTATCTTTACCAAAAGAACCTTCGGTCCATATGTACAAACCAGTCTGCATACGGTTGGTTCTTTCGTTATAGTTTGTGGACAATTCATCTGCATATAATCCTGAGGTAAACATATCTCTATTGAATTTTGCAACTTCTTTGAAGGCATCTGTTTCATAATAGCTATATACTTTACCGGTATCCTCACCATAGACTGCCATTTCTTCTTTTGCTACAAAGGTATACTGCTCTGGCTGGAAATATCTTGTCAAAGGTTTGAAGATGATATCTCCAGGTCCCTTTAATTCAGGATACTTTTCTTCCACCTTAGTTGCATACTCCTTTAAATCCGCTGGTGTGTTAAGATCCGTCATGCCCACTTCATCCATTAAATCCTGACGTACCGTAACGAATTGATACATACCGGAAGAGGAAGCATAAGAGGTTGGAATACCATAGATCTCGCCATTTACTGTTGCACCCTGCACATGGCTCATAGGAATAACCTTAAGTAAATCCTGTCCATACTGTGCAAGTAAATCATCCAAAGGCATTGCCTGCTTCTCGTTAACCATCTGGGAAAGGTTTGGCAAACCATCCCAATATAAATCAATTGGTTCATTTGCTGCTAACATAATGTCTTTTTGTTCCCAATAGGAATCCCAGGGAACGAAAATCATTTCAACTTTTAGATTAAGTTCTGCTGCCATCTTTTCATTAAATTCATTCTCAATGAACTGTGACATACGATCTGACTCATCTCCGGGATATAAAATTGTTAAGGTCTCAATCTTTCCGGAAGCCCCCTCATCCTTGTTTGTATCTGTATCACCTGTTTGATTTGTCTTATCGCCTGTTTCCTTGCCATCGTTCTTTTGACTGCAGCCACCCAATAATCCCAAAAGCATGGAGATTACTAATACAATAACTAATAGTTTTTGTTTTTTCATAAAACCCTCCTGTTAAAATTAATTTGTATGTTAAGCAATTTCGCTCCACATCTTAAACTACTACTTCTTAATTTGTAACTACTTCTTAATTCATAACTGCTTCTTAATTCGTAACTGCTTCTTAATTTATAACTGCTTCTTAATTCGTAACTGCTTCTTAATTCGTAGTTACTTCTTAATTCATAACAATTCCTTAATTTATAACCATTCCCTAATCAATAACCATTTCTTAATCAATAACAACTTCTTAATCAACAACTATTTCATTTATCCTAGTCTTCAAGGTAGTTTGCTAGCTTCTGTGCAAATACACCTTTATTCTTTTACAGCTCCTGTCATAATACCGTTGATAAAGAATCTTTGAACGAAAGGGTAAAGGAATATAATTGGTCCGATGGTAATCACCGTTACCGCCATTTTTACAGTTTCAGCTGGCAAAGTAATATTTGCTGCAGCACCGGATGGGATTACACCCGAACTGATTGCATTTACATTGGATAAGATGTTGTATAAATAGTATTGCAGTGTATAGAGTGCCTTTTCATTGATGAACATCAGTGAATTCCACCAGTCATTCCAGTATTGCAATGCATACATGAGACCTACGGTTAGTATGCCTGTTTTACACAAAGGCAAAGCTATTTTATAATAAATCTTAAAATAATTTGCTCCATCAATCTTCGCCGCCTCATAAAGTGATTGAGGAATATGCGAGAAATAGGTTCGAAGCAGGAACATGTTCCACACGCTGAAGATAGATGGAATAATCAATGCCAGTACACTGTTTCTTAAGCCGTAGTACTTGACGCATACGATATACCAGGGTATTAAACCCGCCGAAAAGATAATGGTAAAGTTACATAAAAATGCAATCACATTTCTGTATCGTAACGTCTTAATGGATATTGCAAAGGACATCATGGTTGTAATAAGTAAAGCTCCAAGGGTACCTACCACTGTTACAAAGATGGTTAACCCGTAGGATTTTAATATTTTAGCTCCACTATGTGCAAAAATGTAAAGGTAAGTATTAAAGGTAAAGTCCCGTGGTATGATGGAATATCCCTTCAATGCTACCTCTCTTTCCGAGGATAGTGATACGCTTAATGTAAGAATTAACGGATAGAGGCAGATTAGCGCAAATAAACCCATGAACAGGTATGCTATTGTTTTTAATACTCTATCACTTAAGGACATTTTTATTTTCATATTAGAATAACCCCTCTCCATCGTTTATTTTCTTTGCAAACTTGTTCGCTAAGGTTACCAGTATTAATCCCATAATGGACTGATATAAACCAATCGCGGTTGAATAGGAGAAACCTAATATTCTCATAGAGGAATATACATAGGTATCAATAACCGACACTGCATCTGATAAGCTCGGGTTGTTGCCTACAATACCATAAATCATTCCGAAATCTCCATAGAAGATACGTCCCACACTTAATAGCACTAAGACTACTGCCGTTGACTTTAACATTGGTAAGGTCAGATACCATATTCTTTGTATTTTATTAGCTCCGTCAATTTCTGCTGCTTCAAATAAGGAAGGGTCAAAACCGGACATTGCCGCCATATAGATAATGGAATTATAACCACTCCATTTCCACACATTTGCAAAGATGATAATAGCCTTCCAGTATTTCGGTTCCGCGTACCAGCTAATAGGATCGAGTCCAAGCATTTCACGAACACCGTTAACCAGTCCGACATCTCTGGCAAAAAATCCGTATATTATTGCTCCAACCACTACCCAGGATAGAAAGTAAGGGAAGAACATTGCACTTTGTGTAAGCTTTTTAAAGATTTTACCTCTAACCTCATTAAAGAAGATTGCGATACTGATTGGCACAATTAAACCAAAAATAATGCAAAAGAGGTTAATAACTAAGGTGTTAATGGTAACCTTCCAGGCTGTGCTGTTGCCGTCAAAGAAATATTTAAAATTATCGAGACCTACAAACTTACTTCCAAAAATACCGTCTACAACATTGAAATCAGTGAATGCCATCCAGATACCGGTAAATGGAATATAGCAAAAAGCAATTAACACAACTAATGCCGGCAGGCACATCAGGTATAAAATTCGGTTTTGCTTTATTTCCTTTAGAAAGCCATCTTTTTTGCGTATATTATCCTTTTTTACTCTCATTTACTGTCACCACACTCTTTGCATTCTTTGTTTATTAAACTCTTCATCTCTGCCTTCAATTTCTCAACATCAATAATTTGCCCACTAATTCTGGATTGCTCTGCTGCATATGCCATCATATGGCTTTCCACGGATTTCGTAATGGACGACCTGCTGGAGCCACTGTTTGTTCTTAATAGCTTTATAAAATCTGTAGTTAAACCAAAATCTCCACCGCCATGTCCACCGCTGACTGTTCCAGGATATATCGTTTTCTTTTCATAGGTTTCCACTGCATTGGATGAAAAATGTGTTATCTCAATGGTATTTAGAGAATCATCACCTTTTATCTCTCCGTGTTCACACATAATCTTGATGGTTCGGCTGATTTTATTTGTGAAAGCACTTAAATTAAAGCTTGCCGTGGCACCATTTTGAAATTCAATTAAGGTTACCTGGTTGTCACAGACATCGTTATCACACCGATATACACAGCGGCCATATGGACCATTTTCCAAGGCTTCTAAAATCCCTTCCTCTGTCTGTATCGTTGAGAGTTGTGTTGCCGGCCATTCACCTAGAATTGGCAGATATACCTTTCTGGCATCAAATCTGCAATCATCCGCAGCCGCACAATTCAAGCATCTCGCACCGCTATCTTCTGGTGCATTCTCCTCTTTAAAGTAGGTCAAATTACCAAAGGAAGAAATTCTTTTTGCATCACTTTCCACCAGCCAGGCTAAGATATCCATATCATGACAGGATTTCTGCATAATTAAAGGGCTTGATAAATCGGTTCTTCTCCAATTTCCTCTTACGAAGGAATGTGCCATATGGAAGTTCCCAATATTTTCACTATGTTCAATTGTTATCACATTGCCCAATTCCCTGCTGTCAAGAATTGATTTAATTGTTGTAAAAAAGTTGGTATATCGCAGCACGTGACAAACAATTACATTAAGACCTTTGGCATTGGCACATTCCATGATCTCCATACACTCTTTCGGATTAGGGGATATGGGCTTTTCCAGAAGTATATGATATCCGCATTCCAGTGCCCTCATCGTCTGCTTATAGTGATCCCGATCCATGGAAGCGATTATCACCGCATCTGCTATCTTTCCTTGATGAAAGAAACTATCTGCATTCTCAAACAGCATTTCATTTGATAGGTTCAACCTCTCTGCTTCATAAGTTCTTCTTTCCTTCGATGGATCAACAATCGCATTTATTTCCACATCGGAATATGTATTCGCATACTCTGCATATATCATTCCTCTCTGTCCTGCCCCAATTACAGCTATCTTCATGTTATACCCGTGCCTTTCTATTTTTTGAGGACCTTTTCTTAATACAACAAACTTCTTACTATTTGTTGTTATTAAGGAATTGCTCATAACCGGAAGAAACATGCTGCACGAGTTTCTCCGGTTATGCGGGTACGTTCGTATCGAACAACTAAAAGCTTTGTTGATACTTCACTACCATCGCGTAAATCAAAAGTTGAAATGTTTTACTTCAACCTTATATCCTCTCGAATCTTTTCTGCTTATACTTTTGTCAATTGGTTTATGTTTCGGTTTTAAAGAATTACTTGGTTGTTCTTGTTATATCTTTGTGGTTCTTCTCTTAAATTTATAAAGAATGCTCCCAATAGCGATTACTGCCAGCACAAGTAAGGAAAGGAATGTGAATAAGCTGCCTTCTCCTGTTTTCGGAACCTCAGAAGAAGTACTTTCGGAATTTCCAGATGTATCTGAAGCTACCGTATTATTAACTGTAACATTTCCTAATTCCAGCCATCCATCTGCTCTTTGATTCACATTTGCAAACCCGAGTACATTACCATTCTCAAGAGGATTAATTACTTTAATGCCTAAAGTGTAAGAGCCATTCTCTAAATCTGTGCCATCTACCATATAAGCAAAAGAATTGACGGTCGCATCTGCCGGTATCGTATTCAAATCCCAGGTTGTATTCCAGCTTTTCACTAATTCCCCGTCTTTTAGTACACCGATTGCCACCGGCCACAGGGTGTGATCATAATAGAAAGGTGCAATCCCTATATTCTTCAGATCAATTTTCAAATAAAGTGAATTGTCGTCTAATATATCTTTGAAATAAGCCTTATCTACCTGAAAATCGTAACCCATTTGATTAGATGCAATTTTTGCTGCGGCTAAATCCTCTCCGGTATAGGTTTTTATTTTCTCATTGATCAACCAGGTTACGTGGGTTTGCGCTAAGCAAGCTGCCCAGCTTTGACCGGAATCACCTTCCCACTTTTCCTCGGAGAAAAGTGTAGCCTGGCTGGGAGGATATACTTCTCCGCCGATTACATTTGTTTGCCATTTATCTTGAACTTTCAGATCAAATAACTTCTGCATAAAGCTCCAGGTCTGTCCGCCGGCGTCTGCTGTCAAGGTTGCATAAGCAAAGGAATCATCATGGAAACCAATATCCGGAGTTTCGTTATCAACTCCCCATTTTGGTTCTCTTACAACCAAAAGTGTCGTGTCAAAGGCTGCATCGTAAGCTTCCAGAACTTTGGTATAAAGTTCTGATGTAATGCTCCAATCCGGTTTGCCATCCGAGGTATCTTCATCGTAAGGCCAATTATGCCACTCACCCCAAAAGCCTAATAATCCAAGTGTAATACATGCAATTCTGGGATCTCCGTCGTATTTCTCACCAAAAGCATGAATTAAATTTATCATAGATGTTTGAAATTCTTTATTACTGTAATCTGGGCTATATCCGGCACCGCCCAGATTATCCGGTTCATCATAATATCTAAGTTCCAGTCCAGCATCAATCAAAAACTGGGGTACACCTGACTCCACGGCTGGATAATCATAATAAAGTCTGAATACTGCTTGGTGTCCTCTTGCAGCAACTGCATCTAAACGTTCTTCCAGTGCTGTCCAATCAAAGCTATCCATTCCTGTTTGTACATCTTTTACCGGTACATAAAACCATTCCATACTATGGGGAAAATCTGTAGTAACTCCCGTGGTAATCTCATCATAGGGGACAAAACCCTTTAACGGGTTACCCTCAAAGGATTTTCCTGCTTCAATTACGTGTTCCGTATAATCCGTATCACCTGCTTCTTCTGCAGAAGCAACATCTTTTGAAGAAAGTACTGTGCCTAAACCCAACAATGCGATTAGGCAGATTGAAATTGCCTTTCGTTTCATAAAACTCCTCCATTCTTACGGAAAACTATTATTTGCGGTAAAACTAGAACAACATATTAACTGTTTACAGACAGATTATAGCACAGGAAAATCCTCATTTATATGAAGTATTGTTGGGCAAATAAGACGATTTGTTGTATCATTTCACGATAGATAAATAAAATACAACATATAATATGTGCACTTTATGCATTTGCAATATTTTTTCTATATTCCAGTGCCTTTTTCTTCACACAACAAATGAACTATTTTGGAACCATACTCAATATTCTCCATCTCCCACTCGAATTCATTGATCATAATTCCAATCTTTATTAATTCATCCCCGTAAGATAGCTGCCTTCCCCGGTCCACAAGATAGAGCTTATTTGGATCTAAACCTGCAAGTTTTAAATATTTCCAACCACTATTTACTGATAAATTCAAACGATAATAGCCGACCAAGGCTTCGTTCTTATCCTCTGAAACAACCATCCAGGCACCAGTATCATTAGTAAATGGATCATTCAACCGATAAAAGGTACCTTTATGCAGCAATTCTTGATACTTCTTATAAAATGCTACTTGTTTTTTCACTTGATCTGCTTCTTCAACATTTAATTCAGTCAGATCCATTTCGTATCCAAAAGCACCGAAGAAGGCAACATTTGCTCTGGTCGATAAGGGTGTGGTTCTGCCGTTCTGTAAATTCGGAACATGGGACACATGTGCTCCTATACTGGAAAGAGGATATACATAAGAGGTTCCGTATTGAATTTTAACACGATCAACAGCATCCGAATTATCACTCGCCCAAGCTTGAGGGGCATAATATAAC
>JASGEU010000015.1:0-10038 GCA_047606065.1 Mobilitalea sp.
GGCTTACCAACCAGTGTTAAGGTCATTGCTGGCGGCGGTGATCAGGCAGTGGCAGCAGTTGGAACCGGAACCGTTGGCGAAGGTATGTGCAGCGTTTCTTTAGGTACTTCTGGTGTTGTATTCATTTCTGCGAAAGAATTTGCAGTGGATGAAAATAATTCACTTCATGCCTTTGCACATGCAGATGGAAAATACCACTTTATGGGTGTTATGCTTTCTGCAGCTGCCTCCAACAAATGGTGGATGGATGAAATTATAGGAACCAAGGATTATGCTGGCGAACAAAAAACAATCACCAAGCTGGGTGAAAATAATGTATATTTCCTGCCATATCTGATGGGTGAAAGAACCCCTCATAACAACCCTAATGCCAGAGGAACTTTTGTTGGCATGACCATGGATACTACAAGAGCTGATATGACACAAGCTGTATTGGAAGGTGTTGCGTTTGCACTTCGTGATTCCTTCGAAATCACAAAGGCACTTGGTGTAAATATTGAGAGAATTAGAATTAACGGAGGTGGAGCGAAAAGCCCACTATGGTGTAAAATCATTGCAGATGTTCTAAATGTTAAAGTAGACAAGATTAATTCCGCAGAAGGACCAGCATTCGGTGCTGCAATTCTGGCAGCCGTTGGCTGTGGTAAATATGCATCCGTGGAGGAAGCGACTGCTAAATTAATTAAAGTAATCGAGACTACCGAGCAGAATTTGGCAGAAGTTGAATTATATAACAAGAAGTATGAGGTATTCAGACAACTTTATCCTACACTCAAAGAAATGTATGACAAGATGATATAATGGCGACAGATATTATATCAGCGCCGAATGAAGTGAGTGCGCATTACTGGCACGAAGTGCCAATATCATGTGCTTTTTACATGATATAACAAGTAGAAAATATAAACAAAAGAAAAAAGAACACTGATTACTAATTCCAATGGAGTAGGTAATCAGTGTTCTTTTTGCATATCTTGTGATGTACTAGATAGATTGAATATTTTTATACAATTCTAATCATTGATTAACTCAAGCTTCGCAGTACAAGAACTTTATAATGTTTGACCAGAGAAGTTTTATTTTCTAATACATATAACCATTTTGCAGAATTTGCGTACAATTTATTATGGGCATATTTGCTTATACGTGGTCGAGTAATAGAAAAAGGAATATTTGGCACACGGATGATAAATTAAATATGCAACAGAACGGTAGGAGAAATAATTTAAAGTATGCTAAAAAAGCAGAAGGTGTTGAAACTATGGAGATTACAAGTAAGACATTGATCACCAGAAAAGAAGATATTATGGCTACTGATTTGGATGGTGAAATTGTGATGATGAATATTGATACAGGTAATTATTATAGCCTTGGAAAGACCGGGAGTATGATTTGGAATATACTTGAGGAGTCTATGGAGGTGAGGGAGCTAGTCAGTAAGCTAATGGAGTTGTATCAGGTTAGTGAGCAGCGTTGTGAAGTCGAAGTTATGAACTTCATTAAAGAAATGCTTAAGGAAGGATTAATAGTGGTCGGATGAGTGCGATATTTGGAATTCTACACTTAGACGGAACTCAAGTTGAGGAAAAACACCTTAAGAGAATGCAGAGAATTCTTGATCACTATGGAGTTGATGCAACAGAACTTCATATAGAGCAGGGAACTGGTCTAGGATGCTGCTTGCATAGAATTGGAAAGTATTCGATACGGGATACTCCTCTCTATCAAAACAAAGAAAAAAAATTAATTCTTGTAGGCGATGCCCTTATTTATAACCGGGAAGAGCTTATTCGAAATCTCTTTCGCACAGAAAAGGGTCAGATATCCACGCAGGAACTCCTGGTAAAGGCCTATCTAACCTGGGGAGAAAACTGCGGAAAATATCTGAATGGGGATTTTGCCTTTGCAATATGGGAAGAAGATAAGGAAAGATTACTTCTGTTTCGGGATCAGTTGGGAGTTAGACCATTATATTATTGCTATAAACCTCCCTTCTTTGCTTTTGCAACAGATTACCGGGCGCTCTTGGCACTTCCCGGCGTTAATTTAGAATTAGATGAGGTTAAACTGTACTCACAGCTTAGTGATACTTATCACATCGACACAGAGCGTACGTTCTTCTCCGATGTAAAAAGGCTTCCGCAGGCACATTTGCTGAAGCTGGATGCAACCGAAATTCAGTTAATAAAATACTGGATGCCAGGTACAAAGAAGAGAGTAAGGCTGCGTACAGAAGAAGATTATAAAAGTGAGCTTTATCGTATTGTTGAAGATTCTTTGGTACTTAGAATTAAATTTTTTAAAGAGAAGATTTGTTCAGAATTCAGTGGCGGATTAGACTCCTCTGTTATTACCATAATGGCTAACCGTGAATTAAAGAAGAAAAAGAGAGAGCTGGAAGCCTATTCTTGGTCACCCGGCTATGAACTGCTTCAAAAGCAAAAAAAGGATGAAAGAGAGGTTATGTTAAAGGTATGCAAGAAGGAAGGCTTCGAATGCGATTTTCGATCCTATTACCTTACTCCCCAGCAGGAACTAAGGACTCGTCCCGCTTTAACCGATGGTCAGAGAAGTGAGGAGCATCGGCAGATTTTACAGGAGATATCACTACAGGGAAATTCATTGATCTTAAGCGGTTGGGGCGGGGATGAAGGGATAAGTCATAGGGCAGATATTTACGAACTGTTATTTCACAGACATTTTATATGTTTTCTAAAAGAAGCAGAGATTTTATCCAGAGGATCGTTACTTAGACTTATAAAGCTAATTCTTTTATCCCCCTTTTATTTGCTCTCTCGTCCATATAGTTTTTTAGGAGGGCAGAACAATAAAATACCTAATATTATGAACAAGGTATTCGAAAAGAAAATAAAACCAAAATGTAAGAAGGATATTTTACATTTTAAAACGAATCCAATTAAGCATATGGAATCAGGTGTGAGTGTAAGCCGGAGTGAGCTGATGGCATGGGTATCAGCAGATTATCAATTGCAGTACGTGTTTCCATTTCTGGATTATCGTGTCATTGATTTTGCATTATCCATTCCGAGGCATTGGTACTATAAAAAGGGAATCAGCCGCTATATTTATCGAAAGGCTTTTGAAGAGGTATTACCGAAAGAGCTATGTTACCATAGAGGGAAAATAGATGTTGCCAGAGAGGTTTTTTGGAAGGAGAATGAAAAGCTTCAACAAAAGGCAGAACTTGCTTTGGAAGTGATTGACAAGGATAGGTTTATCAATTATCTGGACTGGGATAAAGTGAAAGAACTTGTCAAACAAAAGTATTTTGAGACTCGGACCAGAGAAGCAACGTTTACTCTCTATAAGTTATTGTTATGCTATGATATTCAGCGAATTATCTTAGAAGCGGAGAATATTCGGAAAAATGAAGAAGAGAAGGAAGAGAACGAAGAAGTAATTGAAAAAATAAATGAAGAGGATTATGAAACAGAATAAGCAGCGGACCGTAACAAACGTTAGAAAAGAGCGGATAATTTCTATCCGCCCTTTTCCCTTGGAACAATAAATTCAAAACAGGATTATCATCATTTTATGATGGACCTTGAACAGTTAAAATTTCGATTGGCAATATAACCAGACCGCTTTTTGTAATCTGTTTTGTATTAAGAATTTGGAGATTTGGTGTTTCCCAAACCATTTTATTATTAAGGTTTTCTGACATAAAAACTCCTTTCCGTCAAAACTCATTCTCTGTTACAGAAATTTATTCGAATGATTATTCTGATCTATGATCAATTAATATTACCTGCTCACGCGAAAGCCTGACACTACATAAACTATATTACGATGAAAACTTAAAGAAGTTCTACTATATATTATGATGTTTTTCAAGAAAAGTACCATTGATGCGACACAAAGTGACAAACAAAATGAAAGTCTAATATTTATTAAATAGGAGTTGACCAATGGGTAAAAAAAAGCGAAACAATTCAAACTTATATACGGAATTGAAACTCTTAGTTCTTTGCTCCGTTGATATACAAACGCAGAAGCAAAAAAAAGATATGTTAAAGCTATTGCAAATGAATATTGATTGGGAAAAATTCTTTCAATTAGCGGTTAAGCATAGAACCTATCCATTGGTTAGTAAAAACCTGAAAAATATAGAACTAGGGAATATGGAAGGTCTGATTTTGATAGAAGAGCTTTCCTCTATGAATCAATTAGATTCCTTTCTTCAAATGAGTGAACTCCTTCGGCTAATGAATAACTTTAAAAAGATGGATATAAAAGCAATGGCGGTAAAAGGTCCGGCATTATCGAATTATGTATATTCTGATATGTCTATGCGAGTGTCAAGGGACATTGATATCCTTGTCTCTATAGATGATCTTACTATAGTTGATCGAATACTGGTTGGTGAAGGCTTTGTGCCAATCGAAGCGTCGAAGCAGGCATTTCTTCAGTATAAAAACTATGTGCTGAAAAACTTTCATCATACTTCCTATAAAAATGAAATAGGTATCCAGCTTGAGCTGCATTGGTGTTTGAATGAGGGGGATGATACTCTTTCCTTTGAAACTTTATGGGAGTACAGAAAAGAAAATCAAATATATGGTAGAACAGTCAATTTACTAAACGATGAAGAAAATTTAATCTATTTAATTGTTCATGGTTCCAAGCATGCCTGGAAGAGGCTTCGTTGGATCTGCGATATCTACGAAATTACCTATAAAAAGGAGCTTGACTGGAACTACATCGTTCGGAAAATGAAAAAACAAGGTAAGTTGCATTTACTGCATCAAACTTTTTTGCTATTAAATAAATTATTTCAATGTCAGCCACCCGTAACATTAAAGGCTTCTGGAAAAGTACGCAGGGCAGGAAGGCATTTAGCTGCCATCGCACTACAATTTCTTATAAATACAGAAGAAGAGCCTGAAGCATATGGTCAGTCTCTATTTTATCTTTATAAGAGGTATATGTTTATCTGGAATAAAGGTATTTTCAAAAAACTTCGCTATCTTCTGGGTCACTTTAGACCCACATTAGAAGATTTGGCTGTAGAAAAACGAAAGGGAAAGCGGTTTCTATTATATTATGTGGCTCGTCCTTTTCAGATTATAAAGAGACTCGCCATAAGAAGAAACTTAGATAAGTAGTTAATAGTCGGGTATATCCAGCGACATTATTGGGCATCAAGAAAGGAAAATAATGAGATACTATCATGCCTTTGGGCTTATTATAGAATCTGATATCCCAATGGAAGAATTGCTCCTCACAGGGGTTGATATAAGTGATGTAGAGATTAAAAAGGGTGAAGTACCAAATGTCTTGGAGAATGCTTTAGTTAACACAGAGACATTTAAGGTCAGCAAGAATGAGTACCTGGCTTCTATTAAAGAGGTTGGCAAATTCTACGTTGCAAAAGGAAAATACATTTTGTATGAACCGATTGATGGGCTAAATATTGAGATAATAAAACTTTACCTGCTTGGCTCCTGTATGGGTGCAATTTTGTATCAGCGAGGAATATTACCCCTTCATGGCAGCTGTATTAAGATAGCGGATAAGGCAGTAATCATTACAGGAGCCAGCGGAGCAGGTAAGTCAACAATTGCTGCAGCCTTAAGGCAAAAAGGATGCTTATCACTATCAGATGATGTGATAGCGATTAATTTCACTGATAATGAACTCTGGGCTATTCCTAGCTATCCAGGAATCAAGCTTTGGGAGGATGCGCTTGTAAGATTGAGTATTGGCAGCGATAAAAGAAGTCTAGGGCGCTGCCAGGATGAGTATACAAAATATGCGCTTAAGAATGTTGACGAATTTTATAACCATCCACAGGAAATAAGTTTCATATTTGAAGTCGTTCCAACAGAACAAACTGACGTAGTAATAGAAGAAGTATTTGGAGCAAAAAAATTAGAACTCATTGTAAACAACATGTTTAAAGGACTTATAGCAGAGGCTATGGGTCTTAGAAGCTGGTATTATAAACAATGCGTAACAATAGCAGCATGCACAAAAATTTATTGCATAAAAAGACCTAAAAATATGCCAAAAGAGCAGGAAATTGCAGAGATAATCTTAATGTTAACAAGAGATTGTGAAGCAAATAGTGTAAATAATTAATTTTTCATAGAGCGAAGGTAGTAGTTTTTAATTCGCTCTGCAAATATTGTGCCTGTACCCCATAGTTTGCAGACATTAAGAGAGGCGTGGTTATTCATATGAAAAATATCCTTAGTTTTTTAAGACTTCCGAATACAATAAAGAAGATTCTACTGGAAGCAGGCGTTGCTTTATTATTTGCTAAATTACTTATTACCTTTACAAAGTTAAAAAGTATTACCAAATTACTGGGAGAAAGCAACCGTGTAACGAAAGGATCGGGTACAGATATAGATTTATTGAAGGTAAGTGAAGTATCCTATTCGGTGCAAACTATGAGTCGATTTACCCCTTGGGAAAGTAGTTGTCTGGTTCAAGCCTGTGCTGCTAAGTATATGTTAAATCGAAGAAAGCAGCCAAGCACTGTTTATTTTGGATTGGCAAAGGATGAACAAGGTAGTATTATAGCGCATGCATGGGTAAAATGCGGTATACACTTCGTAACAGGCGGAGATGGGAGCTCACATTTTATAACTACAGGGAGCTTTTCCTGACATTTTAAACATTTGTGAAAAATAACTTTGGACTCTGAACATGACACTTAGAACAGAACTATAATGGAGATTAATTGATGAAAATATTTATAAATTGATATGAAAGTACAGGTATGCTAGAATAGGACGTGGCAAATAATAGCATTACTGACAAGTAAAATAAGATATTAGAAAGGAGCTGCTGACCATGGAGCAGTATACATCCTTCGCTTCGGTTTATGACATGTTCATGGATAATGTACCATATGACGAGTGGGCAGATTACGTTCAGAAGCTTTTGAAAAATTATAAGATAGAAAATGGCCTGATTCTCGAATTGGGTTGTGGGACAGGCAGTATGACCAGGCAATTAGCAGAGCGCGGTTATGATATGATAGGCATTGATAATTCAGAAGAAATGCTTCAAATTGCCAGAGATAAAGGGGTGGGTACTAAAGACATACTTTATCTCTGCCAGGATATGAGAGAGTTTGAACTATACGGTACCGTATCAGCTGTTATCAGTGTTTGTGATAGTATGAACTATATCCTTTCAGAAGAGGATCTTTTAAAGGTTTTTAAACTGGTTAATAATTATCTGGACCCACAAGGTTTATTTATTTTTGATTTGGATACAGAATATGCCTATGAAGAGATAATAGGTGATCAGGTCATAGCTGAAAATCGTGATGAGGGCAGCTTTATATGGGAAAATACCTATTATGAAGATGAAAAAATTAATGAAATTAACCTTACTTTATTTATACCCGAGAAAGTGAAAGACAAAGCGTCTGATGAAAAGGTTCTATATCATAAATACGAAGAAACGCATCAGCGAAAAGCGTATTCCATAGATACCGTAAAACAATTAATTGAAGCTGCTGGTATGGAATGGGTTGCGGTTTATGATACCCTTACTGAGAAAAAGCCGAAAAAAACTTCCGAAAGAGTATATATAATTGCAAGAGAAAAGAGACAGAAAGACAAGCTTTATGTTACAACTGATTTAGAGAATAAATGAAACAGTTACGAAGATAATGAAATACAGGAAGACTTAGCTTAAAAGCCAGGTTTATAGTTATAAGAATGGAGATTATTATGAAGGATTATATAGTGCGTGCAAGTGCGGCAGATAACCAAATACGTGCCTTTGCAGCAACCACAAGAGATTTGGTAGAGTATGCGAGAGAAATTCACGGGACAAGTCCTGTGGCGACGGCAGCTCTTGGAAGACTATTAACTGCAGGAGCAATGATGGGAAGCACCATGAAGGGTGAAAATGATATTTTAACTCTTCAGATAAAAGGTAATGGTCCTATTGGAGGACTTGTAGTGACTGCGGATTCCCATGCTACTGTGAAGGGATATGCATATCATCCAGAGGTTATGCTGCCTGCCAATGAGAAAGGTAAGTTAGATGTGGGCGGAGCACTTGGAGCAGGAATTTTAAGTGTAATCAAGGATCTTGGCTTAAAGGAGCCATATGTTGGACAGACTCACCTGGTATCTGGTGAAATAGCAGAAGATTTGACTTATTATTTTGCAACAAGTGAGCAGGTTCCATCAGTAGTTGCCCTTGGTGTGCTCATGAATAAAGAAAATACAGTAAGAAGAGCAGGAGGTTTTATCATTCAGCTTCTTCCCTTTGCAGAAAATGAGATTATTGATAAATTAGAGCAGAAGGTGAATAGTATTGCCAGCATCACCAAGCTACTCGACCAGGATATGACACCAGAGCAGATATTGGAACATATTCTGGGTGATTTTGGACTGGAAATTCATGAAAAGATAGAGACCTCATTTGAATGTAACTGCACAAAAGAGCGAGTGGAGAAAGCTATTGTGTCGATTGGCAGGAAGGATATCAATGAGATGATAGAAGATAACGAACCAATTGAGGTAAATTGCCACTTCTGCAATAAGCATTATCATTATACAGTGGAGGATTTAAAGGAAATAATTAAATATAGTAATTAGTGGAAAGCTATTTTGTTGTTTATAATATAGGATGGAAAACCCATTAACTTATCTTTACTATATTATGGGAACAAGATAGAACAAAAAGAGGATAAGGTAATCCATTGTGGTTAAGGATATAAGAGGGTAAAATAGATTGATTTTTTAAACTTATCACCAAGATCAATCAAATGGGAAATAAATAATTAAATAAAAAAGAAATATTGTTTAGTAAAAAGGAATATTCAAAGTGATTTAATCTTTTAATAATCTAAATCTGTATTTCTTTAAAGAATGGAGGAGCGTTATGAATTACGGTTTTTTTGATGAAAAAAACAAAGAGTATGTTATTACCAGACCTGATACACCAGCACCTTGGGCAAATTACTTAGGATCACCGGAATATGGTGCAATCATTTCTAATAATGCAGGCGGCTATAGCTTTGTAAAGAGCGGAGCAAACGGAAGAATCTCCCGTTATATCTTTAATCAGGAGGATAAGCCAGGTAGATATGTATATCTTCGTGACGACGATGAAAAGGATTACTGGTCAGCTTCCTGGCAGCCAGTGGGCAAACCCCTTACAGAATATCAGAGCCAGTGTCATCATGGAACTGCTTATACGACAATAAAGGCACAGTATAAGGGAATTGAGTCAGAGGTACTTTATTATGTTCCTTTGAATAAAACACATGAGGTTTGGAAGGTAACTGTGAAGAATACCAGTGACAGACCTCGTAATATTTCCACCTTTGGTTTTATCGAATTTACCAATGAAGGTAATTATGAGAATGATCAGGTAAATTTACAATACACCTTATTTATAACAAAGACTTATTTTAAACGTAATCGTATCCTTCAAATGATTAATGAGAATCATTATAAGAACGCAGAAGGCTCCAACGGCAGAGAGCGTTTCTTTGGTTTGTCCGGTGCAGAAGTTACTTCCTATAACGGAGACAAGTCTCATTTCATTGGTAACTATAGAAGCTATGGTAACCCGATTGCAGTGGAGAACGGTGAATGTGATAATGCGCTGAACTATAACTCCAACTGTTGTGGTGCACTTCATACCAAAATGACTTTACAACCTGGTGAGAGCAAAGAATTTGTCTTCTTACTTGGACGTAAGGATGATAAGGAAGCAAGTGAATTATTATCCTATTATGATAATACAACAGTGGTAGAGAAGGAACTTGCAGAGTTAAAGACCTTCTGGCATGGCAAATTAGCAAACTTCCAGGTTAATACACCAAGTGACAGCTTTAATGCAATGATTAATACCTGGAATGCATTCCAGTGCTTTATCACCTTTATTTGGTCCAGAGCGGCATCCTTTATCTATGCAGGCCTTCGTAACGGATATGGATATCGTGATACGGTTCAGGATATTCAGGGTATCATCCATTTAGATCCCCAGCTTGCAAAAGAAAAGATTCAGTTCATGTTATCTGCACAGGTAGATAAC
>JASGEU010000016.1:0-3678 GCA_047606065.1 Mobilitalea sp.
CCCCCCTCAAGATGAGATATCCCATAGCAAAAGCTAGTAAGACCCCTTGAAGACGACAAGGTAGATAGGACAAAGGTGGAAGTGTGGTAACACATGGAGCTGATTGTTACTAATAGGTCGAGGGCTTGACCTAATATGGTTTGCAGTTAAAGGAACAGAGCGTTCCTGGATGTACATTTTCGTGTGTAGTATTTAGTCAATTGAATAGGAATAACTAGAAGCCTGGAACAGTGATGTTTCGGGTTTTTTGTGTGTAAAAATATTTAAACGATGAGTATTTTTGCAATGCACAGCATTCCATGTGTAGTGTTTTAGTCAATTAATTATTAAATGGGCAGAAGACAAAATCGGTTTTCTGTTTTTTATTGCTTAAGCTTCTAATTGGTGACACATTGGATAAAGTAAAGCCGGAAAAAAATGTTAAAAGCAATGTAAGAGCAAATGGAAAATTATTTCTATTTATTGTATTTTATTATTGACAAAATGACACCAATGTCATAAAATATACACAAATGACACAAGTGTCAGAATATTAAAGATATAGAAGAAGCAAGAAGAATAGAAACCTAATTAGGAAAGATTGCTTGATTAGAGTAGCCCTTTAGAAACGTACATGCTTATTTACTTCGTAATATATTAATATAATGGGAGGAGAAGGAGATATATATGTCATCGAAATCTGACAGGAAAAGAGAATTAATACTTAAATGTGCTGAAACGGTGTTTATTAAGAAAGGATTTAGCGGTGTGACAATGAAAGACATTATTGAGGAATGTGGTATCAGTAGGGGTGGAATATATCTATATTATTCCTCTGTTGATGACGTTTTTATTGATGTCATTAAGGTACATAATCAAAATAAACTAGAGAATATAAAAAGGGATATTGATGATAAAACGAATTTTGAAGTTTTATTGGATCAATATTTTATTCTGCAAAAACAACGTCTCCTTCATATGGAAGAAAGCTTATTACTTGCGATGTTTGAGTTTTATATTTCGCACAAGCAAGAGGTTGATACTGAATTCCTATCAAAAGCATTCGAAAGTTTGGGAAATGTTATAACTGAAATTTTAAATTGTGGCGTCAGGAGTGGATATGTAAACGTAAACGACGTGCAAGTGTTAGCGGAACATATGCAATATTGTATTAAAGGGTTAGAAGTACTGGCTATGTCGAGTGGAATTGAAGAAAAACAGCTGGAAAGACAGTTCTCATATATGAAAAAAATCATATTAAAACAGGAAGGGAAATAACAAATGAATAAAAAGAAAAAAGTTTTATTGTTGACACAGTTTGCGATTTTACTGGCAATCGAAGTAATTGTTTGTTTTACGCCTCTTGGTTCTTTACCTGTGTTTGGTCCGGTGGTAGCTACCTTATCACATGTCCCAGTTATAATTACAGCCATATTATTAGGAACAAAAGCTGGGGCGGGAATGGGATTTTTCTTTGGACTATTTAGCTTTATGGTTTGGACTTTTATGCCACCTTCACCGATTGCATTTGTATTTACGCCCTTTTATTCATTAGGTGAGATGCAGGGGAATTTATGGAGTATTATGATTTGCTTTATCCCTCGTATATTAATCGGCATAGTAACGGGTTTTACCTACAAGGTATTTTCTAAAAGAACAACTAACAAAGTCATATCCTATGGGATAAGTGCTGTGTTGGGAAGCTTAACAAATACTATTTTGGTATTGGCAGGTATTTTCCTTTTCTTTGGACATGAATATGCAGCTACGATTGGAACTACTTATCAGCTTATAATTACAGTGTTTGGAATGACTATATTAACTAATGGTATCCCGGAGGCAGTGATAGGGGGTATTGTTAGTTATGGAATCTGTAGACCTATGGAGCATATAAATAGAAGAGCTTAATTTGTAAAATCCTATTTTAAGTAATTTTACTGTATTCTACTTGTATATTAATAAAGAAGTATATATTTAAAAGAAGGGAGCTTTTATGGGAATAATATTAGGAATTGATGTTGGAGGGTCAACAACAAAGATTGTAGCATATCGCAATAAAAAGCAAATGGTTGGAAGACTTCAGGTAAGGGCTTCAGATCAACTAACCTCCCTATATGGTGCTATTGGACATTTCTTACACATGCATCAATTATCGTTAAATGATATTTCTAGAATCGTGTTAACTGGGGTTGGTACATCGTATATCAAGGATAATATTTATGGGATTCCCACCATTAAAGTGGATGAATTTCAAGCTATAGGACATGGAGGTGCGATGCTATCCCAGTTAGATGAGGCATTAGTAGTTAGTATGGGAACAGGTTCCGCTTATGTTCAAGTAAAAAAGGATTAGGTCACACATATTGGGGGAAGTGGCATTTGTGGGGGTACTCTTTTAGGACTTACATCCAAATTAATTAGTGAAAATGATATAGCTATCATTTCTTCAATTGCAGAAAAAGGTGACTTAGCGAAAGTAGATTTGACAATCCAGGATATAAGTAAGGAAATTATACCTAAACTTCCGCCCTTTACTACAGCTTCTAATTTCGGACATATTAAAGGTTATGCTACGAAGGAAGATCTAGCTCTTGGAGCTATTAATATGGTTTTTCAGACAATAGGAATGCTGGCTGTATTTGCATGTTTGGACTCTCACATTCATGACGTGGTATTAATCGGTGCTTTAACCGAACTTCCCCAAGCTGAAATTGTGTTTGCAAATGTCAGTAAATTATATCCTATAAATTTTATTATTCCACCGCAAGCTATATTCGGTACTGCTATTGGAGCAATAGTTCCATATCTTCCAGATTGAGCAAGGGAAGGAAAACCGATGTAAGCACAAAGGTAACGCATACAGTTTATTGTTACTAATAGGTCGTGCGTTTGACCTAGTATGATTTGCAGTTAAATGGATGAAATTATAAAATTAAGTAGAGCAGCGCATATTAACTTTTACATGTATGAGCTGCTTTTTATATATAACGACACAAGATAAAAATCTATAATACGATATCTACTTTTTAATATGAGACCTTATCTTATAAATACCGACTTTAAAGTTTATTTATAAATGAAATAATACACTATACACTTGAATGAATATAAAATTCATGATATTATTCTATTATATGGGACTTAAATTGAATAACTTAAGAAAAAACTATAAAGGTAGGGTTTAATTATGAAGAAAATATTAAAGGCAAGGAAATCGATGGAGACGATTACTGAACCAGAGGTAGTGAAAAATCAGAATAAAAAATTGCATAAAGATAATAAGGGAAAATTCAGTAAGAATGTGTTAAGACATCTAACGGGCAATATTCGGGCTAAACTATTATTTTCCTTTTTAGTTCCGATAGTACTAATTGTTATATTAGGCGGGACTGCATATACTATATCCTCCAATGCTATATCAGATAGGTTTACATCATCAACGATTAGCTTAATTACGTCTACTGGGAGTCACTACGATGTAATAACGCAAAACATAAGAAATAGAGCTGTAGAGTTGTCGACAGATAACGAAATTTATACATATTATAATGGTGGTTATGGAGAGGATGCAGTTACAGAATTATTGCAAGGAGTGGATTATTTAACCGAGGATGAAGTCTATGCAAAAATAAAAAGTAAAATAACAACATTGGTTTTGATGGATCAATACATAGAAAATTTAACTATTTTTACAGACTA
>JASGEU010000017.1:0-14121 GCA_047606065.1 Mobilitalea sp.
TGGTATAAGTATCGATTACCTAAATGGAATTAAAGCAAAATCTTCTCTTGGAACAGATATTACAAAACTAATTCAGGTAGAAGGCGAAGTAGATTACCAAACGGCAGGCATTTATCCAATTACATATGTTGTTACTGATAATTTGGGAAAAATAGCGAAAGAGACCATTAGTATTACCGTAAATGGAAGTAAGGTAGTGCCAGAGATTACAGGCGTAAGTGATAAAATTATAAATGGTGGTCTTATTGTAAATGAAAAATTTGCATTAGAAGGCGTTGAGCTTTGGCAAGGAAAAAAACAACTGGATCAGAACCTGATTAAAGTTAAGATTGTAAGCAAAACTGATAAATATGAGGTTACTTACAGTGTTACTCTTGAAGGAAACACGGTAACGCAAAAATCCATAGTAAAAGTGGATAAGAAGGCACCAGTACTGTCAAGTAAGAATGAAATCTGGCTTAAGCCTGGAGAAGAACCAAATTTTGCACTTCTGATTGCTGGCATGAAGTGGAAGGATAATTACACAGAATCAGAGAATATTAAGGTGACAATTCAAATTGCAGCTATAAGTGATGGAACTTATAATATAACGTATCAGGCGATGGATGAAGTGGGAAATGTTGCAATAGAAACAATTACAACTCACCAAATATTGGAAAATACATTACCTAATTAATGAAAAAGGTTTTCAGAGCTTGTGGCTTGTGCTATAATGTACCAAGGATGTGACAATTGATGCTCATTTCATTCGAATGATTAATTGGATGAAATGAGTAAAATTCGCTGATGTACAGCCGTCAAGCGGCAGAATGGAGGAGTCATGAGCAAATATACTGATATTACCCCTGAAATTATGGAACTAGCAGACCTATGCAAACAAAACACTAGGATTGAACAGGAACTTTATACTAAGTATGATGTAAAACGTGGGCTAAGGGATATTAGTGGTAAAGGTGTACTAACAGGGCTGACCGAGATATGCGAAATACGTTCCTACACAATTGTTGATAATGATTATGTACCGTGTGAAGGTAAACTTTATTACCGTGGTGTGGATGTGGAAGAAATCATACATGGTTTTATGAAGGAAGATCGGTTTGGTTTTGAAGAAGTGACTTATCTGTTACTGTTTGGTAACCTGCCTGGCAAAGAGCAATTAGATGATTTTACGAATCTATTAGAACAATACAGAGAACTGCCGCCTAGTTTTGTACGAGACATTATTATGAAAGCACCCAGTAAAGATATGATGAATACCCTGGCAAGGAGTGTATTAACCCTATATTCCTATGATGAGAAGGCAGATGATATTACAATCGAGAATGTTCTGCGTCAAAGTATTCAGATGATTGCTGTATTTCCGCTTTTATCTGTTTACGGATTTCAGGCCTACAATCATTATCATTATGGTAAAAGTCTTGTAATTCATCCTCCAAAGCCAGGATTATCTACAGCGGAGAATATTCTTTATATGCTTCGGCCTAATATGAAGTATACAGAACTTGAGGCTAAGATTTTAGATATCGCGCTTGTGCTGCATGCAGAGCATGGTGGCGGTAATAACTCGACCTTTACCACACATGTCGTAACTTCTTCAGCAACAGATACTTATTCCTCGGTTGCTGCATCTCTTGGTTCCTTAAAAGGACCCAAGCATGGTGGTGCTAACATTAAAGTTATGCAAATGTTTGATGATATGAAAGAAAATATTAAGGACTGGACAGATGAAGAGGAAGTTAGTACCTATCTGGCTGATCTTTTAAATAAAAAAGCTTTTGATAAATCTGGACTGATTTATGGTATGGGACATGCGGTTTATTCCTTGTCCGATCCTAGAGCCAATGTGTTTAAGCAATATGTTAAAAGCTTATCTGATGAAAAAGGCATGCAGAAGGAATTTGGCTTATATGAAATGGTAGAGCGTCTGGCACCTGAGATTATTGCAAGAGAAAGAAAGATGTACAAAGGTGTTAGTGCAAATGTCGATTTCTACAGTGGTTTTGTTTATCACATGCTGGATCTTCCAAAAGAGCTATATACACCTATTTTTGCAATTGCGAGAATCACAGGTTGGAGCGCACATCGTTTAGAAGAGCTTAATAATGCAGGTAAAATCATTCGTCCAGCGTATAAGTGTGTTGCGAAGCATCGGTCTTATACAGAGATGGCGGACAGATAGGAAATACTTGTACTGCATCTGATTTTACAAGTACTATGCTTATTTTTCAAAAAATTAAATCATATCTTCCTATTATAAATTAAAAAATAAAATAGCTATTTCTGAAGGCCACAAGATAATTTATGTAAAATTTCCTGTATTTTCATAGAAAAAAGAATTATTTTCATGAGTAATATCGTTCATTTTACACATAATATTATCGTAACAACTTAATGGAATATAAAATATAGTATTTCATTGGGGAGTAAACAACAACACAAACTATTTTGGACAATATTCAAAATATGAAATGGAGGATGTTTATATGGCAAGAAATAGTTCAACAGTACCTGAAGCAAAAGAAGCATTAAATCGTTTTAAGTATGAGGTAGCTAACGAAATCGGAGTACCTTTAAAACAAGGTTACAATGGAGATTTAACATCCAAACAGAATGGTTCCGTTGGTGGATATATGGTTAAGAAGATGATTCAGGACTACGAAAACAGAATAGCTGGTAAATAACAAATATAGCTAAAACTTTTAAGGACGTGTCAAATGGCACGTCCTTAAGTTTTGTGATAAAAGCTCTCGCCAAATATGAATATTTAATAAATAATCCTTTGAAAGCAAGCTTTCATAGATAATGCAGCTTAATCATTTAGAACCAAGCTAGAAAACCTGCGGTTTCCTAGCTGTTTGGCTCTCGCCAAACATGAATATTTAATAAATTTTCCTTTGAAAGCGAGCTTTCATAGATAATGCAGCTTAATCGTTCAGAACCAAGCTAGAAAACCTGCGGTTTCCTAGCTGTTTGGCTCTCGCCAAACATGAATAATTAATAATTATCCTTTGAAAGCGAGCTTTCACGGATTATTTATTAATTATTCTATTTGGTTCTGATTGGTTACAAATTCTCTATTGAAATCTTTTGTAGGATAAGATAAACTAAAGGTAAAACAAGTTGACAATTATTTATAATCTAATTAATATTAATGTTAGTTATTATAAGATTTATGGAGATAAGTATGAGAGTGATAGCGGGTAAAGCCAGAAGATTACAGCTAAAGACACCGGAAGGCTTTGAGACCAGACCAACAACGGATAAAACGAAAGAGACGTTATTTAACATTTTAAATCCATATCTGGCTGATTCTGACTTTCTTGATCTTTTCTCCGGAAGTGGGGCAATAGGTATTGAAGCCCTTTCACGAGGTGCAAAATATGCTGCCTTAGTAGAAAATAATAAAATAGCTCTGGATTGTATTAAAGCTAATTTGCAGACTACAAGGTTAGTGGAGGGAGCAGATGTCTTAGCGAACAATGCTGTTGAAGCTATTCGTAATTTGGAGATTCGGGGAAAGGTTTTTGATGTTATATTCATGGATCCTCCTTATAATCAACAGTTGGAAAAAGAGGTTTTATTAGCACTGCAGAGTTCCAATATTATATATTGCGATACGATTATCGTGGTAGAAGCCTCATTAAAAACAGAATTTGACTATCTTGAGGATACGAGATTTCGGATTTTCAAGAAAAAAGAATATAAAACAAATCAACATGTATTTATTGAATTAAAGTAAATAATACATGTTCTATAGTAAGATGGAGGGGTATATGAAAATCGGTATCTATCCCGGCAGCTTTGACCCAATTACATTAGGACATCTGGACATTATAGTACGTGCTTCCGGTTTAGTTGATAAACTGATTATCGGAGTTCTCAAAAACAATGCGAAGAAGCCACTTTTTACATCAACAGAGCGGGTTGAACTCATTGAACGGGTTTTAAGGGAACACACTAATTTGCCTCCGATTGAGGTTGAAGATTTTGATGGTTTGCTCATTGATTATGCCAAGAAGAAAGATGCAACCATTATTGTAAGAGGTCTACGTGCAATTACAGATTTTGATTATGAATTGCAAATTGCACAGATGAATCACAGGTTAAATACTGAGATTGATACAGTATTCTTTACCACCAGCGTGGAGTATTCCTTTCTAAGCTCCAGTGCGGTAAAAGAAATTGCATCTTTTGGAGGAGACATTGGACAATTTGTTCCGGAATGTGTCCAACAAGCAATCTTTGATAAATATAAATTGATAAGGAGTGTCTGATATGGGAGCAAGCAGAATTGAGCAGTTAATCGAGGATATATATGAATTTGTTGAAAGTTGCAGAATGCAGCCATTGTCAAGCACAAAGGTAATAGTACCTAAGGACGAATTGTATGATTTGTTGGACGAGCTTAGACTTCGAACACCGGATGAAATTAAACGTTATCAGAAAATAATCGCAAATAGAGACGCTATTATTGCTGATGCAGAAGAAAAGGGAGAGGTTATTATCCGTCAGACCAGGGATAAGGCCAAAGAGCTTTTAAATGAGCATGAAATCATGCAGCAAGCTTATTATCAGGCAAATGAAATGATTACACAGGCATCGGAAGAAGCAGAACGATTGCATAGAGAGGCATCCGAAGAAGCGGATCAGATTAGAGCAAGTGCCCTGGCTTACTCCAATGAAATGTTAGGAGAAGTAGAACGGGTATTGGCAACTGCCTATGAAACCGCTGTTTCAAAATATGACTCATTTATTGGTACATTAAAGGCTAATCTTGATGTGGTAAGCAATAATAAGAGAGAGCTTAACGAGCAACTTTATCCTCAAAATCAAGCACAAGTTAATTATGAGGTAAATCAAACCTATTCAGACGACGAGGATTTTGATTTTGATGAAAATACCTTCATGCAGGATATTCAATAAGTTAATGCGGAAAGAAAAATCTTACATACACAGTAGCCATTAGAAAAGCAATAATGGAGCTAATTAATTTAACAATAAAATAGGAATGAATCGATAGTCCTGATTCTTGTAATACACTTTTGGTTTGGGCAATACCAGAAAAGCCGCCAAAGGTAGTAATTACAGTAATTAGGACTATTTTTAATTCATTAGACATAGTACTGGAACTTATTTGACTGATTCCAGTCGTTATTTCAAACACACCCATGAGACATGCTTTAAAGATATCGGGAATTATATTAATTTCTTTAATCATATAAGCCAAGATGGAAAACAATATGATATAGCCGCCAATGCGTGTAATAATTTCAAAACCATTCATGATGGAGTTATCAACCATTTGAAAGGAAAATCGTTTGCTGTACTCGCTGGTTTTTACTGTCAGGGAGGGCATATAGGTATTCCTTTCTGCAGATTTTAATCGAAAAAATAAATTTCTGCAAAACAAAGCACCAAGAATTACAGAGCCATAAATAATAACGAATAGGGCATATTTTATATGGGGAAGCTTTAACTGGGTAACTGATATATAACCAATAATAAACATCGGACTGGCATTATTACAGAGGGTTAGCAGAAATTGTCCTTCATTTTTTGAAATTCTTTGTTCCATAACCAGGTCTGCGCTTGTTTTACCACCCATTGGAATACCGGATAAAAAGCCTATAACGATAGGATAGCAGCCTTCCTTGCTTAAACGAAGCAATCTTCCTAGAACCGGGTGGAATAGGCTGCTAATTTGTTTTGATAGATTTAAGCGGATAATCAGATTTGATACAATGATAAAGGGGAGTAGAGTAGGTAATACATGCTGGAACCACAGTAATAAACCTTCTCTAGCTCCACGAATAGCAGTCTCTGAAAATACCAGCATAGAGACTAAGAAGAGGAGGAGCAAGCCTTTTACTATGCGGGTAATTGATATTTTTCGTAAAATCATTAAATTCTCCTTGTAGACAAGACACAAGTTTATTATAATTTATTGAAAGAAGTGGTAAAATATTCTTAACAGTTCAGCCAAGTTAATTGGTTAGAGAAATTTTGAATATAGATATACTTATTATCTGACTAGGATGTAATATTGAAAGGAGATTTATTATGGCACATAATAAAGCAATATTAAAAAGAAGTGAAGTAGAAAAGAAGCATACCTGGGCAATTGAAGATCTTTATAAAAACGATACAGAATGGCAGGCAGAATATGATAAGATTAAAGAATTACTGCCAACAGCGACGCAATATCAGGGAAGACTATCAAAATCAGCAGACTTGTTACTAAATTTTCTTCAAGTGACGGATGAAATAAGTATGCTGACAGAGAGAGTGTATGTTTATTCTAATCAGAAATATCATGAAGATACTGCAAATTCAACCTATCAGGATTTATCTAATAAAGCAGGCGCTCTTATGGTGCAGGTTAGCAGCGCACTTTCCTTTGCTACCCCCGAAATATTAACAATTCCAGAAGAGGTCATCACTGAATTTAGAAGTGAAGTGGAAGAGCTTAAAGTATATGATTTTTATTTAAAAGATATTTTACGCCGCAGATCACACATCCTTTCACCGGAGATGGAAGAGTTACTTGCGGATGCGGGAGAGATTGCAGAAGCACCAAGTAACATTTTCACCATGTTTAATAATGCAGACATTAAATTCCCAACCATTAAGGATGAAGATGGTGAGGATGTTCAAATTACACATGGACGTTATGCAAAGTTTATGGATAGTCCAGACCGTAGAGTAAGAAAGGATACTTTTCAGGGTCTATATGCAACCTATCAAAGCTATCGTAATACTTTAGCAGCAGCTTTTAGCAGCAATGTGAAGCAGGAAGTATTCTTTGCAAAGGCAAGAAAGTATCCGTCCACTTTAGCAAAAGCATTGGATGCCGGTAATATCCCAGTAGAGGTTTATACGAATTTAATTGCCGCAGTGCATGATAATATGGGATTAATGCACCGTTATGTCAAACTTCGCAAGAAATTGCTTGGAGTTGATGAATTACACATGTATGATATCTACACTCCGCTAGTTGCAGATGCAAAGATGGAGGTACCTTTTGAAGAGGCTAAGGAGATTGTAGCAAAAGGGCTAGAGCCACTTGGCGAAGAGTATCAGAAGATTTTAAACGAGGGTTACAATAACAGATGGATCGATGTTTACGAGAATGAAAACAAACGAAGCGGTGCTTATTCCTGGGGAGCATATGGAACTCACCCTTATGTACTCCTAAACTATAATGAAACTCTTGACAATGTATTTACCCTTGCTCATGAGATGGGTCATGCAATCCATAGTTATTTGTCAGACAGGACGCAGCCATATATTTATGCCGGTTATAAGATTTTCGTAGCAGAGGTTGCATCAACCTGTAATGAATCGCTTCTCATTGACTATATGTTAAAGAAGACAACGGATAAAAAGGAAAAGGCATATTTAATTAATCATTTCTTAGATAAATTTAAAGGAACCTTATATCGTCAGACAATGTTCGCAGAGTTTGAGATGATAACCCATAAAATGGTGGAAGATGGAGAAAGCTTAACTGCTGAAACATTGTGCAAGGTATATCGTGATTTAAATATTAAGTATTTTGGTGATGATATTGTTATTGATCCAGAAATAGATATGGAATGGTCAAGAATACCACATTTCTATAATGCATTTTATGTATATCAATATGCAACTGGTTACTCAGCAGCAATTGCGTTATCAAGAAGAATATTAAATGAAGGTGCTCCTGCAGTCGAAGATTACCTTAATTTCTTAAGCGGCGGCAGTTCAAAGCATCCGATTGATTTGCTAAAGGGAGCAGGAGTTGACATGAGTACTAAAGAACCGGTGAATCAAGCTCTTCAATTATTTGCCGAATTATTAGACCAGATGGAAGAACTTCTTGCCTAAGATACAATGCTGCAAACATAGTTGCGTTATACAGTTAACTACAAGAGTTAGAGAGGAAAAGAACAGTATGGAAGAAAACAAAAGCATTCATACCATTGACCAATATATTGCTCAATTTTCTCCAGAAATTCAGGAGAAGCTTAACGCACTTCGAAATGTAATTCAGGAATGTGCTCCTGAAGCAAAGGAAAAGATAAGCTGGGGGATGGCTACCTTTGATTATCACGGTAATCTGGTACATTTTGCTGCCTTTAAAAAGCATATTGGGTTTTATCCAAGTCCCAGTGGAGTTGAGGTATTCAAAGATAAACTTACAGGTTATATCACTTCCAAAGGTGCAATTCAGTTTCCAATGGAGGAACCAATTCCTTTTGAGCTTATAAAAGAAATTGTAAGATACCGAGTGCAGGAAAATTTTGATTTGGCTGAGGCTAAAAAGACTGCAAAGAAGAAACCAGTGGAAATAATAAGGAATAAAAATTTAAAGTAGGATTTATTATAAGGCACTTTATTTGTGTGAAATGAAAAACTCCCCTTGAGGAAGATAGTCCATTTAGGTATCTATCTGATATAAGGGGAGTTTTTTCTATTCATGACAAGTGAAATGATTTGTGTTTACGGTTTAATTACGATACCCCGTTGATATTCATTAGGTAAAAGAACTTTAAACTTATCATTCACGACTTGATTGTACAAGTCTGTTGCAAGAATATCTTTATGAAGCATTTTCATAGCAAGTT
The DNA here is from genome assembly GCA_047606065.1 of Mobilitalea sp. GTDB lineage: Bacteria > Bacillota > Clostridia > Lachnospirales > Lachnospiraceae > Mobilitalea. The sequence goes on from JASGEU010000017.1 coordinate 8,607, forward strand.
CATCCAGTACTTCATAAGCTTTAGAGACCTTTGTTATAATGGGTATGGTACCACTTTCTTCAATGTTACGTAATAATATGGAAGATTCCGGGCGAAGACCAAGAACTCGTGCATATCGGTTATAACCTTCTGCATTATACTCGTCAAAGTCCTTCTTTTTAATATCCAATAGTAAATGAACCAATGCACGATTTATTCTGGTTAAGGTTACATTTCTCGTCTTTATTGATTGAGCAAGTTCAGAGATTTGCTTGGGGTAAGGAGAGAGCTTTTTTATACGATCTGAAAGATCTGGTGTAAGATCCAAATATTCAGGTAAGTTCTCTCGACTGGTCATCAATAACTTATATTTTATAGATGCTGCAAAATCCTCCTCCGAGATGGGATAACCTCTATCGTAGCTATCTAAAAGCATTTGATAAACATCTTCTGGGACACTCTGTTTCATTAATTCAAAATAATCCGCTGCAGAATCCTTCTCAAATATCGCTCTGCGAATAGCAGTTGCGGAGCTTATAGAAGATTTGTGCTCTTCAGATAGCATATCATCATGATAATGAGCAGATAAACGCTTAATTGTATATGGAGTTATGCCAGAACCAAGTCGATGGAGTGCCTTTACATATTCAACTCCAAGAATATTGTTAGGTTCTAAGAGCAGAGAAGTAATTGCTTCTTTTTTATCTGTAGAAACTTCTTGCATGGTATCTAAATAGGCTTTTGTTCTGGCAGCCGGATAAGTCATACCTTCTTTCAGTGATTTTTGCAATGCGACATGAAAAGAGGCAGGAGCTTGTATTAAATATTCAGCAGTCTCCTTAATTAATTCGATGTCACCACACTCACTGCCAAAACAGATGGCATCCACCACACCCAATTTATTAAGCAAGTCCACTGCGCCATGGGAAAAATATTCTGCACTGGCGGTGGCATAACAGACGGGAAGTTCGAGTACCAGGTCTATCCCATTGTTTAAAGCCATAGCAGTTCGGGTATACTTATTAATGACAGCAGGGGCACCTCTTTGAACGAAATTTCCGCTCATTACGGCAATGACATAATCGGCATTTGTAATTCGTTTTGCTTCTTCTATATGATATTTGTGTCCGTTGTGAAACGGGTTATATTCTGTTATTAAACCCAATACCTTCATATATGAATGGACGACCTCATTTCTTACTATTTGTAGGAGTTATTAAATAATTTTAACTTAAAAACAATGATTTTACATAAATGAAATAGCTAATTGCTGTACTTTTCAATATATCATCTTAAATTGTTAGCGTCAATTATGTGTTATAAAACACTTGCGAAGGGTTAATAAAAATATTTGTAAAAAAATGCAATAAAACTGCTGAGTTAGTATTAATTAAGGGATTGTTACTTTTGCTCAAGAAATATACGAAATAATCCTACTTTTTTCTACAATTTATACTTGTATCAATTATTAAATTGTCTTATAATAAAGGGTATTGATTTAATATTCTAAAAGTATATATTATTTTTCATTGTTAAGGGAGGAAAAACATCATGAGTTTTATTGATGGAATCAAAGAGAGAGCCAAGCAGAACATGAAAACAATTGTATTGCCTGAGACCGAAGATCGTAGAACTTTGGAAGCTGCAAGCAGAATTCTGGCTGAAGGCGTAGCAAACATTGTATTAATTGGTAATGAGGATGAAATTGCTAAGAAGGCAGAAGGCCTGGACTTATCAAAGGCAACGATTATTGATCCAAATAATACAGACAAGCTTCAGGGATATGTTGATTTACTTGTTGAGGTTAGAAAGAGCAAGGGTATGACTCCTGAGCAGGCAAAGGAGATCTTAACAAAGGATTATCCTTACTTTGGAGTAACCATGGTGAAGGCAGGAGATGCTGACGGTATGGTTTCCGGTGCTGTTCATTCCACTGCTGATACGCTCCGTCCTTCCTTACAGATATTAAAGACTGCACCTGGTACAAAATTGGTATCTTCTTTCTTCATTATTGTAGTACCAAATTGTGATTTTGGTGATCAGGGAACCTTCATTTTCTCGGATTGTGGTTTAGTACAAAATCCTAGTGCAGAAGAACTTGCAGCAATTGCAGGCAGCAGTGCTAAGAGTTTTGAATCTCTGGTAGGTAAAGAACCACTTGTAGCAATGTTATCTCATTCTACAAAAGGAAGTGCAGCACATCCGGATGTTGATAAGGTACTTGAAGCAACAAGGATAGCAAAAGAATTATATCCTAATTATAAAATAGATGGAGAATACCAGTTGGATGCAGCGATTGTACCAAGTGTTGGTGCTTCTAAGGCTCCTGGCAGTGATATCGCTGGTAAGGCAAATGTATTAGTCTTCCCTGACCTTGATGCCGGTAATATCGGTTACAAATTAGCTCAAAGATTAGCAAAAGCAGAAGCATACGGACCTGTAACACAGGGTATCGCTAAGCCTGTAAATGACTTATCAAGAGGCTGTTCAGCAGATGATATTGTGGGTGTAATTGCAATTACTGCTGTACAAGCTGCCTTTAACTAAGACAGGCGGTAAAGCATAGGATAATTAAAAGCAAGAGGAGCAAGAACTTCACTTGTTGTGAATAAAGGACTGTGATTGAAGTCATTTTGGAAACGAAGCTGTTTCCCAAAGGGATTTGATTCACAGTCTTAGCAATGTAAAGGCATACAAAGTAACTTAGTTATCTGGACTTAAGATAATTTATCTCATATTAAATAAAGAAAGAGGTATAATAAAATGAAAGTATTAGTTATTAATTGCGGTAGCTCATCCTTAAAGTATCAGCTTATTGATTCAGAGTCAGAAAAGGCATTGGCTGTTGGTATCTGTGAAAGAATTGGTCAGGAAGTTAGTCACTTAAAACATACTCCAGCGGGAAAAGATAAGGTTGTTATTGAAACAACCGAGATGAACAATCATGAAGTAGCAATCCGTATGGTACTTGAGGCGTTAACAAACGCTGAGCATGGCGTTATTTCGTCACTTGATGAAATCAGTTCAGTTGGTCATAGGGTTGTACATGGTGGTGAGAAATTTGCAGCATCTACTATTATTACGGATGAAGTAATCCAGGCAATTGAAGAGTGTAATGATCTTGCACCTCTTCATAATCCTGCGAATCTAATTGGTATTCGTGCTTGTGCGAATCTGATGCCAGGAGTTCCTATGGTAGCTGTATTTGATACCGCTTTCCATCAGACAATGCCTCCAAAAGCATATTTATACGGTATTCCTAACGAATACTATGATAAATATAAGATTCGTAAATATGGTTTTCACGGAACCAGCCATAGCTTTGTATCCAAACGTTGTGCTGAGTTTGCTGGTTTAGATATCAATAACTCCAAAATTATTGTTTGTCACCTTGGAAATGGTGCAAGTATTACCGCTGTTGAGAATGGTAAATCCATTGATACTACAATGGGCTTCACACCTCTTGCAGGTCTTGTAATGGGAACCAGAAGCGGTTCTATCGATCCTTCCATCATAGAGTTTATTGCTAAGAAAGAGAATAAAACTCTTGATCAGATTATGAACCTTCTTAATAAAGAGTCTGGCGTACAAGGTATGTCAGAAGTATCCAGCGACTTCCGTGATATTAACGATGCAATGGATCAGGGAAATAAAAAAGCGATTGTTGCTTTCGACGTATTCTGTTACCGTGTTGCAAAATATATTGGCAGCTATGTAGCTGCTATGAACGGTGTGGATGCAATCGCATTTACTGCAGGCGTTGGTGAAAACGACTGGAAGGTAAGAGAGTGGGTTTGTGAATATTTTGGTTACCTTGGTGTAACAATTGATAAAGAGAAGAACAAGATCAGAGGTCAGGAAGTAATGCTTACAACACCTGAGTCAAGAACTAAGGTTTGCATCATTCCTACGAATGAAGAGTTAACTATTGCAAGAGAAACCGTTGCTTTACTGTAATCTCCAGCAAATGGAATCTCGGTAATATATTATCAATAATCTGATTTTGTCATTGACAAATATTTGGTCAGTAGGTATAATACAAGAAGTGCGTAAAGAATTCGTAGACGAGTTCTTAATCATCAGTGAATATTCGGAGTGATTTAACATGCTAATATCTTTGTCAGAAATAATGACTACGAAGGATAAGGTGGCACGGATTGAAGCCCCCATTGAGTTGGAGCGGTTTGAATACCAGGGCGATTCTTATGAATTCGTTCATAAGGAACCGGTTAACCTCACCATAACGAACTTGGGCAACAAGACTGTTATGATTGAGGGCAGTACGAATATTTCTCTGAACCTATTCTGCGGCAGATGTTTGAAGGAATTGATTTATCCTATGGATATTAACTTCCAGAAGGAAGTTGATTTCAATTTAACGGAAGAACAACGTGCAGAAGGTCTGGATGAAACAAATTATATTATTGGATACAATCTGGATGTAGACACATTAATTAGTGACGAAATTTTAATGGAATTTCCCATGAAACTTTTATGTAACGAAGATTGCAAAGGTCTTTGCAAGAACTGCGGAACGAATTTGAATGAGAAATCCTGTGACTGTGATGTGACAGTTTATGATCCTAGAATGTCAGTAATCCGTGATATATTTAACAACTTTAAGGAGGTGTGAGACAATGTCAATTTGTCCTAAGGGTAAACATTCAAAGGCAAGAAGAGACAGCCGTAGAGCTAACTGGAAGATGACTGCTCCTAACTTAGTTAAGTGCAGCAAGTGTGGAGAGCTTATGGTTCCTCATAGAGTATGTAAGGCTTGTGGTTCTTACAATAAAAAAGAAATCATTTCTGCAGCTGAATAATTGAAAATCAAGACTTTCCGGGGTTTCTCGGAAGGTCTTTTTTTGTGGTTTAACCCAATTTTAACCCACTTTATTTGGGCCAAAATTCTAATTGAGCAAATTTTAATGTATTGTTTATAAAGAAAAGGCAGCAAAAAGCCGCCTAATCCCTACATTGATAAGTCACTGTTAATTCCGTTCCCTAACAAAAACATAATAGTCGGTATCGAAACCGCCCCAACGATAATCGCCACTTTTCCATTCCATAATGAGATATTCTGCGTTGTTTTCATTTCGTATTTCATATGTACAAGCTGATTTATTCCATTTTCTAAGGACATAACCCTTTGTCCAAACCTGCATATCATCACCGGAGATGATTTCATCGCCATAAACACTGGTACACTTACCGTTCTTAAAGAATTCGATTTCTTTGAAATACAGACTTCTACTGTCACTTATAGTAGGATCAAATTCTTCTAATGTTCGTAGAAAACAGATAGCTCTCCATTTTCCTAAAATAGTTTCATCATTTACAAAAGGCATATCAACATTATCTTGTCTAGCTATACCCTGTCTTGTGTAAACCTTGTCATCCAGCTGGTGTAACACAAGTATCGTTGGTTTTCCACCGCGGCGATAGTAATAGGATTTATTTTGAATAAACATATACCGTTCTCCGTTATGTTCTTCAACTTCATAGCTGTTAAGTGATGTACTGTCGCCTGTATCAATAA